>DYIT01000059.1:10432-27753 GCA_020723505.1 Candidatus Kuenenia stuttgartensis
CGGAAATACCTCTGCGACATCGATTCCGAGGCCGGCGAATCAGAACCCGTCCTGAGGCCGGTTACCGATTTCCTCAGGGAAGGGATGGTCATCGAGGCGAGGCCGCGTCTCGGCGTTGGCGGGGCGATAAGGACCGACTACTTCGTCAACTTCTCGAAGTACTTCGAAAAAGTCTTCGATACCGGCACGTCCAGGATGGGATCAATCGACCTGCCATCAATCAGGTTCTTCAGGACCGCGGGCACGACCGTCACCGAGAACGGGGGCGGGATACTCCTCGGACCCGTGCCGCACAGGCTTGCTACTCCGGCAACCGCGGGAAAAGAGCCGGGCGCCGACGGAAAACAGGCGGGAAACCAGGGAGAATCCGGATCAGCCCGGGAACCCCCCCCAGGAACGGGTCCGGAAATCTGCATGCTCATGAAGATCTTCGAGACCGGCAAGTAGGTCCGCGGGTCCGCTCGCAGCCATAGGTCATATCGGACCTAGTTGTCCTGCTGCCCCCCGTGCTACTCTAGCGCTTCGATTTCGTAATCCACGGAGAATCCGCCGATTTCCGCGAGCTTCTTGATGTGGTCCCTGCCGGACTTGCCGTGGAGTATCTCGAAAGGCTCGCCGCCCGGCTCCCTGCAGCCCTTCTCGTGGAGCGCCGCCCCGGGGATGGGATGGCTCCTTGCGAGCAAGTCGCAGGTTGCGTTGTCGATTGCGCAGGGATCCGCGCCTGCGAGGATTCCGGCGTCGGCCAGGACAGGCACGTCCGCGCCCGGCATGCAGTCGCATTCGGGCTGGACGTCCATCATGAAGTTCAAGTAGAAGACCCTGCCCTTTTCGAAGGTGGAGAGGACTGCCTTTGCAACGTGGGCGAGCGCGTCCTGGAACGCCGGGCCTATGTCCGGGCCCTTAAGAGCGCCCGTGCGGCATACGCGGACGCATCTGCAGCAGGACCAGCACTTCCTCCGGTCGAGCGAGATTTTCTCGTCCTTTATCGAGACCGCGTCCATTGGACACGCGTCGACGCACTGTCCGCAGAGCTCGCACAACTCCGGATTGAGCTCGACGTCGCCGTGGTGAAGGAGGTGCATGCCGGGCCTGCCGACCCTCTTACGCATATCGCCCTCCTCCCTGTTCTGGGCGGAGACGCCGCCCATTGCCAGGTTCTTGATTGCCCCGGCATACCCGGCCTGCACGTGCCCCTTGCAATGCGTGAGCACAATCATCGATGGGGAGTCGTTGATGCATGAGGCCACGGGCGCGAAAGGCATGTACCCGCCGCAGTCGACCTTGACGTAGTCCTTCCCGAAAAGCCCGTCGGCCAGAACCACGGGCGCTCCCACGGACTGCTCGCAAATCCCGTTGCTGGCCGCGACGTCGAGGTAGTCTATGCCCTTAATCCTGACGGTGTCCGTCACGAACGGCTTCGCGCCCGCCTTCCTCGCCGCGTCCACCACTCGCCGCACGAATGCCGGCCTCACCGTCCGGAACGCCCCTTGAGACCCGAAATGCATCTTGATTGCGCAGGGCTCTCCCTTGACCACCACCCTTTCAAGCTTGCATTTATCCAGGAGATTCTCGAGCTTTCCCGGAAGCGACGCAGCATGCGTCCATTTCCTGACCCGCGCATCCGTGAAGAGGAGCTTTTCAGCCATTGCTTGAACCTCCAGTGGGCGGCCCGTGGGTTGTCACAGGGCCGCGGATTGAAACTCGCATCCGCTCCCGGGCCTCGCGAAGCCCGGCCAGGGCTCTCCAGGCGGACGTAGCGGCAATTCTATTCCGCACTGGAGCGCCTTTCAAATAGAATGCCCCCATGCAGCGTGAAATGTTGCTCAGGATGGTGCTGTTCTCAATCGGTTCGGCGTCCCTGTTCGCCTGCGCTTTTCTGGCGTACCGGTTCAGGACCCGTCCTTGGGTCCAGATTGCCGCTTTTGCGTCTACCGCGGTCGTTTCGCTCGTCCTGTACTTCGACGGATCCTTTTCCCCGCTGCCCGTCGCCGCCGATCTCGCCGCCTTCGCGGCCGCCCTCTTCTTTCCCGCCATTGCGGGATCCCTCTCCGCGAGGTTCGCCTCGCGAGGGCAATTCCCCGCAGCCCGCGCCCTTGCGCTGGTGCGCTTCGGCCTGACAGGCTCCCGTGGTGCGCTTGCGACTGCGAGGATAATCGAAGGCCTGGAAATCGAAAACACCTCGGGATTCCAGGCGGCGTTGCGGCATTTCTCGGACCTGCGCCTTTCGCGTGCCGCTACCGGGCTTGAAAGGATGGTCGACGCGGCGTTTATCGAACTCTCTTTCCGCAGAAACCTGAGAATCGAGGCGCTGCCCTATCTCGAAAGCGCCGGATCTCCCGCGGATTTCGCGAAAGCCGGCCCTGACGCCGCGCTCCAAGCACTGGAAATCTATTGCGTTGCGGGGAAACTGGACGATGCCGCGCTTCTCCTTTCCGCAATGGCTGACTTGCACCCCTCGGCGGTTCCTCTGCGCGCCCTGGCCGAGGGGTACGTAATCTACCTTTGCGCTTCGGGAGAGGGGGATAAGGTAGCGGTTGTGCGCGCTGCGGAACTCCTGGCCTCGGAAAACCGGAAGGTATCGAATCCGAATCCGGCAACCGACGCGGCCACCCCGGCACCGGGCGCGGAATGGGCGCTCTCGAAGATACCATGGCCTCCGAGGTTCGCCGCCGGCCACGCAGACCGAATCAGGCCGTTCGCCATGATTCCGGTTTCCAGGGCGTACGCGACGATCGCGCTGGTCCTTGCCAATGTTCTCGTGATGGCGGCGCTCATGAAGCGCGGCGAGACCGAGGATCCGGTCGGCCTCGCCGCGTTCGGCGCAAACGTCGATTTTCTCGTCCGTTCCGGGCAGGCATGGCGGTGGGGGTCGTCCACCTTCATCCATTTCGGTCTTCTGCACCTCGTGATGAACATGGCTGCCCTGTACGTGCTGGGGAGGTTCTGCGAGGGCCTCTACGGCTCTGCCAGGACGCTGCTCGTCTACCTTGCCGCCGGTTTTGCAGGCAGCGTCGCGAGCTTCTACATCACTTCCCCGCAGCTGTCGGCCGGGGCGTCGGGGGCTGTTTTCGGGCTGCTCGGAATGGGTCTTGCCTTCACGCTTGTGCATGGATCCAAGATATCCCCGTCGTTCCGCAACAGGTATCTGGCGGTCTTCGCCTTCATAATCGCCGCGGACGTGGCTTTCGGTCTTGCGGAGACCTATATCGACAACGCGGCGCACATCGGAGGACTTCTCTGCGGCGGCCTCGTATCCGTATTCCTGGCTCCGACGTCGGAAAGAAAAGGCGGTTTCCCGAGGGCAGGGGGCCTGGCGCTGGCCGCGCTCCTCCTCGCCGCCTCGGGTGCGATGGCATGGTGCGTGTACAAGGCTTCGGAAAACCTCGCGGGAGGCGGGGTGATTCCGGACTCGATTGATTTCGTCAGGACCCGCTTCGGGGACCGCGTTTCAGCGGAAATCCCGGCGCACTGGAAGACGAAACCGCAGACAGGTCCGGACGTCTACTACTGCGTCCTGCCGTTTGCCTTCAGCAAGCCATGGAAGACCGGAAGCGCGCTTGAAGGGACGATAGCGCAGTACGAATCGGCAATTCGCGACGCGGTTGAGCGCAGATTCGGCGCGGACAATGTCCGGCAGATGGAGACGGACGACCCGCGGCAGATTAGATTCATAGGCAGATTCGACAACCGAGGTTCCGAGGAAGTTCAGCTCACCGTGTTCGTCCTGGCAGGCACGTCTCTTCTGAGGATGGATTTCAACCTCAGGGAAAGGAATCTCCGCGTCTTCTCTCCCGTCATCGACAGGATTGTGCGCAGCGTGGAGGTTGACTGAGGCTCGCAAGATGCCGAAGCCCTGAAACGCAGCGGGAAACCCGAGAACGCGCACGCGACATCATTCCTTTTCCCCGTCTTCCTTCTCTCCGTCGCCGCCGAGCTGGCGCAGGGATGCGTTGATGAAGCGAATCCGTTCCGCGAGCAGCCGTTTCTCTTCCATTAGGATTTCACGGTATTTCCTGACCGCTTCCTCGACCTGTGCGGCCATCTTGGCAACGGAGCCGGCCGAATCATCCTTGAGCTTTCTCGCCTCAGCCAACGCCGCCTCGGCTTTTTCCAGCACTTTCGTGACCTCTTCGGCAGCCTCGAAAACCCTCGATATGTTGCCCTGAGCGGCAAGAATGTCGGTCTTCAGGGTCTTTGCAGTCACTTCGAGAGCCGTTACGGTCTTGTCGATTCCGGAAAGCGCCTTTTCGAGGGAGTCAACCCTTGCCACGAGCGCCTCCATGTCGTTCTTGCCCCGCGCGCGCATCTGCGCTTCGAGACTCTCCAGCTTCTTCTGAAGCGCCTCCTCGGTCACGATGCATCCGCACAGGCATGATGAAACGGCGAATGCGAATAGAGCGGATTTCGAAATGCCGGCTAATGATCCTGTTGGATTCTTCATCTCTCTGAATTCACCTCCCGTCGCCGCTTCCGCCGATGACGCTTCTGAAGACGGGCCGCGATTCCGCAGCCCCGGCCTGGGCGTTCCTGGATTTCTCCGAATAGACTCCGCAGTCTTGGTCGAGTTTATCGTACGCTTCGGCGAGTTCAGCGGCCAGGATTCCGAACCACGCCTCGCCTCTCGTGCCTTCCTGCCATTTCAAAGCCAGGCTCGCCAGGAACAGGTCCATGTTCTTTACCGCGTTCTCGAACGCGAGCAGGAGCTTTTCCCAGGTCCTCCGGCCCGCCTGGCTGTCAGCCAGCGCGGTCGCGTCCATCCTGCCGAGCCTGTCGTGATGGGCCAGGGCGAGCATGAACATCGCCCTGCCAATGACATCCGCCTCCTGGACCTTCAGAACGCCGCCCCTCAGAAGAAATTCGGCTTCGGCGGCAATCCTTGCGGTCTCCGGTTTGAGCTCTGCAAGCAGGGCTTCAGCCCTGTCGGTCTCGCCCCTGTGGGATGTCCCGCATCCTGCGGAGGATACGGCGGCTGCGACAAGCGCCAGGGCGGCCGCGTTCATGCTCGCTCGGGTCGGGAATATCATTCCGCCTCCCTGCCGAAGTCCGTCCTATGGAACCGTTCCTTGTAGCCCGGAAGACCG
This sequence comes from Candidatus Kuenenia stuttgartensis, assembly GCA_020723505.1. Lineage (GTDB taxonomy): Bacteria > Planctomycetota > JAKEIC01 > JAKEIC01 > DYIT01 > DYIT01. The sequence goes on from DYIT01000059.1 coordinate 15,514, forward strand.
CCGAAATTGAGCTTCTGCCTGAGTATGTCGAAATACGTCCTGTCCATGCTCCTAACCATGCGGAAATTCCCCGGCGCACCGCAGATTTTTATGCAGGCGTTTTCCTCGAGATTCATCGTAATCTGGCCGTCTATGGCGAGCGTCCATCCGGCGGATCGGGATGCCAGCCCGAGCTCGATGCAGGATTTGGACGGGATGACGAGCGGGCGCGTGGTCATGGACTGCGGGCATATCCATGAGAGCTCAATCGCCTCGGTCTCGGGCATGAGAATGGCACCGCCCGCCGCCGCGCAGTGGGCCGTCGAGCCCGTGGGAGTCGAAACTATGAGGCCGTCGCCCGTGTAGGAGATGACCTCGTGGCCGTCGATGGAGATGTTGACCAGGATCATCCTGGGATCAGAGCCCCGGTGGAGAACGATGTCGTTCAGCGCCCTGTGTTTCGCCACCCTCCCCTTGTTCCTGACGGTGACGTCGAGCATCAGCCTCTCGGAAAGGCTGAAGCGTCCATCGATGAACTCCTTCACCGCCTTGCGGGTTTCGTCGTACGAGAACTCGGCGATGAAACCGATTTTGCCGAAGTTCACTCCGAGGACCGGAATCCGGTTGTCCCCGAGCCTCCTCGCGACGGAGAGGATGAATCCGTCACCGCCGAAGACCAGCGCGAAATCGGCATTTATAGCGCCGAGGTCCAATTTGCCGTCGAGGTCGCACTCCAGGGAATCCACCATGCCGGCGAGCCAGGACTCCGACTCGACCGCGGCTTTCCTAATCTCCTTCTTCTTGCCGTCTCCGACTATCAGGGCCTTCATCGAGAGAACCGCCTGACTATGAATCCGGCGAGGTCGGCCAGCAGATCCGGCCTCGGGAGCGCAGAAACCGCGCGTACCGCCCTCACCGTGAGCTCATTTGCCATGGAAACGGACCTCTCCACCCCGTACACGGCGGGATACGTGGCCTTGCCTGCGTCCTTGTCGATTCCGGCAGGCTTTCCGGTCCGGGCGTCCGAGGAAGTTTCGTCCAGGACATCGTCGATAATCTGGAACGCGAGCCCGACATCCCTGCCGTAGGAGGTCAGCGCATCGAGCGATTCGGGGTCCGCGCCGCCTATTGCGGCTCCCATCCGCAGCGCGGCCGTAATCAGCGCGCCTGTTTTCCCCGCGTGGATGAACGAGACCGTTTCGCCGTCGGGCTCTGCACCCTCGGCTTCGATGTCCGCCGCCTGGCCCGCTATCATGCCAGACCATCCCGATCCCTTCGCGAGCTCTAGGCAGAGCTTGTCGCACGTTTCCGGATACGAAGAGCAAAGGGCTTCAAATGCCAGGGTCAGGAGTGCATCACCGGCAAGGATCGCATGCGCCTCGCCGAACTTGACGTGCGAAGAGGGGAGTCCCCTCCGCAAGTCGGCGTCGTCCATCGCCGGGAGGTCGTCGTGTATGAGCGAATACGAATGCACCATCTCGAGCGCCGCGCCGCAGTCGACCGCCTCCGACATCTCGCCTCCGACCGCATCGCACGCGAGAATGCACAGGGCTGGCCTGAAGCGCTTGCCGCCGGACATTGCCGTATGCCTCATCGCCAGGGCCAGACGAGCATGGCGGCCTTCCGGCTTCGGAAGCATCCTGTCAAGGGCGGCGTCGATTTTCGGCCCTGTCTCCGCCAGGAAGGATTCAATCGTGATTCGGGAGGTCCTCTTCAAAACGGCAGCTCCCCGGTTTCTTCTGACGCCGCTCTTCCGCGGGCCTTGCGCGGAGCCGGTCCGTTTTCACCGGATGGACTCTGGGAAGGATCGAAGGGCCTGGCCTCGTAGCTCCCGTCCTCCCTGGCAATCAGGATTTCAATGCGTTTCTCAGCCTCGTCGAGGATTCTCCTGCATTCCCTGATTGCGCCGATTCCGTCCTCGTAGCGGGTCATCGCTTCTTCTATGCCGAGTTCTCCTGTTTCCAGCTCGCGGACATATTTCTCGACCTTCTCCACGAGCTGTTCGAACGTCTCCCCTTCGTTCTCTTTCTTCTTCTTCGCCATGTCCGGCGTCCAAGCCTGTTCAAGATTAGCGGGAGGTCGGATTCCTGCCTTTGCGGCCTTGCGGCCATCCCAGTCAAATACTATCCCCGCGCCCCCTTTTGTCAAGGCGGCCCCGATTCGCCGGCCTCCTCCACCTTCGAAACAACCGTCCCCTTCTCGAGGTGCGTCCTGATCCTCATGCCTGGGACGGCCTCACGGGCGTCTCTCAGGGCAGGCCCCCCGGATTCGCGAGTGGTGAACGAGTAGCCGCGGCCGAGAACGTTGGAGGGGCTCAAGCTCCCGAGAACCTGGCACAGCGACTCGATTCTCCTGCGCCTTTCCGAAACCGCTTTGCCTGCGGCGGAGGAGAGCCTTTCCGACAAATCATCAACGAGCTGGATTCGCTCGGCGATTTCTCTTCCGGCTATCGAAGGGCTGAGGCGATCGAACAGGAACTCGACCCGTTTCCGCGTCTCCGACACCCGCATCCTCAGCGCTTTTGCAAGCCTCTCCCAAAACCCCCCTAGCCGGTCGAGAAGGTCGTCGAGCTTCGGAAGGACGATTTCCCCGGCTTCCGACGGCGTGAGCGCCCTGCGATCAGCCGCGAAATCGGCAATCGTGAAATCGATTTCATGCCCGACTGCCGAGATTACCGGAATGCGCGACGCGGCTATCGCCCTGGCGACCGTCTCCTCGTTGAAGGGCCACAAATCCTCGAGACTGCCGCCGCCGCGCCCGACTATAAGCACGTCGACGTCGTCGAACTTCTCGTTGAATTTCCGGATAGCCCCGGCGATTTCAGCCGCCGCTTCCGCGCCCTGGACCCGTACCGGCATGAGGGATATGCGGGGCTTCGGAAATCTCCTCAATATGACGCTTATGATATCGGATATCGCCGCCCCGGTGGGGGAGGTGACGACGCCAATCCGCCGCGGAAGGAACGGAAGCGGCCTCTTCCTGGACGCGTCGAACAGTCCCTCGGCCTCGAGCTTTCTCTTGAGCTGCTCGAAAGCGATTTGCAGCGCGCCAATCCCCTTGGGTTCAAGCTGCTCGATTATTATCTGGTACGCGCCCCTTGGAACGTACACGCTCACCGTTCCAAAAACAGTCACCTCCTGCCCGTCCGCCGGCTCGAACCTCAATCCGCGGGCGACCCTGCTGAACATGACCGCGGGTATGGCAGACCCGCCGTCCTTGAGCGTCAGATAGACGTGGCCGGACAAAGGCCTCCTGAGGTTCGAGATTTCACCGGTGACCCAGACGCTTCCTACGCCGCCTTCGAGGACGTCCTTGATGCGCATCGTGAGTTCGGTCACGGTCAGCACCATGCGCGACTGAACCGATTCTCCGCCGGAAAGAGTGTCCATGATTCCGCCATTCGGCCGGGTCGGAAATGAAGGCCCGGCGCCTACTCCCTGATTACCTTGGTGCTCTCGGAAACCTCTATTTCGAAAGCTTCCGGCGGGATTTCCCCGTTGAGCTCAATCTCGTTGAAGTCCATGGCAAGCTTGAACTTCCTCGTGGGGCATTCGATTACTATCGAGGAGGGCCACCAGATTCCCGCGTCCCCGCGCTTCTCATATCCTCCGTACGCCACGTCGAGCATCACCAATCCCCCCTTGCCGAACGTGAGGTGCCTGAGCTTGAAAAGCGTGCATTCCTGCAGGTGCACCTCCTCGGTCTTCAAGCCGTTCTCGTCGAACAGGCCGAACTTCACGATCCTGTCGTCCCGGTCAATCATCTTCATGCCGTGATTCCCGTCCGTCCCGGACCGTCCGAGAATGATTGACGCGAGACCCGCCTGCGAGAATATCTCGTTGACATCGCCTTTGCCTTCCCCGCCGGCAGCCCCGAGGCTGCGCTCGTAGATCTTCTCCTCCGAAGGCACGTGGAACCGCATGAGATCCCGGACAATCGAGATTTCGAAGACAGTTCCTCCCACGGGGGGATATGCCACCATGCGGAACCTGTGGGGCTTGGACACGAGGATTGTCGCCTTGAGGCTTCCCTCGCGCGCAGGAGAGTCGATCCGCACCCTCGCCTCGCCTTCGAGGGAAGAGACGGATGACTCCCATGCCCGGTAGACTTCCACGATCTTTTCGGGCGGCGGATACCCGAAATCCGGCAGCGGAGTCAGGGTTTCGCAGGATGAACATGCGGCCGCAAGAACAACCAGGGGGAATATCCGCAAACACGGCATGGCTGAAGCCTCAATACGCAGCATACTCTACAGGGATGGAACGCATGTGTAAACCTCGCAAGCAAGCTTCCGGGAACAAGCCGCCATGACTTCGACGCATGAGGGACGCATTGCAGGCTTCAGGTCTCCACCCCGTCGGACATAAGCCCGGTCAATCCCAGCCCTTCCGGACCGCCCGCCTGTACCCAAGATTGAACAGCAGAGCCATCGGCGTCTGCCGCCTGAACCACGGTAACCTGCGGATAATCGATGAAAGCGAATAGGTCCTGCGATACATGAGTTTGACCGAATCCATCAAATCCCCGGGCGATATGTTCTTCGGCTTGAAACACACGTTGAGCTTGTCGAACTTCGACCAGTCCTTCTCCTTTATCCTGCCCTCGCTCTCAAGCCGCTTGAACAGGTCGGTGCCCGGGAGCGGCGTGAGAACCGAGTAGTTCGCGCCTTCCAGGGGCGCGCTGTTGACGAATTCGAGAGTCCTGCTGAAAATGTCCGGGGGATCCCCGTCGAATCCGAAAATGAAGGATCCCTGCACGAAGATGCCCGCCTCGTGGAAAGCCCTGACCGCGTCCGCGAACTTCGATGCCGTGTTCACCCCCTTGCGCACATCTCCGAGATTCTCCTCGGAAAGCGACTCGAATCCAATCAGCATGCCCATGCATCCGGCTTTGGAGGCGAGTTTGAGAAGGTCGGTGTCCCTCGCGGCGTTCATGGAAGTCTGAGCGACCCATCTTTTGCCGAGCGGCGCAATCGCCGACATGAGATCATGGGCGTATCCCTTTGCCGCAAGCAGGTTGTCGTCCAGAAAAATGAACCACCTGTTCCCGATGGATTTGAGCTCTTCCACGACATGCCCGACCGGCCGCTGCCTGTAGCGGTTGCCCATGAACTTGGTCGTCGAACAGAACGAACAGTTGTACGGACACCCTCTGGTCGCCATGATGGTTGACGGGATTCCGTACGCCTTGGGCTTCAACAGGTCTCTGCGAGGGATAGGAATATCCGCCGGGTCGCAGAATCGTCCGGGGTTGTACAATGGCTTCAATCCCCTGCCGCCCGACATATCTTCAAGTACATCCCTGAATCCGCATTCCGCCTCGCCGATAAAGACCGAGTCGGCATGCTTCCCCGCTTCCTCAGGAAGGGCTGAAGCATGTATTCCGCCGATTATGACTGGAATGCCCCTGGCCCTGAGGCGGTCGGCGATTTCATAACCCCTTGGCGCATTTGCAGTAAGGATGGAAATGGCCGCCAGGTCCGCCTCGACCGACGCAGGATTGAAATCCTCCACACCCTCGTCGAACAGGCGGCATGCGTGGCTGTCGCCTGCAAGCGAGCCCAGAATCAGCAGCCCTGATGGGGGCCAGACGAACCTGCTTCTGCGCCTTTTCCATCGCTGACCTTCCTTGCACGGGGCTATCAGGGCTATTTTCATCGCCGTTTCCGTCTGAAATCACGGGATTTCCGCATTTTTATGGAACTTTTTCCAATGAATTACGTCTCAATTCCCATTACAGATGGCTATCCAGTTGTTTGGGAGGTTGCACGATGACGGTCAAGTCTGCAATCCTGTTTGCGGTCGCTGTTTCGGTGGCGCTTGCATGCAACACCGCATCGGGGCTCGAACTATCGAAGAAACCTCACCTTGATCTCCAGGTCGGATACACGTTCAAACCGCCCGACGGATGGTCGGGAGTGCCCCCGGAGGCGAAGTTCCTGGGCGAAGGGGACGTGACCGCCGGGGGCAGCGAGGCGCGGCATGTCAAGGTATGCGAATACCGCGACCAGTCGACGAGCGAGAACATCCACATCAGGGTGTTCTTCATCGGCGGGGCAAAGGGAGACTTGAAGGACGCGGCGAGCATACTGAAAAGCGCGGTATCCGACTGGTACAACGGGTCCACCTCGGGCGAGATCAAGCAGGAGAAAATCGGAGCCGCGCCTGCTTTGGCCTTCACCGGGGAATACGGGAAGGGAGCCGTGCTCCGGTGCACGGTCCTGGTGGAACCCAAGAGGGCGATTGGAATCGTCGAGAGCTGGCTCGAGAACACATCCCTCGACATCATAAACCTGATGCACAAATCCGTTGCCACAATGTCAATCATTCCCAAGGATCAGCTCGGCGGGATGAGGGCGAAATTCGGGAAGGACGTGTTCCTGAGCGACTGGAAGCAGATAAAGAACTCGTTCTACATCATCGAGTACAACACGGAGGACGAGTTCGCGCAGAAGGTCAGCAAGAACATGGAGACCATCCAGAAGCTGTACCGGAAGCTTTTCCCCACCGGGCAGAGCGACAGCTTCGTAATCAAGATATTCTCCAAAGAGGCCGGATTCCACAAGTACAGCGGGACTCCCGACGGAGTCGTAGCGTATTTCAGCCCGGGCCAGGCCGAACTGTGCGGCTACAAGACGGCCGACATAACAGAAATAAAGGTCGACGGGGACCAGGTCATTAAAATCGGGAAAGACATGGCGGAGGAGGAAGTGTTCCGCGTGATGTACCACGAGGGGTGGCACCAGTTCCTTCAGCTCTACGTCGGCAAGAACAGGCGTATAGGCGCGCCCATGTGGTTCAACGAAGGTATGGCCGAGTACTTCTTCGGCGGCAAGTTCGACAAGGATGGGAAGTTCGAAGTCGGCCTTCACAGCTGGAGGGCGCCGGTCATATCAAAGCTCGTCAACGCGGGCAAGCACGTGCCCCTGGCTCAGTTCCTGCGCTACGACCGGACGGCCTACTATTCCAATCCCGGAGTGTGCTACGCCCAGGGTTGGTCGCTCTGCTACTTCATGCTCAAGTCCGAAAAGAAGGAGTATCAGAACATCCTCCTTCAGATGCTTCCTATGCTCAAGAAAGTGGGAGACGGCCAGAGGGCCATGGACAAGCTCTTCGAGAAGATAGACGTGGCCAAACTCGAGCAGGAATGGCTCGAATTCCAGAGGAAGATGGAAATCCCGAAGGAATGGCTCGAGAAGGACAAGGGCGGAGATGACGGGGAATGAGGGATCTCCCCTGAACTCGTTCAAAGGGGTGCTGTCTTCAGACCCGGGAATTCCGGAATGAGAGGATCTGTCCGACGGGAGCCGGCACCTCCCAGGCGCCACGCGACCCGGCATGGACGACCTGATGCTTGCCGCCGAAAAAATCCGCGTCCTGCTGCTCGTTGCCGTCGTAGTTGCGGTCTATTTCCTCGCATTGCGCATGCTTGCACAATCAGCATGGCAACGATGCAAGGGCATCAAATCCAATCCGGGAAGACGATTCAAATTGTTTCGAAGGGTCATCTACACACTCGCAGTCCTGGGCATTCTCTGCATCTCCTATTCCAGGCTCATCGAACCCCGTTGGCTTTCCATCACCAAAGTGACGATAGAAAGCCCCAAAATCAAAGGACGTCCGATTCGCCTCGTCCATATAACCGATCTGCACTGCGACCCGACGGTGCGCCTCGAAGACCAGCTGCCTCGTGCAATCGCAAGACTCGAGCCTGATTTAATCGTGTTCACCGGAGACGCCGCCAATTCCGAAGAGGGCGTGCCGGTCTTAAAGGAATGCCTGAAGCGGATAGCCGCTATAGCCCCGACCTGCGCGGTGAGAGGCAACTTCGACACCGGCCTGCCCGGGTTGTTCGAGGGGACAGGCGCCGTGGAACTGGGCGGTAATTCTATTTCATTCGAGATCGACGGCACGAAAGTGGTTGTTGCCGGTGTGAATTTCGGCAAGGACGAGGGCGCCTTCAGGCTCGAAAACGAATTGCCTCCAGAATCGTATGTGATATGCATTCACCACCTGCCGGACCTGTTCCCCGGACTCGCGGCGCGCGGAGGGGCTGACCTGTGCTGTGCGGGGCATACGCACGGCGGCCAGGTTGCGCTTCCGTTCTATGGCGCTCTCGTCACGCTCTCGCGATTCGGGAAGCGATACGAGTATGGTTTGTACAGGGAAAACGGGATGCACCTTTTCGTTAGCCGGGGCGTGGGCATGGAGGGAGGACACGCGCCGAGAGTCCGCTTCTGCGCAAGGCCTGAGGTAGCGATTATCGAAATCGTCCCGGCGCGATAGGGGAGGCGCACCATAATGGGGGACGTAGGTACCAAGTGAACTTGCCGGATGTTCACATGGTACCTACGTCCCCCAGTACTTGGAAATCAGAATTGCGGATGCGGCGCCTTCACTCCATCGCCGAAGCTGATTCCCATCGACCTTGCGGAGATGATTGTGTCGTGGTCGACCGGGACCGCCTTCATGCACTGAACGGCTTCGTTAATCGGCGTCGAGGCTATCCGCGGCGTCTTCAGCCCGACCATCCTGCCGAAGTGCCCGAGATACACCAGTCTTGCGGCCGCTGCGCCCAGCCTCGTCGCGAGAAGCCGGTCGAACGTCGTCGGATGTCCACCCCTCTGGAGATGCCCGAGCGTGAGCGACCTCGATTCCTTTCCGCAGGTCCGCTGGATTTCCTTTGCGAGCCACTCGGCGATGCCGCCGAGCAGCACCTCCTGCCTTCCCCCGGAGGCGCCGCCCTTGGTAATCATTCCGCCGCCCGCCGGCTTCGCGCCTTCAGCGGCCACGATTATTGTGAAGTACCTTTTAATTCTGTCCCTTTCCCGGACCTTCTTGCAGACCTCCTCCACCGTAAAAGGAATCTCGGGGATTAATATCACGTCCGCACCGCCGGAAACGCCGGAATTCAGGGCAATCCAGCCTGCGTACCTGCCCATGACCTCCACGACCATGCAGCGCCTGTGCGACGCGGCGGTGGAATGCAGCTTGTCCAGGGCCTCGGTGGCGGTCGAGACCGCCGTGTCGTATCCGAACGTGACGTCCGTGCCGTTCAGGTCATTGTCTATGGTCTTCGGCACCCCGACCATTGGGATTCCCATCTCTCCGAGCTTCTCTGCGATTCTCAGCGTACCGTCGCCGCCTATGACTATGAGAGCGTCGAGCCCCATCTTCCTGAAATTCCGCACCACGGTCCTGGAAATGTCCTTTATCTCGGTCTTGCCGCCCCTCTTCACGGGGTACTCGAACGGGTTGCCCCTGTTGGTCGTGCCCAGAATCGTGCCGCCCTTGTTGAGAATCCCGCGGATGTCCCTGGGCTCCAGCTTCTGCGACATCTTCGGGAATATGAGGCCGTCGAAGCCCTGGTACAGCCCGATGACTTCCCAGCCGAAATACAGGGCCGTCTTTGTCGCCGCCCTGATTACCGCGTTGAGACCGGGTGCGTCGCCGCCGCCCGTGCAGATTGCGATTCTTTTGATTTTCCTGCCGGTCTTGAACGGATGTCCGGCCTTTTTCGGTGTCGAGCTGTCCATTCTTCCTCCTCGAATTGGCGTTACTATTTCGCAAGCCCGAAGAGTCCGAGCAGGTTTCTGACGTCCTCCTCGTTGTACTCGAAAGAAAGCCCGGCGCTCCATGCTATGTTGTCGAAGAGCCCTTCCAGGTTGTTCCCGCCGAAGAAGAGCCTTATATGCCTGAAGAGGAACATGCTCACTTCGAACCTGAACAGGAAAGGCTCGATGTTCTCGTTGATTTTCGCTCCGTCGAAGTCCTTGTCGGCGAACGCCATCCTGGCCTCGAAGGAGAACCTGAGCGAGGTGTCGTAAAGGAACGGCATGTTGAAGTCCAGGTCTATCCCGCCGCCGAAACGGCCCTCGATGATTCCGAGCTTGAGCGTGAGGAAGTTGTCGAAGAACTTGTACCCGGCCAGCGCTTCCATGAAGAAGAACGTGTCGTCGTCGCGGTCCCCGTCGTTCCTCCCGTCGTAGTCCACTTCCCCGTTTTTGTCGAGCGACAGCCATGATGCCCCCACCATGAAGAACTTGTCGTCGTCGGGCTCTACGCGCAGGTATATCCTGTACACCATCATGTCCTGTTCCGAATGGAACTTGGCGCCGAGCCCGACGTAGGTCTTGAACTTCTTGAACGTTGAAAGGATGTCCCTCGCGCTGTCAACGGCCTCCTCAGCCTTCTTGTACAGCGTGTCCTCGGATATGAGCCTGCTCAGGCTCCCGCGGCCCTTGTCTATTTTCGCGGTCAGGTTCCCGAGATTCTTTGTGATTCCCTCGATGTTCTCCGTAATCCTCTCGAATCCCTCGTACAGCGTGTCGTCTGCAATCAGCCTCCCCAGAGTTCCTTCCCCGCTAGCCAGCTTCCTGGTTATCCTCTCGAGGTTGCGGTACAGGCCCTCGTCGTTGACGAGCAGCCCGAGCGACCCCTGGCCTTCGTTCACCTTGCGGAGGATGGAATCCGTGTTCTCGACGGCGCCCTCGAAACGGTCGAAGAACCTGTCGTCGAAAATCAGCCTTCCGAGCGTGCCCCTGCCTGCCACGATGTACTTGGTTATATAGTCGACCCTGTCGTAGATGGATTTGTCGGAGAACAGCTTTCCGATGGTCCCCTCGCCCTGCGAAAGGGCGCCGAAGATGTCGGCGAGCCTGGAGGTGGACCTGTTTATGTTCTCGTACAGGCGCTCGTCCCTGAGAAGAAGGCCTATGGTGCCTTGCCCCTGTTCGATGCCCACCGCGACCTTGTTCAGTATCCTGGTCGTCTCCGCGAGCCCGGTCGTGATCTTCCGGATTTCCTCGGAGTTGGACTGTATAAGCTGGTTGAACTGATCGGTGGCCCGGACAAGCGCATCGGTCACGGATCTCTGGGCGAGCCCCTCCATCGGAAGGCTCCAGTCAATCGGGCCCTTCAGGGGATTGCCGCGGGAGATTTCCACCTTCTTGCCGCCCAGGGTGGACGCGTCCTTCACCTCGATGACCGTGCCCCTGTAGATTATGACGTCGGGTTCGTCGATTAGGAGCGTGACAAGAATCTTCTGCTGCTCGAAGTCGATTTTCAGGACCTTGCCGACCGGAACGCCGGAGAAGTAGACCTTATCGGCCGTCTTGAGCCCCTCGACAGTCTCGAACGATACCCTGAGGGTGCGCCCGGTCGGGAAAACACCCCTCCATCCGCCCTTGGCCATGAAGGTCAGCCATGCGAAAAGGGCGATTCCAATCAGGAACATGAACCCGACTTTTGCCTCGTTGGAAAGCTTCAACCCTATACCCCGAAAACAGGACTCCGCAAACGAGGATGGCTATTCTACCCCCGCCCCCCGGCGGTTCAACTGCTTATCTCTTCCGGCGGTCAGATGGCCGGATAAAAGAGCCACGTCAGGAAATAGTTGAACAGGAGTATCAGCATGAAGGAGACGACCACCGACTTCATGGTGGCCGCGCCGACGCCGGCGGCACCGTGCATGGCTCTCAAGCCATAGCTGCACCCGACCGTCCCCAGCGTCACTCCGAACACGACCGACTTCGCGAGCCCGGCCACCGCGTCGTTTATGCTCAGAATCCATTTGACCGTGTCGAAATACTGCGGATAGTCGATGCCGAGTATGCCCCGGCCCACGAACGCGCCGCCGAAAATCCCCACGCAGTCCGCTATAATCGTCAGAATTGGCGCCATGACCGCCAGAGCGAAAACCCTCGGCATCACGAGGAACTTCACCGGGCTTATCGACATCACACGCAAAGCGTCGATTTCCTCGGAAACCGACATCGTGCCCAGTTCGGCCGCATACGCCGATCCCACGAGGGCTGAAAGAATCACGCAGGTCATCACCGGCCCCATCTCGCGCAGCATCGTGACTGCGACCAGCGCGCCTATGTTCGCCTCCTGGTTGAACCTCGCGAGCTGGTGCCCGGCCTGAAGAGCCAGGGTCATTCCGGTGAAAAGCGCCACGAAAACCACGACCGGGAGCGAACCCAGTCCGCACTGGGCCATCTTATGGACGATGTCATTCCGCTTGACCCAGATGGCCCTGAGCCAGTACACGGTCTGTCCGAAGAGCACCAGCGCATGGCCGGCGCTCTCGGATCCAGCCAGAATCCGCTCCCCGACCGATACGGCCGGATTTATGAAGGATTGAATCATCCATCCACCTGAAATCGCATGGATTCTAGCAGGACAGGGGACCAAGTCAAGCCGAGTCCCAGGGGCGAAGAGTCCGGAATCTTCGGGCGGCGGGCGCTTAAGTTTTCTCTGA
>DYIT01000060.1 GCA_020723505.1 Candidatus Kuenenia stuttgartensis
ACTCCCTTGCCGGTTGCCGGCCCGACCGGCTCCGCGCCCGACTCTTCATCGCTGGGCTGCGCAGGTTGTTCTTTTGCCGACGTCCCGGATGAAGTATAATTCATACCCGGACTGCGGGAATAGGATATCCGTCCGGGCGGCTGTTCGAGGTCGGGCAGGTGAAAATTTCGACGCGATCCAGGTATGGGCTCAGGGCCATGGCCGACCTTGCTTCGGCAGGCGAAGGCCCCGTTTCGCTCAAGGCCATCGCCGCACGCCAGGCCCTCACTCCGAAATACCTTGAGAGGCTGTTCTCCGAGCTCAAGAAGGCCGGGCTGGTCAAGGGATACCGGGGCGCGGCGGGGGGATACGTCCTTGCGCGCCCGGCGAAAGAGATTACCGTGGGCGAGATCGTAAGGGTGCTCGAAGGCGCGCTTCTAATCGACTGCATCCACGACGGGAAGGCATGCGGCATGGTCGACAGATGCACGACTCGCGCGCTGTGGCGGGATCTCGAGAAGACTGTGATGGAAAAGCTCAACGGCGTCATGCTATCCGACCTGGCTTTGGGCGGAACCTCGTCCTTTGCGGCGGCGCGGGAGGATTGAAAAAACAGATTTGTAGGAAACGACGGGAAATGAAAAGAATCTACATGGACAACAACGCCACGACCCCACTCAGTCCCGAGGTGCTCGAAGCGATGCTGCCCTTCATGAAGGGGGTGTTCGGGAACGCATCGAGCATCCATTCCTTCGGGCAGGAAGCCGCCAAGGCGCTCGAAGCCGCAAGGAAGCAGGTCGCTGATTTAATCGGGGCCGAGCCCAAGGAAATCGTATTCACGTCCGGCGGCACCGAGGCGGACAACCTAGCGATTCGCGGAGTGCTCGAAGCCAATCCGGGAAAGCGCCATGTCGTGACCAGCAGAATCGAGCATCACGCCGTGCTCCATACGCTGAAGGGCCTGGAGAAGCAGGGTATCGAGGTGACGTACGTGGGCGTGGATTCCCACGGCCTGGTCGATCCCGTGGAGGTCGCGGCCGCGGCCGGGAGCGGGACGGCCCTGGTGACGATAATGACGGCCAACAACGAGACCGGATCCGTGCAGCCCATCGCGGAGATAGCCGCCGCGCTTTCAGGAAAAGGCGCCGTCTTCCACACCGACGCGGTCCAGGCCCTCGGGAAGATACCATTGGACGCGGGCAAGCTCGGGGTCCAGCTCGCCAGCTTCTCCTCGCACAAGATACACGGGCCCAAAGGGATTGGCGCCCTCTTCGTCTCGAGGGGGACCAGGATAAAACCCATCATCACCGGAGGCCACCACGAGCGCAACATGCGCGCGGGCACCGAGAACGTCCCGGCCATCGTCGGGTTCGGCAAGGCGTGCGCCATCGCGGCCGCCGACCTCGAGGCGGAGTCCGCCCGCCTCGCCGCCCTCAGGGACAGGCTCCAGAAGGGAATCCTGAAAATCGTGCAGGACGTGAAGCTCAACGGGCATCCGTCGCGAAGGCTCCCCAACACCCTGAACCTGAGCTTCGCTTTCGTGGAAGGCGAGTCGCTCCTCCTGAACCTGGATCTGAAGGGCATCGCCGTCTCGACCGGATCGGCGTGCTCTTCCGGCGACCTGAAGCCTTCCCACGTCCTGATGTCGATGGGCCTCTCGGCGGAACAGGCGCACGGATCACTCAGGTTCTCCCTCGGCCGGGAGAACACCGGCGAGGACGTCGAAAAGACCATAAAGACGGTCGCGGAGGTGGTGGAGAAGGTCCGCGCGATGTCGCCGCTTTCGAAGGGTGCAAGGAAGAATGGGTAGGGAAGATCTCACGGCGGACATAAAGAGGCTCAAGAGGGCGAGGAACGCCATCATCCTCGCTCACAACTACCAGCTGGGCGAGGTCCAGGACGTGGCCGACCTGGTCGGCGATTCCCTCGAGCTCAGCAGGGAAGCAGCCGCTTCGGACGCCGGCGTCATCGTCTTCTGCGGCGTGCGGTTCATGGCCGAGACCGCCAAGCTCCTCTCCCCCTCGAAGACCGTCCTGCTCCCGGAAGCCCGCGCCGGCTGCTGGATGGCCGACATGATTGACGCCCCGGGTCTCATGCGGCTCCGCAGCGAGCATCCTGACGCCCCGGTGGTGTGCTACGTCAACTCCACGGCCGAGGTGAAGGCGGCAAGCGACGTGTGCTGCACGTCCGCGAACGCCGAGAGGATTGTCGCCTCCTTCAAGGAACCCGAGGTGATATTCGTCCCGGACCGCAACCTGGGCGCGTGGGTCGCGGCCAGGACCGGAAAGCGGGTCGTATTGTGGCCGGGATACTGCCTCTCGCACGTCAGGATTCTCCCGGAGGACATCGAGAGGAGGAGGCGCGAGCATCCCGGAGCGACGGTCATGGTCCACCCGGAATGCATCCCCGCCGTCACGGCCGTCGCCGACTTCGTGCTCAGCACCGGAGGCATGGTCAGGTTCGCGGCCCAATCCGGCGCGTCGACGCTCATAGTCGGCACGGAAATCGGCATCATCCACCGGCTCGAGAAGGAGAACCCCCGCAAGACCTTCGTGCCGGCGTCCGAGGCGGCCGTCTGCCCCAACATGAAGCTCACGTCGCTCGAGAGCCTGAGGGATTCCCTTGACCGGATGGAGCACGCGATTGAGATTGACGGTTCAGTGCTGGAAAGGGCGTCGAAATCGGTAAGAAGAATGCTGGAACCGAAGTGAAACCCGCGCGGAAGGCGCGGGTGCAAAGCCGCGGAAGGAAAGAAGGAGTGCGCCTCCTCGCGTCGCTCAGGGACTGGTTCCGCGGCCGGGAATCCGCGCTGGTAGCGTTTTCGGGCGGGACCGACAGCACCCTGGTTCTCAGCGCCGCGGCGGATGCCCTCGGCTCCTCGCGGGTTACTGCGGCCATCGCGGTCTCCGAGACCCTTCCCGCCGCCGACCTGGACAGGGCGAGGCGGACCGCTGCGGATTTGGGCGTAAGCCTGGCCGAGATACCCATCAAATCCCTGGACGACCCCCTTTTCGCCTCGAATCCCAAGGACCGGTGCTACCGCTGCAGGAAGGGGATGGCGGCCGCGCTGCTCGCCGAGGCCTCGAGGTCGGGCGCTGCACTGACCGCCGACGGGTCCACGGCGGACGACCGGGTCGACTACCGGCCGGGCGCGAAAGCCATGGCCGAGGCCGGAGTGAAAAGCCCGCTGGCCGAGCTGGGGTTCACCAAGGCGGATGTCAGGACGGCTTCGGAGGCCGCGGGGCTTACGACCGCCTCGCTCGCATCCGGCGCGTGCCTCGCATCGAGAATCCCCTACGGCGAGGAAATCACCGCCGCCAAGCTGAAAAGGGTGGACGAGGCGGAGGCTTTCCTCCGCTCGCTCGGCTTCAGGCAGGCCAGGGTCCGGAGCCACGGCGACGTGGCCAGGATTGAGGTCGAGCCTGCACAGGTCTCCCGGCTCGCGGAAGCCCGCACCAGGACCAGGGTCGCGGCGAGGCTCAAGGAGCTCGGGTTCCTCTTCGCCGCCCTGGATTTGGACGGCTACAGGATGGGATCAATGAACGAGGCCCTGAAATGACGGCAGCCGCGGGCATTCCCGTCGAGGAGGCCCTCCGCCTCCTCGACCTCGACTCCGCAAGGACATCCGACCTCTTCGCAAGAGCGGGGAAGCTCAGGCAGGAGCTCTCCGGCTCCGAGGTCGGCCTGTGCTCCATCATCAATGCGAAGAGCGGAGCCTGCGCCATGGACTGCGCGTTCTGCGCCCAGTCGTCGTCCAACAGGACCGGAGTCCGAATATATCCGCTGGTCTCCGAGGACGCAATTTACGAGGCCGCCGAAAAAGCCCAGGATTCCGGGGCCATAAGGTTCGGCATCGTGACCAGCGGCAAATCCCTCTCGTCGGACGACGAGGTCGCGACCGTGGCCAGGGCCGTGGAGGGAATCTCATCGCGCCTTCGGATTCTTCCCGACGCCTCGCTGGGCATAGTCGGGTCCCCCGTGCTCAGGCGGCTCAAGGACGCTGGCCTTAGCCGCTACCATCACAACATCGAGACCGCCCCGAGCTTCTACCCGGCGATTTGCTCCACGCGCACCCCCGACGAATCGTTCAGGACGATAGAGCGCGCCCGCGAAGCAGGGCTATCGGTCTGCTGCGGCGGCATTTTCGGGCTCGGAGAAACAACCGCCCAGCGTGTGGAATTCCTGGAAACCGTAAGAAAGCTCGATCCCGACTCGGTCCCGCTCAACTTCTACGTTCCGGTCGCAGGATCCAGGATTGAATCCGCCGCCGGCCTCCATCCGATGGACTGCCTCAAAATCATAGCCGTAGCGAGGCTCATGATGCCCCGGAAGGAAGTCAGAGTCTGCGCAGGCAGGGAGCGGCATTTGAGGTCCCTCAAGGCCATGGTTTTCGCGGCCGGAGCGGATGCGATGATGGTCGGAGATTTCCTCACGACGTCGGGCGGCGCGCTCGCGGACGACCTCGGAATGATTGCCGACTGCGGCTTGAGGCCCAGAAAGGCGGAGAAGAGGGGGCAGCCACCCGGGCGGGGGCTTCGCTGACCCGGACCGGTTGCCGAGGCGCTCCTGCGATCCGGGATTTCCGCGGGAAAGGCGGGGATACATGAGCTCTGGAACCGTGGCCGTCGCCATGAGCGGCGGCATCGACAGCACCGCGGCGGCCGCCATGCTCCTTGAACGCGGCCACGCCCTCATCGGCCTCACGCTCAGGACCTTCCCCTGCGATCCCTCGGCCCCGGACGAGTCCATCCAGGCATGCTGCGGGTCCGAGGACATCGAGGTCGCGAAGGCCGCTGCCGCTGCCATGGGATTCCCCCACTACGTCCTGGAGGGAGCCGACCTCTTCCGCTCGAGCGTGGTCGAGTACGCTCACGCCGAATACCTGAGGGGCCGCACGCCGAATCCGTGCTCCGTCTGCAACCGGGACGTGAGATTCGGGTTCATGCTCGCCAGGGCGCTGCAAATCGGGGCGGGAAGGCTCGCCACGGGGCACCATGCGAGAGTGGACGAGGTTTCCGGAAGGTTCAGGATTCTCAAGGGAAGGGACGGCCGCAAGGACCAGTCCTACTTCCTCGGATTCCTGCCGCAGGAAAGCCTTTCGAACGCCCTTTTCCCCGTCGGGGAAATTACCAAGGACGAGGCCAGGAGGATTCTCGGGAGGCTCGACCTACCGAACAAGGACCGGGCCGAAAGCCAGGATCTGTGCTTCCGCAAGCTGATGCCCTCGTGGGGCGGCTCTCCTTGCAGGCTCAAGGATGCGGCCGGCAAAGACGTGGGGCAGGGCGGCCCAATCCAGGGATACACCGTCGGAATGAGGCGCGGGCTGGGACTCGGAGGCCGGGGAGCGCCGCTGTACGTTCTTTCAATCGACGCCGGCAGCGGCGTCGTCACCGTCGGTCCCGAAGAGGCCCTGTTCCGCGGAGCGCTCTTCGCATCGGGAGTGAACTGGGTCTCAATACCCGAACCGGGCCGGCCAATCGCCTGCGACGTGAAAATCCGGTACCGGCATCCGGGAGCAGCTGCGACCGTCGCAACGATCGGGCAGGGCCGGGTCCGCGTGGATTTCACGTCCCCGCAAAGGGCGGTCGCCCCCGGCCAGGCGGCGGCCTTCTACGACGGCGACGTGCTTCTCGGGGCGGGATTCATAGACTCATGACCCGGATAAGCCGGGACCAAAAAGGTTTTCAAGCCCGGGTTCCGGCATGTCCGGGTCATAAAGACTGATTCGCCCGGATTTGAGGCTTTTTACGGGCGAATCAATAGATGCATGCATCCAGAATCGACAGGACCTCGTCAAGCAGGGCATCGGCGGCCTTCCCTACATGTTTCGCCTTGCGGGCTCGGAAATCGATTGATTTGACCTGTTCCACCATGACAAATCCTGTGAGATCCTTGCAGTCCGCAACGCGTACATGAAACGGATATCGCCGGTCCGTGTTCGTAAGAGGGCAGACAATCGCAAGGCCGGTATGTTTGTTGAACAGCGTGTTGCTGACTACCAGAACGGGCCGTCTGCCCCTCTGTTCGTGACCGGATTGCGGGTCAAGATTGACTGCAAGGAAATCCCCCTTCCGCGGAATGTACGCCTCCATCTACCATGCCTCCCTGCCGGCCGGCCGTCCCCAATCGACTTCGCCGGCCCTTGAACCCTTCGGAATCTGCGAGACCAGGCGCGCCAGACTGCGCTTGCCTCTGACCCGTCTCACCGGAGCGATGACGATTAGTCCGTCCCGGCCCGTCACGTCAACCTCGTCTCCGACGGACATCCGGGCGTTTTGGAGAACTTCCTTGGCCAGACGAAGCCCGTTGCTGTTGCCCCATTTCTGGATTTTTGTGACCATGTCCGCTCCTCCAGTAGATATACGAAGTATAGCCGAAGGATCGGTTTGCGTCAAGCAAACGAAAGGAGAATATTTCAACCCGCTCTCCCCAGAAGCCTCAGGATGCCGTCGAGGATGGTAATCGGATGCGGCGGGCAGCCCGGAACGTACAAGTCGACCGGCAGAACGCCGTCCACGCCGTTCATCACCTCGCCGCCCGCGAATATCCCGCCGGAAATCGCGCATGCGCCGACTGCAATCACCGCTTTCGGCGAAGGCACGGCCTCCCACGTCTTCTTGAGCCCGAGGAGCATGTTCCTGCTCACCGGCCCCGTGACCAGGATGCCGTCCGCATGCCGCGGAGACGCGACGAACTGGACGCCGAACCTGCCGAGGTCGAACACCACGGTGTTGAGCACGTTCACGTCCGCCTCGCAGGCGTTGCATCCCGCCGCGCTGACCTGCCTGAGCTTGAACGACCGTTTGAGAATCCCGCGGTCCCCGCCGAGCGCTAACACCTCCGGCGGCGGTCCGCCCCGGAAGATTAGATCCCCCCTCCTCGACGCTGCGATCCTGTGCTCCCTCGAGAACCCGATTCCCCCGGTCCCGCAAGCCGCAGCGCAGTCCGTGCAGAACAGGCATTTCCCCATGTCCACGGCCGGTTTCCCGTCGCCGGCTTCGATGGCGCCGCAGGGGCACGCGTCCATGCAGCGGCGGCAGCCCGCGGCGCATTTCCCGGCGCCGAACGCGGGAAGACCGCGGAAAAGCTCCGGGAGCACAGGCTCCCCCCGGGGAAACGCGATTGTGCGCTTCCCCTGCCTGATTCTCGCGGCTATCTCGTCGAACATGGAAAATCCTCCGGCCCCGTCACAGGTCGTGGCCGCAATACGACAGGTTGAAACTCTTGTTGCACAGCGGGAAATCGGAAATCTGCTGGCCTCGGAGCGCCATCGCAAGCCCGAACCAGTTGTGGAAAGAAGGGTCCACGACCTTGTAGACCGCGAATTTCCCCGCTCGATCAGTGACCGCGGCGTGGCATATCTCCCCGCGCCAGCCCTCGACAAGCGACACCGCGATTGCGGAAGGCGCCAGCGCGGGCGCGGACGCCGCAACGCGGTCCCCCGCGGGCATGGATGCGGCTACGCGGCGCACGAACTCCGCGGACCTGCGAATCTCCAGCCATCTGACTATCGCCCTGCCGAAGACGTCGCCCGTCTCCCAGGTGGACACCGGAATCTGGACGAATCTGAAGACGCCCGACGGGAAATCCCTCCGCACGTCCCTGTCCACGCCGGATGCCCTCGCGGCGGGACCCACTATCCCGAGGTCGAGGCATGCCTCGGTCGAAATGCGCCCGGTGCCCTCGAATCGCGACATGACCGAGGAGGTGTCCCACAGCAGCCCGGCCGCGTTCTCCACGTCCTTGAACGTGCTGTCGAGCCTCCGGGTGAGATCCGCGGCCATCCTCCCGTCCAGCCCGAACGAGGATCCGAAAGGCGCGACAAGTCCGCGGCCGAAACGGTTCCCGCAGAGAAGCGCGGTCATGTTCAGGAAATCGCCCCTGAGCCGCCCGCAGAACGAGGCCGTGGGCAGGTACCCGACGTCGTTCGCCAGAGCCCCGAGATCCCCCGTGTGGTTGGCCATGCGCTCGAGCTCGAGAGCAATCCCGCGCAGCGACAGCGCCGCGGGCGGGGCAGTCCGCCCGGCAAGCGCCTCCAACGCCTGGCAGTAAGCCGCCGCATGGCCCGCAGTCGTGTCGCCCGCCAGGGTCTCCATGAGGTGGATTGTCCTCCTGTCGGGCCCGCCCGCCAGGGCCCGCTCCACGCCGCGGTGCTGGTAACCGAGCGAGATCTCGAGGTGGTGCACGTTTTCGCCGTGGCACTGGAACCGGAAATGCCCGGGTTCGATGATTCCCGCATGCACCGGCCCCACCGCGACCTCGTGGACCTCCTCCCCATGAATCCGGAAGAAGTCGGCGCATCCGACCTCCGGCGACTTGCGGCCGCCTTCGTAGGAATCGTGGAACCTGACCGGCTTGAGCCACGGGTGGCCCTCGGGCCTGGGCCCCCACTGCTCGTGGATTTCCCGCTCGAACATGTGCGCCTGCGGGCAATCCGGCGTGAGCGACTGGAATGACTCCCGCACAGAGGAGCACGCGAGCAGGACCAATCCGCTGAAATCGTCCGTCAGCGCGGCGAAAATGCGTATCCGCCCCTCCTCCCCCCCAAGGCGCCTCTCAGGGCAGCCGAATAGCGCGGAAATCCTGAACCCGGCGCGCACCCCGGCGGCGACCGCCTCGCGGAATTCCTCGAACCCGGCCGGCTCGAGCTCCGCAAGCGGCACGGCCTCGCAGTTCCTCGCCTTGCGCCAGATCATCTCGCACCCCCTTGAGCCCCCGCGAGGCCAAAAGCTCGGACTCCGCCGACCACTCCCGCAGCCTGGGAAATGGCCGCCTCCAGCATGTCGGGCATCCAGATCCCAAGACCGAGCAGAATCGCCATGGGCAGGACCACAAGGACCGCCTCCAGGACGCCCGCCCTGCGGCCCGCGCGCTGCTCCCCTCCGCCCCAGGCGAGGGGAATGGCGTGCCCGAGAGCCGCCATGAACACGACCGCTCCGCCGGCCAGGAAGAGCACTGCGGAAACGGCCGAGCCGGAGTCTATCGCCGCCTTGAGGAGAAGGAATTCGCTCATGAAGAGAGCGAACGGCGCCACGCCAATCAGCGCGAGGATGCTGCCGAATATCCCCGCGCCCCAGAGCGGGGAAACCTTCATCGCCCCCCGCATGCCCGCCATGTCGTGCGTGCCGTACATCTGCCCCAGCCTGCCTGCGGCGAAAAAGGAGAGCGTCTTGCAGACCGAATGGTTGACCGTGTGGAACAGGGCCGCGAAGGTCCCGAGCCCGCCCAGGCCGAGCCCGAGCGCGATTATGCCCATGTGCTCCACGCTGTGGTACGCGAGCAGCCGCTTCAGGTCGTGCTGGAAGACGATGAAGACCGCGGCCACGAGTATGGACAGGATTCCGAATCCCCTGAGAAGGCCCGTCGCGAACCCCTCGCATCCCGGTACGGCCTCCAGCACCGGCACGTGCCTCATCACGCAGTAGAGAGCGGCATTGAGCATGAACCCCGAAAAAATCGCCGACACCGGGGCGGGAGCCTGGCTGTGGGCGTCGGGCAGCCAGTTGTGCATCGGGGCGAGGCCCGCCTTCGTCCCGTAACCCACGGCAAGGAAGATGAACCCGGCCTTCGCCCAGACCGGGTCGAGCTTCGCCGCGCCCTCCCACAGCCGGGTCCACAGCAGCGCCTCCTCCGGAGAAAGCGCTGTCCCCTTGGCGGAAACTGCCATCAGCAGCGTGCCCATGAACGCGAAGCCCACGCCAACCGAGCAAATCAGTATGTATTTCCACGTCGCTTCTATCGAAGGCTTCGAGAGGTGGAGGCAGATGAGGAACGCCGTGAGCAGAGTGGTGGATTCCACTCCGACCCACATGATTCCAAGGTTGTTCGAGACGAGCACCAGGGTCATCGCAGACAGCGTCCCGCCCCAGAGCAGGCAGAACTGGCGGGCCTGCCTCGCCGGGAACCCTCCCCTGTCCATCTCCTCGCCGAAGTAGACCCGCGCGTAGCAGGTGCTGAGGAGGCATATCAGGGCCATCACGGCCAGATGCCAGGCGGAGAGCGCGTCGAGGCGCAGCCAGGACGACGCGGCCTCGACGGACCCGAGCTCGCCGACCCTGGCGCACGCGGCTGCGACCGCCGCCGACCATGCGGCCACCGACGCAATCAGGACGCCCAGCATGAGCCGGCGGTTTCCCAGGGAGGCCGAAACCGCCCCGCCCGCGGCCGGAAGCAGAAGCAGAGTCCAGAAAAGGACTTCAATCTCCATTTTCATCCCCTGAGCATGCTGAGGTGGTCCGCGTCGATGTGGTCGAACTCGCGGTTAATCTGATAAATCGCAATCCCCATCACGAACACTGCCACGAAGATGTCGAGCAGCACTCCGAGCTCCACCAGGGCGTTAACCTCGCCTACGGCGACGACCCCGAAAGCATAGATGCCGTTCTCGAATGTCAGGTAACCCACGACCTGCGAGACCGCCTTCCTGCGGCTCACCACAATGAAAAGCCCCGTGAGCATGGTCATTATCGCCGCGGGGACGGCGAGGGGCATGCCTTGCCCCCCGTCAGGAAGGGGAAGCCGCTGCCCGAGGAGCAGGGAGACCGCGAGCATTGCCACGCATGCCGCGATGGACGTCACGTATCCCACGAACGGCTCCACCTCCTTGCGGACGCCGGCGCCCTTCATCGCCCTCTCGAGAAGCACGGGG
Organism: Candidatus Kuenenia stuttgartensis; assembly: GCA_020723505.1. Classification (GTDB taxonomy): domain Bacteria; phylum Planctomycetota; class JAKEIC01; order JAKEIC01; family DYIT01; genus DYIT01. The sequence goes on from DYIT01000060.1 coordinate 10,628, forward strand.
AAGAGGAACCCCTTGACCGCCATGCTGAGCCCGGCGAGCACGGCCACGCGCGGCGTGAGGGCGTCGAAGTTGGCGAGCAGCGTGAGCACGCCGAGGAGGACCCCCTGCAGCGCGGCGGCTCTCACGCAAGCGCTCAGCCTGCTGAGCCCCGGCAGGACCATGTCCAGCAGGATGAGAAGTATCATCAGGATTTCAATCCATGCGGCCAAGAACTCACCTCAAAAGCAGCACATAGGCGACCGCGGAAAGCGCGCACGCTCCCGCAAGAAGATGCGGCACCCTCAGGAGCCTGAGCCTCGCCATGGTGGACTCCACGACTCCGGTCGCGGCCGCGACCGCGAACATGAAAGCAACTGCCAGGGCGGCGTCGAGCCAGTGAATCCCCGTCCTGAACGGGACAGCCAGGCCGGCGAACAGGGCGCCGAGGACCCACATCTTCACTGCCGCGCCGTAGGTGATGAACGCGAAATCGGGACCGCTGTGGTCGAGTACCATCACCTCATGAATCATCGTGAGCTCTAGATGCGTGTTCGGGTCGTCGACCGGGATGCGCGCGTTCTCGCAGAGGAAGACGATGAAGACCGCCATCGCCGCGAGCGAGAATACCGGAAGCGCCGCCGCCGGGTCCATGCCCGACGCCTCCTCGAAAAGGCCAGAGAGAGACATGCAGCCGGTCCTCCTCGCCGCCGCCGCGAGCCCGAGCAGCAGCGCAGGCTCGGCGAGCGCCGAGAACTGGACCTCCCTCGACGCGCCCATCCCCTCGAACGCGGACCCCGTGTCCAGCGCCGCGCACACCGTGAAGAACCTCATGAGACCGAAAAGGCCGGCGAACAGGAGTAGATCGCCCTCGAAGCCGATGAGCGCGCGCTCGCCCCCGAAAGGGACCACGCAGAGCGCCGCCAGCGCCGACGCGAGACCCACCACCGGCCCCGCCCTGAAGACCCATGTCGTGGTGCGGCTGTACACCGCGCCCTTGCCGAGCAGCTTGACCACGTCGAAGTAAGGCTGCAGCAGGGGCTGGCCGCGCCTGCCTGCGAAGACCGCCTTCACCCTGTTTATCACGCCGAATAGGAGCGGCGCGAGCGCAAGCCCCATTGCGACGTTCGCAATCGCATCCGGGTTCATCTCAGAATCCGAGCTTCCAAATCAGAAGGACGAGCAGCGTCAGGACGAGATAGAGCACGTATATCTGTATCCGGCCCTGCTGGAGGACCAGGAACTTCGAGAGCACCGCCCTGCCTGCGCGGAAGGCAGGGACATAGAAGCCGTCAAGGCATCGGTCCGGAGTCTCTGTCTCGAGCGACGACTCCTTGGGGAAGTAGCCGTTCGGAGGGACGAAATGCTTCCTCTGCCCCAGGAAATGCCCGAAGAAGTCCGCAAGCGGCTGCGCGAACGATGAGGCAGTGTACTGCATCTTCGCGGAGGGGGCGGCATAGCCGCAGTCCCATGTCCCCGCCTGTCCCGACTCCCTGCGGAAGAGCAGGACCTTCCTCAGGACCGCGAGCAGCACGGCAAGAGCGATGAGGACTCCGAACGCGGTCGCAGCTCCGGCCAGGCTCCGGGAAGCCGCCTCGATGACGCCTCCGGACCCGGGTCCGCAGACGGACAGGACGACCGGCTCCGCGGCCTGCACCGCGGCGAAGCCGCCGATTCCGATTGCGAAGCAGAGTATTGACAGGATTGCCATGGGCGCGGTCATGAGCGCTCCGGATTCGCGCGACGCTGCGGCTTCGGGCGTCCTGGGCTCCCCCAGGAACACTATTCCGAACGCCTTTGCGAAGCATGCCGAGGCAAGGCCCGCGATGAGCGCAAGCGACAGAATCACGGCCGCCGCAAGCACGGCGGGAAGCGGGCCTCCATTGGCCGCCCCGTCCAGGGATCCGAGGAAGACCAGGAACTCGCTGACGAATCCGTTGAGCGGCGGCAGCCCGCAAATCGCCGCCGCGCCGACCAGGAACGCGGCGCCCGTTGCCGGCATCCGCTTGAGGAGCCCGCCGAGCTTCTCCACGTCCCTCGTCCCCGCCCCGGTCAGGACCGATCCGGCCCCCATGAACAGCAGCCCCTTGAACACGGCATGGTTCACAACGTGCAACAGCGCTCCGGCGAAGCCCAGGGCTGCCATTGCCGGATGGCCCGTCGAGACGCCCAGAATCCAGAGCCCCAGGCCCATGACGATGATGCCGATGTTCTCGATGCTGTGGTAGGCAAGAAGCCTCTTCAGGTCGTGCTGCGCCAGGGCGAGCAGGACGCCCATGACGCCGGAAGCCGCCCCGAGCGCAATCAGCGCGAAGCCCCACCATGTGGGCGGGGGACCCAGCATCGTCAGGACCCTGACCAGCCCGTAGATGCCGGTTTTTATCATCACCCCTGACATGAGCGCGGACACGTGCGAAGGCGCGGCCGGATGCGCCTCGGGGAGCCAGACGTGCAGGGGCATGATCCCGGCCTTTGACCCGAATCCAATCAGCGCCAGCGCGAAGCACAGGCTCGCTGTCGCGGACCCGGGCTCGACGCTGAAATCCGCGAAATCCAGCGACCCGGTACCCTGCGAAAGCAGCAGGAACATGGGTATCAGGAACGCGGCGCCCGCATGCGCGGCCGCCATGTAGGTCCACGACGCCTCCCTTGCCTCCTTGCTGCCGCTCTCAGAGGCCACGAGGAAGAACGATGCGAGCGCCATGATCTCCCATGCCGCGAGGAAGAACAGGGCGTTCCTGGCGAGGCAGACCGCTGCCATCGCGGCGACAAGGACGTTGAAGCAGAGCCAGTGCCAGCCGGGCAGCCTTCCGCCCCCGTGCGCGTTCATGTATCCCGCGCCGTAGACCGCGGAAAGCGCCGAAAGGCCGAGCACTGGCGCGAGGAAGAACGCCCCGAGCGCGTCCAACTCCATGGTCGCGCTGCCGAACGGCATGCTCCATTCGATTCTGAGGAATTCCGCCGGGGCCGCTGAAAGGGCGCGGAACACCGGCGCGGCGGCGAGACAGCACGCGGCCAGCGGACCGGCCGCCCCGGCCGCGGCCGACGCCTTCGGCAGGCGGCCAAGAAGGAGCGCCGCGAACCCGGAAGCAGGCAGAACTATGATTGCCGCGAGAAGGAGTTCCATTTCGGCCTTCAGGAAGGTCTAGGAGGCTCCGCTGGGGAAAGCCGCCTCCGTCTTTCGTATGAGTTCCATGATTTCCTCCCCGCCGGCCCGCCGGGCGAGCGCGCCGGAAAACGCTTCGTCCCTTATGGCGAAGGCCAGCCTCGACAGGAGGTGCAGGTGGGTCTGGACCGTTGGGCTTATAAGCAGGAACAGGATTCCTACCGGAATGCCGTCCGAAGCCTTGAAATCCACCGGGCGATCGAGGAAGCAGATTGTCATGGATGGCCGATTCACGTCCAGGACAATCGGCCTGTTCGGGTGCGGGATGGCAATGCCTCCGCCGATGCCGGTGGATCCGACGGCTTCCCGCGCTATAATCATGTCGTGAAGGAATCCCCTGTCCACGCCCTTTGGAAGGTCGAGGAGCCCTACCGCCGCCGCGATGGCGGAATCCCTGTCCGAGCACTTGACGCCATGGCGCACTCCGCCCGCCTCCAGGGCCTCGGCGAGCCCGGGTTTCCTCGAGCTGCCGTTCCAGGGTGCTGCGAGATCCGGGGCGACCCGCGTCCCGGTGGACGCCGCCCATTCGATGAGGTCGCTCCTCTCGAACCTGTGCTGGCGGTTCATCATGATTGACGGCAGGTTCCGTTCATGGATCCATCGTTCGATGACGCCTTCCGTCACGTTGAACATCCTGGCCGCGTCCTTGAGCCCGAGATACATCAACAGTATTTCAACCAGTTGACTCGGGTCCGGCACCGGCTCTGCCCGGGGCCGGACGAACGAAGCACGCATTATGAGCCGGAAAGCGCAAGTGTCAAGAGACCGCCGGATCGCCCGGCATTTCAGATGTGCACGGCCATCCCGAACACGTCCGCTGCGGCTTCGGCCACCGCCTCGGGGAAGGTCGGGTGGGCGTGTATCGTCTCCTCGATCTGCCCCGCCGTAAGCCCGAGCCTGACGGCGAGCGTGCCTTCGGCGACCAGATCCGTCGCGTGCGCCCCGACCGCATGGAACCCGACGATTCGCTTCGTGTCCTTGAGACAGACGAACTTGACCATGCCGTCGATTTCCGACGCGGCCTGCGCCCGTCCGAGCGCACGGAACGGAAACGACCCCGTCGCGAAATCCAGCCCCTTCGCGGCGGCCTCATCCTCGGTCAACCCCACCCAGGACGCCTCGGGCGTCGTGAATATGCAGCTCGGAACCGCCGCGCAGACCTTCCTCTCATGCCCCATGGCGTTGTCCACGGCGACCATTCCCATGTGCGAAGCCCTGTGCGCGAGCATGGCTCCGCCCGTCACGTCCCCTATCGCCATCACCCCGGGACGTCCCGTCCTGCAGAACTCGTCGACCGCTATGAATCCCTTCGGTCCCGCAAGCCCGAGCGACGGATCGGCCGATGCCGCGGAAGCCGGCTTGCGCCCCACGGAAACCAGCACCTTCTCCGCCGTTATCGTCTTGCCAGAGGCCAGCGCGGCTGTTGCCCCCTCTCCGGACTTCGCAAGCGAGGCTATCCTCTCGGAAACCAGGATTTTCACCTTCCTCTTCCTGAGAGCCCTTTCTATCTCCTTGACCACCATGCCGTCGGCCCCCGCCAGTATCCGGGGAAGGATTTCGACAATCGTCACTTCGCACCCGAGCGCGGAAAAAATCGAGGAAAACTCGCAGCCGATTACCCCGCCTCCGACTATGAGCATGGATTTCGGAACCCGGTCGAGGTCGAGGGCATGGTCGGAGTTCAGCACGGTCTTTCCGTCCGCCTCTAGGCCCGGAAGCGCGGCAGGCTCCGATCCGGCGGCGATGATGACGGTCCGGGCCTCGAATTCCGCGCCGCCCGCCTCCACCCTGCCCGATCCGCCGAGCCTTCCGGCGGCGGCCACGACCTCGACCTTGTTCTTCTTCAGAAGGAACTCCACGCCCTTCCCGAGCCTCTCGACGATCGCGTTCTTGCGATCGCGCGCCTTGCCGAAATCGAATGCCCTCACCGCCGCATCTATGCCATGCTCGGCCGCATGCTCCACGCAGGAGAACGCCCTCGCGGTCTCGACGTACGACTTCGTGGGAATGCACCCCCTCAGAAGACACGTGCCGCCCAGGCCTTCCTTCTCGAACAGGACTACCGACGCGCCTCTCTTGGCCGCCCTTATCGCAGCCGTGTATCCGCCAGGCCCGCCGCCGATAATCGCGAAATCGCGCTTCCTGGTCTCCATCTCGCCTCCATATCCGTTAAAAGCCGCCGGCTCTAAGACTGACAAGCCGGGATGGGATTCCCCGCGGATCCCGCTGTTCGAGGTTATAGAAAAAAAATCGGGCGACGGCATTGGAAAAATAGCAGGCCTGCAATCCTCCCCGCCCGATTAGACTCCCATTGACACGGGAGAATAGCGGACCTAATATCTATCCCGGCTTTGACTTGTTCTGCACAGAGGTCCTTATGTTCATTGCCGCAGCCGGCGCCGGTCTCCAGGAAGCGCTTTCCGCACAGAACCTGCTGTCACCGCAGGCAATCATCCTCTACGCCCTCGCCCTGCTCGGGGTCATACTGTGGATTGCAGGCATCCTCCTGGTCAGGTCGAAATCAAGGCAGGACGTGCAGAGAATGGAAGACAGCGTGAAGCTCGTGGTCCAGAAGCTCACGGAAATATCCGAGCTGGCCAGCGGGCTCCACGACGGATTCGGCGCGCTCGCAGACGAGTTCAAGTTCTTCAAGGAAAAGGTGATGGTGAAGCTGAACTCCAACGCAAGGGCGCTGGAGATGCTTCCGAAGATATCCGAGTCCCTGGTCCAGCTCAAGCCGCCTGAGCCGCAACCGTCTGACGCGGCCGCGAAAGCGGCGCTCGAGGCCGAGATTGCCGAGAACGGAAGGCAGATCGCGTCCAGGGACGAGCGAATCAGGACGCTGCAGCTCGAAATCGAGAACTTCCATAAAATCATCGAAGGCCGGTCCCTCGCTTCCGACGCGAAACAGGACCCGGGCGAGGAGCGCGAAAGAATCAAGCTCGAAAGGGAGGAGCTGGTGGCCGCAAAGGCCGCGTTCATGGACAACCAGGAGCGGATTAAGCTCGAGATACAGCTCGCCTCCGGGAAGCTCCGGGATTTGCAGGAACTCACCAAGAGCGAGAGGCAGTCGCTCGCCGAGGCGAAGAAGGCCCTCGAAGAGGAGAAAGCCGAGCTTGCAAAGGGGCATCAGCCGGGCACGAAAGACGATGCGTCCTTCGACGCCGAGCGCAAGGCGCTGGTCGCCGAAATCGACCGCCTAAGGGACACCGTCCGCCGGCTGGAGGAGCAGATTGCGGAATTCCCCATCGGGGACGGCTCCCCCTCGGATTCCGCTCCGGACGCGGAACCGGGCGGCCCTGAACCGGCCGAGGTTCCGGTCATGACTCCCGAGCCGGTGATCCCGCCCCACGTGCCCGACGTCCAGCACGCTCCCGACGCCCCGGCGGCGCCATCCCAGGGACCCGCCGGCGAAAAGCCGGCTCAGCATGCGGAGATAAAGGGCATCGCCGTGTCCGAACAGGACGGCGTGCTCGTAATCGAAGTCGGATACCTCGAAGTAAAGCGGCCCGAAGCCCAGGAGATGATCGACGCGGTCTTCTCGCGCACCGGAGACAAGAACGACAGGATTCTGCTCGACTTCTCGCGGAGCAAGTACATCAACAGCTCGGGAATGAGCGCAATCACAAAGGTCGCAGTCGAACGGAACTGCCAGATTGTGCTCACGAACCGCGACATCCTCAAGGTCATCGACCTCATGGGCTTCCTGCCGCTGCTCAACATCAACGAGTCCTTCGAGGAAGCCTTCAAAGCCTTCAGCGACGTCGAATAGCGACAGCCGCCCGTCGGCCGGGCGGCTGTCGCAAAACCGCGCGACGCATGTCGCGCGGGAAGAAGCCGCCTGCTGCCCGCCCTTCCTGCCCCTGACCCACTTAGTGGAGAGATTGTTGTAAAACTGAAAGGATTTTCCGAAAGGCACGCGCGAAGCGCGTGAAATAACCCGGACGAGCCTGATGTTATATCCTTGTCTGGTTCCAGCTCGTCCGGGTTAGGAACGCAATCATTGGACCTGTCACGAGAGGGACGACGTCGTCAATCATGTGCGGCATGAGATTGTCCATCACTCCCGGCATGAGGTCAGGCATCTGCTCCGCCATGTAGTCGGGCATGGGGATCCTCTGCTTCACCCGCGAAAGCATGGCGGGCATCACCTTGGGCATCATCATCGGCAGCAGAATCGGGAACAGAATCGGGAACATGGGCTTCATCAGGCTGAGTGCCCCGGGGATCTTCCCGAAGAACCTCATCATCGTTCCCATGCCGAACGGCATCGCCGCTGTCAGCTCGGGCCACATGGTCCCCATCAGGTCCGCGAACCCCTTCGGCGTCATGAGGCCAATCATCGCCTCGAAGACCGCCCACTGGGCCCTGACCTCCGGATTCGGGTCCGGGAAGTCGTATCCCAGCGCGGACGACGCGTAGCGCGCGAGGTCCACGACTTCGACGGGTATCTTCTTCCTGTCCGCGGTCACCCTGAGCTGGAACTCGCAGCAGGGGCAGAGCGCCAGCACCTTGGACGCGCCCGCCTCCACCGCCTCGTCGAGACGGACCTTGCCTATGTCGGCCGCGACAGCCGGTTCCTTTATAAGGGTGAGCACGGATCCGCAGCAGTGGCCGTTCTCGCGGTTATGGGCCATTTCGACCAGCTCGGCGGAAGGCACGGCTTTGATGAGCTCCCTCGGAGGCTCGTAGACCCCCGAGACCCTGCCGATGTGGCATGAATCATGGAAGCACACCTTCTCGCGCGGTCCTTCCTTTGCCGGGAAGCTGAACTCCCCTGACTTGATTTTCTCCCCCACGACCTCGCTGTAGTGCTTGGCGGTGATTCCGTAATCGATGCCCAGCTTCTCCGCCCAGAGGGGATACGTCTGCCTCCACATCATGTCGCAGGCCGGGCAGGAACAGATGACCGTGGACGCGCCAGCGGCCTTGACGTTCGCGATGTTCCTCTTCATGACCTCCGCGAACAGTTCCCATTTCCCAGCCACCAGCATCGGCGTGGCGCAGCAGTTCTCCGCCTCCCCGACGTACGTGAACTCCACTCCCGCCCTGTCGAGCAGCCTCACCGAGGCCTGCGCTATGTCCTTCTCCACAAAGCTCGCCGTGCAGCCCGCGAAATAGACGTTCGAGGATTTTACTCCGGGCCCGTGCTTCGCCTTGAGGTCCTCCGGGAACCAGTCCGCGCGGTTCTTCCGGTACCCCGCCCAGATGTTCCCCTGGCCCTTGAGCGCCGCCGCCATCATCTCGAACGGCGGGAAGGTCATCTTGCCCGCCTCGTGGATGAGCTTGCCCCGGAGCTTCATCCAGGAAGGCTCTATGGGAAGGGCGGCGGAGCACCGGAGGTTGCAGATCTCGCACGTCGTGCAGACCATCATGGTGTCGACCATGAACTGGTCCCAGTCCTCGCGGCCCTCCATGAACTCGCGCAGCCAGAACCACTTGCCGCGCGGGCTCTGGCTCTCCCATCCCCTGCCGTAGAACTGGTCGCAGGAATCGATGCAATAGCCGCATCCGGAACAGCTGTACGCGTACCACGCGACGTCCTCCGGTATGCCCCTCACAGGCCCGGAAAACCGTTCCGCAGTCTCGGCCGACACCATGTTCCCGACCGGCCTCGCCAGCGGCTCGAAGAGCCTCGCCATGGCTATCGCCGGGCCCATGAGGCCGTTGGAGACCGTCTTGCCGGGATTGAATATGCCCGCCGGGTCGTGCCGCTCCTTCCATCCCCTTATCATGGCGGCCTTTTCCGGCCCGAGTATCGCGTCGGCCATGCCGGCGAAATAGAGCCCGGTTGTGTATGCCTTGCCACCGTTCTCCTCGGCAATCTTCAGAAGGCTCAAGGACAGGGGAAACACGAAGTTGAATGAGAACTTCCGCTGGTCGGCGGGGATGAACCCGAGTATCACGGCCTCGTGCCTGCCGCCCGGCCTTTTGATGACGATGCCCTCCTTGATTACGGGCTGGCGGATTCTCCTGCCAGTCTCTGCAAGGAGGTTCGACAGCCTGTCCAGGGGTATTACCACCTCCGCGGGCACCAGCGAAGGGCCGAGCCTTTTCACAATCATAAGCTTGAAGCGCCCGTGCCACTCGTGCAGTGCAATCTCGTCCGACAGGATCTCGCCGGACCGTTTCCCCGCGGCCGACGCAAGCCCGGCAGCCGCGGCCTCGCGATGCGCCGCGGGAAAGGCTACTGTCACTATGTACTTCACGGGAAGTACGACGCGCTTCTCCGCAGGGTGGCCGTTGTGCTCCCGCAGCGGAGCGAGGTTCTTGAGCTCCGCCATCGTCGGGTTTATGAACATCACGGACCATATCGGCAGGTTGGAGTCGGCGATTTCCCTGGGCGCCTCCTGGGCCGACTCGGCGTCCGGCAGGGCGGCAGAAAGCACTCCGAGATCCTCGCGCTTCATGACCCTGAACTTCAGCGAGTATATGAAGCCGGTGACGCCGCAGGCGCCGGAAACAGCGTCCAAATCCGCCCCCGAGACCTCGCGGACCTCTCCGGAGGGCAGCACGACCTTCGCCGAGACGACGTTCTCCCCGAACCAGCCGTATTTGTATGACCCTATCCCCGCCCCCCCCTGGGCCAGCCAGCCGCCCGCCGTGGCCGAGGGATAGGAGGTCGGGTAGAGCCTGAGCGTCAGCCCGTGCTTCATGAGCTCGCCGTCGATTCTTTCCCAGACCGCGCCCGCTTCGACCTCGGCGGTCTCGCCGGCCGAATCCATGGAAAGCACGCGGCTCAGCCTGTGGAAATCCACGACCACGCCCTTCTTCACGGGCACTGCCCCTCCGTATCCGGAAGTCGCCTTGCCTCGGGGAGTGAGAGGGATGCGCTCCGCCGACGCCCACCGGGCGAGTTGCACGAGCTCCTCGAGGGATTCGGGCTGCACAACGGCGCCGGGCGTCGTGTCGCCAAGAACAGGCTTTATAAGCGACGGCATCGCGCCGATGTCGTGGTTGTACATCTTGCGCTCGAGGAGGCTGAAGTTGGCCCTGTCGCCGAAAACGCCCTTCAGGAACCCGATGTGCCTCTCTTTGAGCTTCGCCATGGTTGTCCTCCGAATGGACCCGGCCTCGACCGGCCGGGCGGGGGCGGGCTAACGCCGGTTCATAATCTGGTTGATTGCCGGGCCGAGCCTGCCCTTTATCATCCCCGCGACCTCCTCGGCCCTCACGAGTATGACGCAGCATATCCTCCCCTGCTCGGTGCAGCTCATCACGGCGAGCTTGTCCCCCGCGCCGATGCCGGCCTTCTCCCGCAATTCCTTGGGCAGGACCAGCTGCCCCCGCGAGTCGATTGTAAGCAGGGCTTCCACCGCGCAGGAGGCGGAATCCGCTCCGTTCTCCGATTCGCCCCCCTGGCCGTGTCTCTGCGGGCTGTTCTTCGGCATTGTCCGCGCCTTGAAAAAAGGTTAATCAGTTAATTCTTATAAATCAGTATAATCATATCATTCTGATAATGCAATACCAATTTCCCCATAAACTTGGTTTTCCCAATCCGCGGAGCGAAGCCCGCCCCGCCTCCGCCTCGAAAATTCCGGCGCCGGCCTTTGAGGCCGCGGACCGTGACCTGGGCTTGCCTTGCGCCGGGCCTTTTGTTAACCTCCTCGTTTCGACATCCGGAATTGGCGGATTCGGAAACCAAACCAGTTAGGAGAACTCGGCATGGCTGAAAAGAAAATGAAGAGAATCATGGTCACCGGGTCTGTGGGCCAGATTGGGTCGGAGCTTGTGCCCGAGCTGAGGCGTATCTACGGCGGAGACAACGTCATAGCGCTGGGCAGGAAGACGGCTCCCACCCCCGAAGTCAGGGACGGAGGCCCCTTCCACTTCGTGGACGTGACCGACAAAGCCGGGCTGATGGAGCTCGCGAAGAAGTACAAAACCGACACAATCTTCCACCTGGCGGCGATTCTCTCGGCCGTCGGCGAGTCCAATCCCATGGCAGCCTGGGAAGTAGGCATCAACGGCCTCATCAACGTGCTCGAGGTCGCGCGCGAGTGCGGGGCGAAGAACATCTTCTTCCCGAGCTCCATCGGCGCTTTCGGCCCGACCACGCCCCGGGACAAGACCCCGCAGGACACGATTCAACGGCCTTCGACCATGTACGGCATCACGAAAGTCACGGGCGAGCTGCTCTGCGACTACTACAACAAAAAGTACGGCATGAACTGCAGGGGCCTGCGCTACCCCGGCCTGATCTCCTACGTCACGCCCCCCGGCGGCGGCACCACCGACTACGCGGTCGCAATCTTCTACGAAGCGCTCAAGAACAAGAAGTTCACCTGCTATCTCAAGCCCGACACCAGCCTCGACATGATGTACATGCCCGACGCCCTCAAGGCGGCCGTGGACCTCATGGAGACCGACGCTGCGAAGCTCAAGCACTTCAACGCGTTCAACGTGTCGGGAATGGCATTCACCCCCGAAATCCTGGCCGAGGAAATCAAGAAGCACGTCCCCGAATTCAAGATTTCCTACCAAGTCGACCCGGTCAGGCAGGGCATCGCGGACTCCTGGCCGAGGAGCATGGACGACAGCGTCGCCAGGAAGGAATGGGGCTGGAAGCCCAAATTCGACCTCGCGGCCATGGCCAAGGACATGTTCGCGCAGCTCAAGAAGAAGCAGAAGGAAGGGAAGCTCTAGTTTTTCCCGAATGGCGGGGAAGAAAATACCGTATTTCCGCGCCTTGCTCACCTGCAAGGCGCGGAAATACGCTTTATCACGCAACAACGCTGCTGCTCAGCCACAGTCTCCGGCCTTCGATCGACCTTGGGCCTTGGACTTTCGACGATCACCGCTGACCGTTTCTACCTCTGTGGGAGGCGAATGTGCCTTGCAGCATTCCGGCACTTCGCCGATTGCTCGCCTTTCGGTGTCTTCGGCGTCTTCGGTGGTTAATCGGACAGTCAGGTTGACACTGCTTGCCTGGATTCCGGTTTCGCCGGAATGACAATAATGTTTACCGCTCACCGGTTACCGCTTACGGCGCATAGCGGTCGCCATTGAATCGTTCGGGGAACCGAAGGCCGATTCAATGCCTCCCACAGTCCAGCATGTTGCACCCCTGCGGCCCCTCAACCGCAACCTGAAACCTGCAACTTGCAATCTGTAGCCTGCGTCCTACGGTTTACGGCTTACTGTTTACTGCTTACGGCTATCGGTTTCGACCTTGGACCTCCGACCTTCGACTTTCGCCTTTGGACCTTTGACTATCGACTATTACTACTCAATTATGACGTCTTTCCCGACCTTGACGTTCCTCGGGAGCGGGGTCCCGCCGATATCGCCGGATGGATACTCGCGGTCGGCCATGTTCAGCACTCTGCCCTCGAGGTGCATCTGACTCCCCGACGCGCCGGTCGCCTGGAACGTGAGCACCGCCACCTCCTGGACTCCCTTCACGCTCCTGTCCGGGTCCGCGGCGTTCATGTCGGATAAGAAGACCGTGCCGGCCGAAGCCGTATCTGCGATATAGGGCGTCCCGAGAGCGGAGGTCCCCCCGTTCACGGACTGGAGCGTGAAGGCCGCGGAATCCCACGTGAGCCTCATCGAGTAGGATCCCACCACCGCCGCGTCGGTGTTGATTATCACCTTCACCGTCACAGTGCCGCCAGGCTGCACTATCGACGTCCCGGGCTCGGTCCACACCGACCCGGCCGGCGGATTCGAGATATGCTGCGGGGGGGCGGGTTCTTCGTCCCCTCCGCCGTCGTCCACGGCTATCCAGGCCACGAGCGCGGTCGAGCCCAGCGCCCCGAGCCCGCACCCCGCGAAACACGCGGCGGTCGAACAGGCCAGAATCGCTGCAAGAAGCGTTCTCGTTCTCATGGTCAATCCTGCCACAGCTTGTAACCCGCAGCCTTGCGCCGGATGGCGTAGGCGTCCCTTATGTCCACGACACCGTTGAAATCAACGTCCCCGCACGCCGTCTCGAGCGGCGTCAGGACCACCAGCCCGGCCTCGGCCCTCGCCGCGAGCAGAGCGTCGTCTTCGTCCACGTCCTGGTCCCCGTCTATGTCCCCGAGCATCCGGAAGTTGAGCGTTATGACCGCGTCCGTCGTCCTTCCATACGAATCCGTGGCACGCGCCGTCAGGAGGTTGGCTCCATATGCGAGCGCAAGATCGCATGACCATGCACCGGTCTGCGAATCGAATAGGGCAGGCAGGCTGTTGAGAGTCACGGACACGGCGTCGTTCGAGGTCCCCGATACCGCCACGTTCGAGAAGAAGAACCACTGGCCGTCCGTATGGCTTCCAATCGCGACGTCGGGCGGGGTCGTATCCAGGGTCACGTCGACCTCGGAAGTGCTTGCGTTCCCGTGCACGTCCTCGGCCCTGACCTCAATCGTGTTGAGACCGGCCGACAGGGCGGGAGAGGCGGTGTAATTGGCGCCCGTCCCGTGCGTCATCGGCGAATATAATCCGCCGTTGACCCTGTACTGCACCGACAGCAGGTTCGAGAAGTCGGTCACGTCCGCGCTCAACGCGACCGGCGAGCTGCCGACCTCGGTCCCGTTCGAAGGCGTATTGACGACAATCACGGGCGCGGCCGTGTCCTTGACCTCCAGCGTGACGGTCTTGGCCGCAATCCTCTGGCCCGAGTCCGAGAGGAGCACCTGCCATGAATAGACTCCCAGCGTGGTCGGCGTGCCGCTCACGACGCCCGCCGAGCTCATTGAGAGACCCGGCGGCGTGGACCCGCCGAGCATGGACCACGCGACCGGGGCCGCGCCGCCTTGATAAGCGAGCGCCTGGCTGTAGGCGACCGTGACTTCGGCGTCCGGGAGCAGCGTCGAGGTGATTTGGAACTGCGTCATCGTGGACGCCGAGTACCTGAACGCGTCCAGGTTGTCGAACCTGCTCTCGCTTCCGAACGACCTCAAGGCTATCGGGCCCGCGAACCAGGAGTCCACCGCGGAGACCAGGAGCCTGCCGTTCACGAACAGGTTGATTGCAGGTCCCCGGAACTCGAGCCTGAGCATGTAGTCGGTGTCGACGGCGCTCGTGAATCCCGCGGACGCCAGCGTCCTCGAAGGCCCGCCATGCTCGTAGCGGGCGATTTCGACCGTGCCCTGGTTCGGCCTTATTCTGCCGAGGATGTAGCGGTCCCAGTCGAAGTACCTCGCCGCGATTCCCGTATTGGCGTTTGCGTCGTTCAGGCTCGAGAAGCGCACGATGCCCTCTATCGTGAAGCCGTCCCACGAGGGCGACGATGCGCGGGATATCTTCTGGGAGGCGCTGTTGTCGCTCTGGCGGTAGCGGCCGGACAGGAGACCCCACGTCCCGGAGACCGGGTTCCACAGCAGGGACCCGACCGTGTCGAAATCCTCGAGATAGAGATGGTCAATCGAGACGTACGCCACGAACTGGTAATGGCAGGCTCCTGCGACGCCGGTCGCGTCGACCTCCGCATAGTAGGTGCCGGAGGATGGGCACGTCCATGGCCCGAGAGTCCAGCGGCCGCCGGAATCGGCGGCGTTCGTCGTGAGAATCACGGTCGTGCCGTCGGTCCCGTAAAGCGTCAGGTCGGTGCCCGCGTTGAGCCCGGAGCAGACGACCATGTATGCGGTTCCGGCCTGGGCACTGAAGCTCATCCAGTCCTTTTCCGCCGCGGGCAGAATCGAATGGTTGGCCGTGATACCGACCGTGTGCGCCTTTGCCGCGGCTTGCGTGTCATCGGCTTCGAACCCGTCCTTGAACAGGCCGGTGATTCTGAGGTCGTACATCCCCGGCTTTGGCGGGCTGTTGTTCACCGCCCTGCAGCGAAGGTAGTAGGTGCCGCTCGACGGCGGAGTGTAGAAGAAGTACGAGCCGAAGTCGTGATACTGCGGCGACGTGTTCTTGTCGTCGTTGGCGGCCACCTGGGTCATCGCGGAGTTGTACAGATTCAGCTCCGTATCCGTCTGCCCTCCCAGGTTCGACGTGTCGAAGTCGTACCGCACGCCCTGGCGGAGCTCCATCCTGTACCAGTCCTCGTCCTGGCCGGGATTGACCGGCGTCTGGTTCCTCGAATAGTTCACTTCCGATGTCACGGGCGAAGCCAATACCTCGACGGCCGTTCCCGACGTGTCGTCTGAAACCCTGTCTATCACGAATTCCACGCGATCGACGAAGGTCTCGTTGCCGGTGTTGGTCGCCGTGAGCTTGAGCGTGTATCTTCCGTCCGCAAGGCCGGAGATGTCCCACGTATGGAGCGTGTTCGCGAATGGAGCCTGCCCCGTCACCGCGGTCGTGTACGTCGTGATGTTGGTCCAGGATGCCCCGTCCAACGCCCTGCCTGGGGCGTAGCCCAGCGAATAGCTCGCGAATTTCGAGGAGGTCTGCGGGTGCTGGGCCACTCCCTTTATGACCAGCGAGTTGCCCGTCACCGGAGTGAGATAGTCGGGGTATGAAATCCTGGCCTCGCACACGTCCGCCATGTTCGCGTAGGCTACCATTGCGCCGACGTCAATCCTTCCGTAGCCGGAGAGGATGTCGAACCCCGGAGCGCAGACGTCGTCCGCGGTTTTCCGGAATACCTGCCTCAGTTGCTCGGTCGTGAAGCTCACGCTCCTGCGGTTGAACTCGGAAATCAGGACCGCGACCGCGCCTGCGGCATGCGGGCAGGCCATGCTGGTGCCGGACATGAAGCCGTAATTGTTCACGCCCGGGCCGAGAGTGGAATAGATGTTGAGGCCCGGCGCAGTGGCGTCGATCTTGTATCCGTAGCACGAGAACGAAGTCCTCGCGTCCTTGTCGTCGCATGCGGCGATGCTGAAGGCCGAGAAGTCGCAGGCAGGATAGAAGAAGACCCCGTCGATGTTGCTGTTGCCGGCCGCGAACACGGGCACTACGCCGTTGTTGGCAAGGTTGTTCAGCGTGTCCGTGTAGGTCTGGCCCGTGCTTGCATATCCAACGTCGCCCCAGCTGTCGGACGTCACGTCTGCGCCGTTGGCGCGCGCGTAGGTGAGCGCCGAAATCGCGGGATCCGGCGAGGTCACGGGCCCGAATATCCTTAGCGCCATCATCTTGCAGCCGTATGCGACCCCAACCACGCCAATGCCGTTGTGGCCCTCGGCGCCGATTGTCCCGGCGCAATGAGTGCCGTGGTACGGGGTGGAATCGTCGTTGGGATTCGCGTCGCCCGATCCGAAGTCGTAGCCGTTCACGTCGTCCGCAACGCCGTTGCCGTCGTCGTCCACCCCCGGCGTCCCGCTTTGCTCAGCCGCGTTCACCCAGAGCCGGTTCTTCAAATCGTCGTGGTTGATCGTGATGCCCGTGTCAACGACCGCGACTATGGTCCCGTTGCCGTTCGAGCTGTCCCACGCGCTCTGGCAGCCGATGTTGCGGATTCCATAGAGGTTCGCGTGAAGGTCGTTGGGAGTATAGCAGAGCTTCATAATCGGCTGCGGTTCCGCGTATTCCACGTGCGGGTTCGCCTTGAACGCCTGGCATAGCCCCGGGACGTCGACCGTCTCGCCGAATTGCAGTATGAACACCCCGTACATCGGGACATGCCTCGTCCACTTCGGGGCACGCGCCTTGCGCGCAGGGAATCGCTCGTCCACCCTCCGTTCGAATTCCCAGTAGGCCTCGGCAGGAGTGCGCGAACCCCTCTCGCGAATCACCGCCGCCACTATGGCGTCCGCCCTCTCCATGCGGTTCACGCCCCAGGCGTTCAGGAGACGGGCAAGCGAATCGTCCCCGCATACCTCCGCAATCGTCGCCTTGCCGTCGAGATAATCGTCGATTCGGTCCGCTACGCGCAGCGTGAACCTGACGAAGGCGCGGCCCCGATGATAATCCTCCCCTGCTTTCGGCTCGGCTTGGATCCGGGTCGCGGCGCTGAAAATGG
>DYIT01000061.1 GCA_020723505.1 Candidatus Kuenenia stuttgartensis
GAGGTCCCCGAGGGAGATAATCTCCTTTATCCCCTTCTTCGCGATGTCGTCGAGAACGGCCCTGAACGCCTCGAGGTTCGCGTGGACGTCGGAAATCACTGCTATCATGGGTCCGCCTGAAAACCTTCTGATCAGACTTTACAGCGCCGGACGCCTTTGTCAACCGTCAATGATCCTATTCCGCCGGCGGCTGCTGTTTTGCAGGCCCGAGTATGCTATAACTTCCGCCTCCGGGGCCCGGGAACTCCCCCGGCACGGAGGGGCGCGTTGGAGCGGATGGGATGGCGCAGACGGACGTTCTCCAATTCGAGAAACCCATTCTCGAGATTGACGCGAAGGTGAAGAAGCTCGAGGAATTCGCCCTGGAGAAGGGCTTGGACGTCTCCATGGAGGTCGGGCACCTTCGCCGGAGGCAGGAGATCCTCATAAGGACGATTTTCGCCGGTCTCACGGCATGGGACAAAGTGGCCCTGGCGAGGCATCCGATGAGGCCGCAGACCTCGGATTACGTGGAGATGATTGCCGAGGATTTCGTCGAGCTCCACGGGGACAAGGCCTTCGGGGACGACCAGGCGATTCTGGCCGGCTTCGGCACGATAAGCGGCGAGAAGACGATGATTGTCGGGCACCGCAAGGGCCGGTCGACCGCCGAGAGGCTCCAGTGCAACTTCGGGATGGCCAATCCCGAGGGGTACAGGAAGGCGCACGGCAAGATGAAGCTGGCCGAGAAGTTCGGCGTCCCGGTGCTCACCATGATAAACACCCCGGGCGCGAATCCCGGCGTGGGCGCCGAGGAGCGCGGCCAGGCGAAGGCAATCGCCGAGAGCATCCGCATCATGACCTCGCTCCGCGTCCCGGTAATCTGCTGCGTAATCGGGGAGGGCGGGAGCGGAGGGGCCTTGGGGATCGGCGTGGGCGACAGGCTCCTCATGATGGAGCACTCGTACTACTCGGTGATATCGCCGGAGGGGTGCGCGGCGATTCTCTGGAAGG
Organism: Candidatus Kuenenia stuttgartensis; assembly: GCA_020723505.1. Classification (GTDB taxonomy): domain Bacteria; phylum Planctomycetota; class JAKEIC01; order JAKEIC01; family DYIT01; genus DYIT01. The sequence goes on from DYIT01000061.1 coordinate 994, forward strand.
ACGGGGCCATGGCGGACAAGGCTGCCGAAGCCCTCAAGCTCACTGCGCAGGACCTCATGACGCTCAAGGTGGCGGACGAGGTCATCCCGGAACCGCTGGGGGGAGCGCACCGCAACCCGCGCGGGGCCGCCGAGTCGCTCAAGGAGGCGTACCTCAGGAACCTGAGGGAGCTGAGGCCGGTTCCGGCCGACAGGCTCATCGCGAGGCGCTACGAGAACCTGCGGAGGTTCGGAAAGCCCTGATTGTGAAGAAGCCGAAGATTAGGAAGCTCGTCCCCTCGAACGGTCCCGGGGAATCGGGGAAGGGATACGTCGTCTCCGATCCGCTCGGGCTGTCTCCGGCCGCTATTCCAGTCACGGAAGCCGAACTGGCGGCCATGCGGCTCATGAACGGCTTGCGGTCCGCAGCGGAAATAGCCGGCGAACTCCGCTCGCGGGGCGTCAGGATGGCCCCGTCGGCGGTCGCGAAACTCGAGGGGAGGCTCTCCGCGAACCTCATGATTGAATGCGCGAAGTCGCGGAAAGCCGCGGAGGACGCGTGCGCCCGGTACAGGTCCGGCCACGTCAGGCTCATGAAGCACAAGGGGGAATGCTATCCGGCCGGCGCAGCGGAGTTCGACGCCGAGCTCGCAAAGCGCCTCCGCCGCCTCCCCCCCTCGAAAGCCTGCGGCGCCGCCGGCGCGTTCGCTCCCCACATCGACATATCGATTGCCTGGCCTGCCTACGCCGCCGCGTACGCGCCGATCGCGGCCGAAAGGGGCGCGTCGACGGCGATTATCCTCGGCACCGCCCATTTCAGGGACGTGAACCGGTTCATGCTCACGGAAAAGCCCTTCGAGACGCCGTTCGGCAGGATGGAGGTCGACCTGGACTTCACCTCGAGGCTCAGGAAGGCCTTCGGCGGCGACCTGTTCAAGGACGAGCTCATTCATGCTCACGAGCATTCGGTCGAATTCCAGGCGGTGTTCCTGCATGCCATGCTTGCCAGGGCCGGGAGGTCCATGAGGATTGTGCCGCTGCTGGTCTCATCCTTCGCGCCCTTCATCGAAAGGGGATCGAGGCCGTCGGAGGACCCGCTGGTGAACGATTTCGTCTCGGCGCTGGCGGAAGCGGCGTCGCATTCCGGAGGCGGATCGCTGATAGTCGCGGGAGTGGACCTCGCGCACGTCGGCAGGAAGTTCGGCGACGACTGGTCTCCGGACAGGACGACTCTCCGGGATTTGAAGAAGGCGGACGGGAGGACGCTGGCGCACGCGGCCGCCTGCGACGCGGAGGGATTCTGGGACGACATAGCCTCGGACGGCAACGCCAGGAGGATATGCGGAGTCGCCCCGATGTACGTCGCGTTGCGGCTCCTCAAGGGTTGCAGCGGAGCCGTGGTCTCCTACGGGCGCGATTTCCAGCCGGAGACGGGTTTCGCGGTCACGTACGCAGGCATGGTGTTCACCCGCGGAGCGTGAAATAGAGCAGGTTCGACAGGGTGTTCCTGCTCGTGCCGGCGTAAGGGGCGGCCGTTCCGGATTCGGGATTCAGGACGACCGCCGTGGATTCGGACCCTTCGACCGCCGAGGCGCTCTCGGGACCAAGGACCAGCGCGAAGTCCGCGCCGCACCGCGATGCGACCGCCGCGAGGTCCAAGGCCGATTTCCGGTCCAGGTACCTGCAGAACACGGCGGCGGACTTCCCCCTGAGCAGCTTGAGCTCCGACTCGAGGACCACAATCCGCTTGATGGCGATGTCCATGTGGAGCCCCTGCGGGCTCTGGGGGTCGACGCGGGGGAAGCCCTGGGCCACGGCGCGGCCGTCGATTCTGTCGGCGCCGGTAAGCATGCAGATTGAATCCAGGACCTTTTCCGCGGATTCGGAACGGAAGCCTCCGCACGCGACAAGCACCTTCCGGTTCTGGAAGTAGCTTTCCTTCAGGGGATTGAGCAGTTCCTCCGGAACCACCCTCCCGCCGTGCACTCTCCCGAGGTTGCCGTAGACGTTGTTGAATCCGTGGAAATCGCTCCCTCCGGTGAGCAGGAGGTTCCTCTCGAGCGCAAGCACCCTGTAGTGCTCGGTGTCCCGTTCCGTCATGTTGTTGTAATAGACCTCGAGCCCCTTGAGCCCGGCCCTGGTGAAGTCGTCCAGGAGCCTTATCTGCTCCCTCCGGTCCGCGGTGATTAGGTTCGGGTGCGCCAGCACCGGGATGCCGCCGGCCTTCTTGACGGCGTTGACGGCCTCCTCGAAGCCGAGCTTGTGCTTCTGGATGTTGAGCGGCACCAGATATTTCCTGAAGGCCTCGGGCATGCTCGGCGTGACGCCCATGTCCGTCATCACCTTGGCGATGTGCGGCCTGCTTATAACCTTGTTGGCGAGCTTCTCGACCTGCGCGAAGTCGATAAGGGGAAGCCCCTCCTGTGCGAGCTTCTGGTTTATCTTCTGCACCAGCCTCTTGCCTCGGCCAAGGCGGGAGTCGCGGAGCTCGGTAAGGTGGTTCTCGAGATCCGGGTTGCGCTGGTCGACGAAATAGCCGAGGAGGTGCACCTGCTCGAACCCCCCGTGCCGCACGCTGAGCTCCACGCCGGGGATTACTTCGATGCCGTGCTCGACGCCCGCGGCCATGGCTTCGGCCAGACCGTCCGAGCAGTCGTGGTCGGTGATTGAGACCGCCCTGAGCCCCATCCCGGCGGCCCGCCGGACGACCTCGGCCGGCGGAAGCTCCCCGTCCGACTGGTTCGTATGAACGTGCAGGTCGATGCCGCCCATCAGGTTCCCCATGACTTCGCGCTTCCGGAAAATCAACGCGCAGACCCCGGGGCGATTCTCGCGAAGCCGCGATAAGATGGCAAGGTTTTTCCCGGGGCGGCGGCCGTCGAATCGCTTTTTGATTTTACTAACTTCCCGGGGATAGGTAGATTTCCGGTCTCCGCCGGTATTTGAAAAGGAGACGTCATGGCAGCGCAATCTGAAGGGATTAAATCGGCAAGGCTCGGGAACGGCATGGTCGTGAACGTGGTCGTGAACCGCTCCTCCCCGCTCGCGGAAGTCCATCTTTACGTCCGCACCGGGTATTCCTGGGAGCCCGACGAACTGTCGGGAGTGTCCCACGTCGTCGAGCACAACCTCATGCACGCCTCGCCTCTCAGGCCTACCCGCGAGGATTTCTCGAGGGACAGGCGCGCAATCGGTGCGTGGTACGACGCAGGGACCGCCTACGACTACACCGAGTACATGATTCTCGTCCCCAAGGCGCATCTGAGGTCCGGAATGGAAATGCTTGCCGACGGTTTCTTCAGCCCGGTCTTCACGGAGGACGTCTTCAAATCCGAAATGGGCGCAATCATCCAGGAAAGCAGGCGCAAGGAGGACCTTCCCGAGCCCATGGCCCTGGAGAAGCTGTATTCCGCGGCCTACAAGGTCCACCGCCGCAGGCGCTGGAGGCTGGGCACGGCCGAGACCCTCGGCAAGCTCAGGCTCGATGATCTGCTGGCGTACTTCCGGGCCCGCTACGGGCCGGGGAACATAGCCTGCACCATAGGCGGCGACATCGACCCCGACGAGGCGATGAAACTCGCCCGCGAGATATTCGGCAAGGTTCCGGCCGCGGAGACCTCGGGGGAGAATTCGCCTCCCGAGCCTCCGCAGGACGGCATCAGGTATCTCGAAATCCCGGGCAACCTGCAGGGGGTCTACTGGATATGCGGATTCCACGTCCCGCCGTTCATGGCCGGCACGGGATATCACGTGTTCGACCTGATTGCGTGCATACTCGGGGGGGGAAGGGGATCCAGGCTGAACGCAAGGGTCCAGGACAAGGGGCTGGTGGACAGAATCGAGGCGAGGTCCGCGGAATTCGACGAGTTCATGCTGTTCAACGTCTACGCCGAGACCGACGCGGAAAGGGTGGACGCGGCCGCCGAGGCCGTGCTTTGCGAGATTTTCGCGCTTTCGAGGCGCGACGTCTCGGCCGCGGAACTCGCAAGGGCGAAGATGCTCGCGAAAAGCGCCGTGCTGATGAGGAAGGATGACCTTCGGCGCCACTGCGAGTGGCTCGCCGTATGCCAGGGCAGGGGCGGGGACGTGAACCTGGCCGAGAAATATCCCCGGATGCTGGATTCAATCACGGCCGCGGACATCAGGGAAGCGGCCGCCAATTGCTTCACGCTGCAGAACCTGTCGGCGTGCGTCCTCAGGCCTTCGGGAGCGGATTCGGGCGGGGAGGCGGGATTCAGGAGGATCGCTTCGGCGGCCAGCGGGAAGGCCGGGGACGCCGCGAAGGCCGCGGGACCGGAGGCGCCCGCGGCAGCCGGAATAGAGCTTTGCTCTCCGGCATGCATCCTGACCCCTCCCGGGGACCCGGTGCGGCAGCCCCTTTCGAACGGTGCGGCGGCGGTTTTCAGGCCCAGCCCCGGCAACCCGGCGTTCGCCCTCGCGGCGCTGGTCAGGGGCGGCCGGTTCATGGAGACGGAGGAGAACTGCGGAATCACCAACCTCATGCAGGCCTGCATGCTGCGCGGCACCCGGGAGAGGAACGCGGACGCGCTCGCGGCGGCCCTCGAGGACGCAGGCGCGAGGCTCGAGCCGGCGGTTTCGGAGGACGCCTTCGGATTCATGCTCTACGGCCCGTGCGCGTCGTTCGACCGCGCAGCCGGCATCCTTGCCGAGGTGATGGGGAATCCCGCCTTCTCGCAGGCCGAGATCGGCCGGGAGAAGGCCAAGCTCGCCGGCAGGATTAAAGCCTTCGCGGACAGGCCGAGGGAGTTCGCGCTGGAGCTGTTCAGGCAGGAAGTCTTCCGCGGGCATCCCTACTCGCTGCCGGCCCTGGGCGATCCGGATGCAATCGGGAAATTCGAGTCCCCGGACCTGTCGGCATGGCACGCAAGGCTGCTCTCGGGCACGAACCTCGTGGTCTCGCTTTCGGCGGACATGGAGGCCGGGGCGGCGATGGACGCTATGGAGGGCCTTTTCGGCGCGCTGCCGAAGGGCAGGAAGGCGAAGCCGCCGAAGTTCGACCCGGCGGCCAACATCGGGCCGCGCTTCCTGGGCAGGGAAACGAAGCACAACCAGACCACCTCAGTTGTCGGATTCCCTTCTCCTGCTGCAAGGAGCAAGGACCTCGCCGCGCTTGATCTCATCTCGTACTTCTGCCAGGGCGACGGCGGCAGGTTCTATGACGAAATCCGCGGGAAACGCGGCTTGGCGTACGTCGTCCACGCCGTCCATGCGCCGTTGTCGGCCGCCGGGCATTTCCTCGGGTTCCCCGCCACGGCCCACGACAAAGCCGCCGAGGCCCGCGGGATTTTCGTCAGGGAGTTCGAGCGCCTGGGGTCCGAGCTCCCGGACAGGACCGAGTTCGACCGGACAAAGGAATTCGCAGTCGGCATGCAGCAGGTGCGCCAGCGCAGGACCAGCCTGCAGAGGGCGCTCGCCATGGCATGGGCCGAAATCCGCGGCGACGGATTCGAGTGGGAAATCGACTACGAGAAGAAAATCCGCGCAGTCACCCCGAAGGCGTTCATGGAGGCGGCGGCGCGGACCTTCATTTCCGGGCGCCGCGTCGTCGTGGCCGTGGGCAGGGCTGAATAGCCGCTTGCTTGAAATTTCGTTGCAGAAATCGGAGGAATTCGCAGAAAGGCACGGTTCCCTCCGGCGTCCGCCCTTGCATGAAACATAGGGGGCGCGAATCGCGTTAATATGTGCGGCAGGGCTTCTGTCCGCGCCGGTATCATGCCCTCCGGGGGCGCGGCGTTTACACCCCTTGCCGCGGCGGATAGAATTGCGGCATCGTCGCGGGTTCAATCCGGGGCCGTGACCGGTCCGGACCGATAGGAGCTTTATTGAAATGCTGAACCAGAGCGGAGGCCGCAGCCCAAATCCCCAGTCGAAGTTCGCAAGCACCGGCGAGATTGTCAAACTCGTCATCCTCTGCGTCGCCGCCCTTGCCATATTCGGCGTGATGGCCGGCTCCATATTCAAGAAGACCGCGAAACCGCTGGAACCCGAAGCCATCGAGTCCTTCGAGTCGAAGAAGGGGTCCGGGCCGCTCACTTTCAAGAACCCCGATGGCACCGTTACGAAGGTCGATCAGGAAGGGCCGGACGTCATAACGGACAAGGTCGCCCCCTTCAAGGAGGCCCCGGAGCTCCTGAATGATGTCGAGGATTTCACGGACGAACTCGAGTTCGAGGCCTACTATTATGCAATCCACAAGGTGGCGGCCCTCTCCGCCGAACAGATCGCGAAGGAGACCAGCCCCCCGGTCAGCTATCCGGACCTTCTGAAGTTCTCGAAGGACAAGAGGGGCGGACTGATGAAGGTGCAGGGATCCCTGCTCCATCTCCGCAAGGAATTGCTCCCCGAGAATCCGTCGGGGCTTCGCAACGTATACATCGGCCTTCTGGTGGCAAACAACAGGAAGGTCTACACGTTCCTCGTTTTCGACATCTCCGCCGGCGCCCGTCTAAGGGACGTAATCGAAATGGACGCGATGTTCTTCAAGTTCTGGAGATACGAGAACAGGAACGGCAATTGGGTGGATACTCCCTATTTCATCGCCAGGTCGTTCAGGAAGATACCGGCCCATGCTCCCCAGCCGCCCATCACGGTTCTCGGCGTGGACCTCGTAATCGGAACCCATGTGGTCACGTCGTTCGAGCTGATAATCGTCGGCCTGTTCGCCTTCCTCGTGCCGTTCATCTTCATCCTGGTGCGCAGGGAGGGCAGGAAATACAGGGAATTCCAGCTGGACATGATTGAGCGGAGGAAGAAGCGCGGGACCGGCGCAGGCGGCAAGGCTCCCGAGCCCACGTCCCCGGAGGCGGCGGGCTCGCCGGCCGGGCAGGCGGACCAGGCGGTCCAGGGCGGGGTCGCGGAGTCCGAAAAGGCGGCCCCGGGTGCGGGAGGCCCCGAATCGCGCCCGCCGGAACCTCCTGGCAAGCCTCAGTGTCAATAGGACGGACAGGACCTGCGGACGGACAGGAGAGCGGAACAGGGAAGTCAGCCTGCCGGGGAAGCCCGGCTTTTCTGCGCTTCCGCCGCTCCCAATCCTGCAGTTCCCATGAGTCATTCCGGTCCAATCAGTCAGGTGTTCTTGCCGCCTTCAGCTTTTCCGAGCAGGAGGGGCAGAACTCCTCGGTCTTGATATCGGTGATTTCGACCGCGTCCGCCGGGTACATCACGCAATGGGAGCGGAAGCAGTGCCTGAGTCCCAAGGTGTGGCCGATTTCATGTATGGCCACCTTCGCGGCTCTTTTGCAGAATAGTACGTCGTTCGCAGGCATGCCGTACACCTCCTGCCGGAGCCTGTGAAGCGACAGGACCGCGAACCTCCCGTCGATTTCCGCCTCCCCGAAGACGAACGTCATGATTGGCGAGGCGATGTCCCTGTCGCAGACGCCGAGTATCCGGAAATCGCCGGGCTTTGCGCAGGATTCGAGGAACAGGATTAAATGGGTGGAGTCGTACTGCTTTCTCTGCGCCATCCATGCGGTCGGTGGAAGCTGCTTGGATTCCCTTACGTCGGCCCTGAAACCGAAAGCCCTTTCCAGGCCGGCCGCGATTGCAAGGAGCGGTCCGTGCGCGATTTGTCCGAATGGCTGGATGGCGATTTCGAGGGTCCCCGCGGCCATCAAACCTCTTCTTTAAAATCGTACTTCTTTATCTTGTTGTAGAGCGTGACCCGGTCGATTTCGAGCGCCTTTGCGGCCTGCGTTATGTTCCATCCGTATTCGGCCAGCACCCTGCGGATGTGGTGCTTCTCGACCTCCGTGAGGGATTCGGTGTTTACCTGGCCTTCCGTGCCCTGGATTGAGAAGGGCAGGTGGTTGGACTTGATGGTGTCGCCTTTGACCACGACGAAGGCCCTTTCGATTGAATTCTCGAGTTCGCGGACGTTCCCGGGCCAGTGGTACTTCCTCAGGATGTCGAGAGCCTCGTTCGAAAAGGCATTCACCGGCTTCGAGGTCTTTGTCGCGTATTTCTTGAGGAACCTGTGCGCGAGGAGGATTATATCCCCTGCCCTTTCGCGGAGCGGAGGGATGTGGATCGACACCACGTTAAGGCGGTAGAAGAGGTCATCGCGGAACTTGCCCTGGCCTACGAGGTCCTTGAGGGGCCTGTTCGTCGCGGCGATAATCCGGACGTCCGAATTGATTTCAGCCGTGCCCCCTATGCGAGTGAACTTGCGCTCCTGCAGGACCCGCAGCAAATCGACCTGCGTCTTGGGGGATACGTCGCCGATTTCGTCCAGGAAGAGCGTGCCTCCGTCGGCGAGCTCGAACCTTCCCCTCTTCGCGTACACCGCGCCGGTGAAGGCGCCCTTCTCGTGGCCGAACAGCTCGCTCTCCACCAGCGTCTCTGGGAGCGCGCCCAGGCTGACCGGGACGAACGGCATGTATTTCCGCACGGAATTGGCGTGTATTGCCTTGGCCACCAGCTCCTTGCCGGTTCCGCTCTCGCCAGTGATGAGCACGGTCGATTCCGTGTCCGCCACGTCCCGAACGAGCTGGAAGACCTCCTTCATCGCGGTGCATTCGCCGACTATCTCCTCGAAACCGGGAGATTCATCGTCGATTCTCCGCTTCATGCTCAGGTTCTCCCTCTCGAGCGAGCGCTTCTCCATTATCCGGGTGATGATCATCCTGAGCTCCTCGGGCTCGAAGGGCTTCATTAGATAGTCGTAGGCGCCCTTCTTCATGGCGTCGACCGCGCTTTCGACCGACGCGTAGGCCGTCATCATCACGACGTATGCGTCGGGCTTGATTTCCTTCACCCTCTGCAGAAGCTCGATGCCGCCCATCTTGGGCATCTTGATGTCGAGCAGCAGAATGTCCCACGGCTTGTCGTTTATCACCGCAAGGGCGTCCCGGCCCGACGCGGCGGACGAGACGAAGTGCCCGTCGGCCTTGAGCCAGTTCTCGAGCGAGACCCTTACTATCTGCTCGTCGTCCACAATCAGAACGTTCGCAGCGCCGCTTTTCATGTTTCCTCCCGTCTGGCATCTCCTGCGCCTTCCGCAGCCTCGGGCATCGAAAGGGGCAGCAGTATCTCGAACTCCGCGCCCTTGCCGACCTCGGACCTGACCTTTATCGCCCCTCCGTGGTTCTTGACGATGCCGTAGGCAACCGGCAGGCCGAGCCCGGTCCCCTGGCCCGGCTCCTTGGTCGTGAAGAAGGGGTCGAATATCTTGTCCTGTATCTCCTCCGGTATTCCGGGCCCCGTGTCGGTCACCTTGATTGAGATTCCGTCCCCGGCAGGCAGGAGGGAGGAGGACACGGTAAGAGTGCCTCCCTTCCCCATGGCCTCGGACGCGTTGAGCACGAGGTTCATGACCGTCTGCTGTATCTGGCCGCCGTCGACCTTGAGCCTTGGAATGCCCTCGTCGAGCTTGAGGACCACGGCGGTCTCCTGCAGGGAAAGCTTGTGATCGAGCAGTTCCACGGACTGCCGGAGAAGCTGGTTCACGTCGTGGAGTTCCCGGTCCATCTTCGATTTCCTGGCGAAGGCCAGCAGGTTGCGCACGATTTTCGAAATGCGCATCGTCTCGTTGCCCATTATGTCGAGGTACTGCCTGAACTCGTCCGTCTTGTCGTCCGGGAAGGGGCCGCTCTTGACCCAGTCCTGGAAAGTCCTGATGAACGTCAGGATGCCCATCAGTGGGTTGTTGATTTCGTGCGCGACCGAGGCCCCTATCTTGCCGAGCGAAGCCAGCTTCTCCGACTGGAGGAGCTGCGCCTGGGCCTCCTTGAGCTCCCTGGTCCTCTGTTCGACCCTGTCCTCGAGGCTGTGCCCCCACCCCTGTATCTCGTCGTACGCCTTCTTGAGGTCCACGGTCATCCTGTTGAACGCCACCGCCAGCTCGCCGATTTCGGTCTTGGACCTCACGTCTATCCTGTGTTCGAGGTCGCCGGTCGCGACGCGGTTCACCCCGCGGATGAGCTCCGCGACCGGGTTGTGCACGAACCTCCTCACGAAGAACATGAGGAAGACGGAGAGAACGGCGATTGTGATTACCGTGAACACGATGCCCTGGAGCGTGCTTTTCCCCAGCTCCTCGTCCACGTCCTTCAGGCTCATCGTGATGTACATAACTCCCAGGACGTTCTGGTTCGACGGGTGGACGTGGCAGTCCGCCGAGGAGCACGCCTTCTCGTTGTAGATTGGGGTCACCACGCCGAAGCTCCTCGTGCCTTCCTTCTCGAATATCCTGCTCCGGTCCGACTGGCGCAGCTCGACGACCGGGATCTCGGACGCGTGGCAGAGGATGCAGCCCTCGTCTGTCTTCTCGACCTTGACGCCTATGTCTGCCGGGGCGGAGGAGTAGATGATTTCGCCGGACTTGTTGAAGATGCGGGCAATCTCGATGCCCTTCTCCCGGCCGAGGTTCGTAATCGCCTCCCTGATGTTCTGCCTGTCGTTCTGCATCATCGAGTAGTAGAGCGTCCTCTGGACCGTGCCGCTGAGCTGGCTCGAGTGGATGCGCACGTGGTTCATGAGGTCGTCGCGGTGCGACGTGATTATGACGACCGCGAACCCGCCGACAAGGAGGATTATCATGAGCGCGGTGGCAAGGACCACCCTCGTCCCGATCGCTCGGATTCGCCGTCTCACGACGCCTGCCTCCGCTCAATGATTGCCATTACTTCGCCTTCTTCGGGCCTGATCCCGGTCCATGCCTCGAACTGGGCGGCCGCCTGCCTCGCGAATACCGCCATCCCGTCCGCGATTACGGCCCCCGCCTCCCCTGCGGCTGCAAGGAAAGCCGTCCGCGGCGGATTGTAAATCATTTCGACGGCCGCCGCTCCGGCCCTCATCCTGCGCCCGGGCAGCGGCTCCCGGCCTTCAAGATCCCCCATGCCGACGGGAGTCGCCTGCACGACCGCGTCGTAGCGCGACAGGTCCGCCTCCGAAATCGTCACGAACGACGCCCCGGACTCGCGCGCGAGGTCCCTTCCGCGATCCCGGCTCCTGTTGGTAATTGTAACCTCGGCACCGGCTCCTGTAAGCCCGAAAGCCGCCGCCCTTCCCGCCCCGCCGGCGCCGATTACGAGGACCCTGAGCCCCGCGACGCTCCCCTTGACGGATTCGAGGGCCTCGACCACGGCCCGGGAGTCAGTGTTGTCCGCCTCGATGGCGCCGCCCGTGAACGTCAGGGTGTTGGCCGCGCCGGCGGCCGACGCGCTCGCCGAGAGCCGCTGCGCGAGTCCCGCGGCCCGGGTCTTGAAAGGCATGGTCACGCTGAGCCCCCTGATTCCCAGGCCGGGGGCTGCCTCCGCGAGCGGGGCCAAATCGTCGATTTCGAAGGGCACGTACAGGCCGGGAATCCCGTGCTTCTCGAACAGGGCGTTGTGGACCGCGGGTCCGAGGCTGTGGAGGGCGGGATTTCCGGCAACCCCGTAGATCGGGGTCCCGGGTCGCACCGACCTCGCACGGTAGATTCCGGCCAAATCGGAAAGAAGGGGCTGGAGCGGCGCGGTGGCGCCTTCCGGCGACAGCGCGGCGTAGGTCATGAACGCGCCGGACGCGAGGCCTGTGAGCCTCGTGGCGAAGCCCATCCTGCCCAGCCCGAAAATCGAGGCCCTGCACGGCGGGTTCCGCTGCAGGCCGAGGATTGAAACCACGTCCCGGGCGCTCCTGGGCGTGACGGCTATCTTCACGGCATGGGCGCCTGCCGCGGCCATGCCGGCGGAGAGCGCCTTCAAGTCCCCGCCCATGCCTGCGAAATCGTGGCGCGACAGGATGACCGGGCATCCGAACGACGCGGGGCGGGCCCCCGACTCGTGCTCGACGTCCACCCATGCGAAACCCGCCGAGGACGCCCTTCTGAGGAGGCGGAGCCTGTCCTTTTCGCCGCCTTCGAAGAGCCCCCCCTCGCTCGAGGGCCTGAGCGTGAAAACAGCGGGCAGGCTGAGCCCGCGCGCGAGCTTCTTCAGCGGGAACGACTCGAGCAGGTCTCCGCGGATTTCCACGACGTCGGCCCCGAGGTCCGCAGCGTGCCTGGAGAGGCCCGCGGCCTCCCCGGGGTCGCGCGGCATTAAGCAGGCGCAAATCAAGTGAGCCTCGCGAGCATGGTCTTGATCACCTCGGCCTCGGCCGCGGCCAGGGACCCCTTCCCCAGCGCGAGGTCGATTGTCCGGATTCCGAGCGAAGCGTAGGCGGACAGAAGCTCGGGCGCATGCTCCTTCAGGGCGCTGACGTGGAGCTCGACCGTGGCCGCGTCGCCCCTAGCAATAGGCCCGGTGAGCGCGTCCGGTATGCCGACCTCCTCGATGTTCTTGATCGTGCTCCTGAGCAGGGAGACGAGCCCCTTCGCGCCGTCCCCCTCCGGGATGCCGATTTTCCGGAATAGCGAAAGACCCATGCCGAAGAGCGTGACGGTGTAGTTGGACACGAAAGCCGCCGCCGCGTGGTACCTGGTCTTCGACTCAGCGGAAATGACGACCGGAACCCCCCCGAGCATCGTCACGAGACGGCTCAAATCGTCGGCCACGTCGGGCGCTCCCTCGATGGCGAACAGCGCCCCTTCCAGCGGAGGGGGTTCCTTCCCCCTGGTGAAGCTCAGCAGGGGGTGCATCGATCCGATTCGCGCGCCGGATGCCATCGCTCCGTCGAGAACGGCGGCGGGAAGCGCCCCCGAGAGGTGGATCACGAGGCTTCCGACCGTGAATCCGCCGTCGCGGGAAATCCTGGACGCGACCTGGGAGATCACCCTGTCCGGAACGGCGATGACGACGAGGTTCCCCAAGGCCGCGGCCTTGTGGAAGTGGCTCAGGCAGGAGCAGTCGTCCAGGCCTTCCCTTCGGGCCAAATCCGAGGCCGCGGACTTCTTCCTTCCGGCTATCGCCTTCACCGGTATGCCGGCCTTGGCGAAGCCCCTGGCCATCGCCGTGGCCGCCGCTCCGGTTCCTATGATTGCCGCCGCAAATCCTCCGCGGTCAGATTGGTTTTCCAAGCCTCCGCCTTTCCCCGGCGCGAACGGGCGCGCAGTCGAAAATCCGCCTCCTGGCGGACCGCGCGCCGGGATTTCAGAAACCCGCGCTAGTCTAGCCCGGTTTGTTCCCGAAATCCAGTGACGCAGGGAGGACCGCGGCGACGAGGAGCCGGGCGCGGAATCGTTCGTGCGGTCATCCGGAGGCGTCCGCATCCACGATGCGCGGAAATTATGCTACTATTCCGTTCCCGGCCGGCGGAACGAGCGCCGGCGCCGGGACGGGCTGTTCTACTGCGCCGGGTTCCATGGACGAGACGGCTTATTCTGGCAGAAGGCTGAGAATCGCCTACGTCGCCGACAGGTTCGGCCCGTCGAAGGGCGGAGGCGAGGCGTACCTCCACGGGCTCGCGTCGAGGATGGCGGGGATGGGCCATCACGTGGAAGTATTCACGCGCGAAGCGGATCCCGCCCCGGCGCCTTTCCCCGTGCACGTCATCCGGTCATGGCTGCCGCTCAAGTCCCTCGCCATGATTTCATTCGCGTTCAAGGCGGCCGGACGGGCCAGGAATGCAGGTTTCGACGTGGTCCACGGCACGGGCAAATGCCTGGGCGTGAACGTGTTCAATCCGCACGGCGGGGTCGAGAAGGCCTGGCTCGCGCAGAACTACCTCTCCTGCCGGGGAACGGCGTACGGGCTTCTCCTGCGCATGAAGAGGTTCCTGAGCCTCAGGCACTACTTCACGCTCTGGCAGCAGAAGAGGCTGTTCGGCCCTTGCGGAGCGGAGAGAATCATCGCCGTTTCGGACATGGTGAAGGAGGACGTCCTGCGGTGGTACGGGACCGCTCCGGAGAGGATATCGGTCGTGTACAACGGGGTCGACTTGGAGAGGTTTTCGCCCCGCAGCAGGGCCTCCCTGCGGGCCGGTGAAAGGCGCGCCATGGGCGCCGGCCCGGACGAGATGGTGCTCCTCAACGTCGGGCACAACTGGAGGCTCAAGGGCCTTGGGCCGCTCATCGAATCCCTGGCCGTGCTCAAGACGCTCGCGCCCGGCCGGCGGTTCAGGCTGGTCGTCGCAGGGAGGGGCAGGCAGGGGCCCTATGCGAGGCTTGCGCGCGGGCTCGGCGTGGGGGAGGGGGTCTTTTTCGCGGGCGTCAGGCGGGACATCGAGGCCCTGTACGCGGCAGCGGACGTGTACGTCCATCCTACCTTCTTCGACGCGTGCTCCCTCGCGCTCTTCGAGGCCATGGCGTCCGGACTTCCGGTGGTCACCACAAGACGGAACGGCGCAGCCTGGGCCCTCGAGGGCGGCGAGGGCGAGGTGATAGACGACCCGGCCGACGTCCCGGCGCTGGCCCGGGCCGTGCATGCCTTCTTCGATCCCGCCGCAAGGGAGAAGGCGGGCGCGGCTGCGAGGAGTACGGCGGAGAAGTTCCCTCCCGGCGCCAACGCGGATAATATACTCGCGGTCTACATGAATCTCGTTTCGGGGAAATGAGCCGTTGAAGGTCCTTCATCTCTTCGGTAACTGGAAATGGACCGGCCCGGCTGAGCCGGCGGTCGACCTCGCGAGGGTGCAGGTCCGATCCGGACTCGAAGTCACCTTCGCCTGCGCGCTCCCGCCCGACGAGGGGGGGAAGGGGATTGCGGACAAGCTCAGGGAATTCCGCGTGCCCTCGTGGCACGAGCTTAGGCTCAACAAGCACTTCAACGTGCTGGACAATTCACGTGACGTGAAATGCCTGTCCGCACGGCTCAAGGCGGAGAAGTTCGACGTCCTGCACGCCCACACCCCCAACGACCACTTCATCGGCGGCGTCGCGGCCAAGCTACGGAGCAGCGGCCCCTGCGTGGTGCGGACGTCGTACGAGGGCGAGGGGATGAAGAACACCTTCCGGAACAGGTTCCTCCTTGAACGGCTCACGGACGGGTACATCGGTTCGTCCCTTCCGGCCTTCGATTCGGACCTCTCCTCCTTCGGCATGGACGGGGCCGTTTCGCGGAAGCTCTCCCCGGCAGTGGACTGCGACGCATTCAGTCCGGCCCTCAGGGCGGTCAGCCTCAGGGGCGAATTCGGCATCCCCGCCGACGCGGTATGCATAGGGACGGTGGCCAGAATCCAGCGGCACAGGCGGTTCGAGGTACTGCTTGCCGCCGCGGCGCGGCTCGCCGCGGACCTGCCGGAATTCAGGCTCGTGATTATCGGGCGCGGAACCAACGCGGAGGAAGTGCTGACCGGTCCCGCGAGGAGGCTGAACCTCGGGAAGACGCTGGTCATGACCGGATACAGGTATGAGGACTACCCGCGGGCGCTGGCCATGCTCGACGTCAAGGTGTTCCTGATGCCGGGATCGGACGGGACGTGCAGGGCGGCAAGGCAGGCCCTGGCGGCCGGCATACCGGTGATTGCGGCGGACCGCGGAATGCTCCCGGAAATCGTGGAGAACGGCCGCACGGGGTTCGTCATCGACGACAACGAGGAGAACCTCTACGAGAAGATGAGGCTCCTGGCCGGGAACCCGGACCTTCGCGCGGAGATGGGCCGCGCGGCCAGGGAAAGGGCGATGCGGCTGTTCTCGCTGGCCGAGTACGAATTGCAGGTCCGCAGGCTCTACGAAGAAGTATTATCGGCGCAAAGCGGTCGCCATTGAATCGGCTGAAAGCCAAAGGCCGATTCAATGCCTCCCACAATCCGTACGAGCCGGAACCGCAAGTCTTGGTGTTCCGGCTTCTACGGTTTGAGAGCAGTCGAGCAATTGACCGGTGGAATAGGCGAGAAAAACCAAAGCTCAACTGCGGTCTCCTGTTCACCTGCTCCACTGTTCATGAGGAACTCGCCAGCTTTCCGCTTTACGGCATTCGCCGATTCACGGCTATACGGGCGCTGCATGCCGCGCCCTACTGACTCTCGACCTCGACTTTGGACTTCGGACCTTCGACCATTATTCCAAAATGTTCTTTTCACTGAGCGACTATTTGGCCTTCACCCCCGCCGTCCGCACGGTAATCAGCATCACGAGGTCGCGGTCGCTCTCCTCGGCCGCCTCGGCCGGAACGAGCACAAGTGCGGAAGCGCCGTTCCCCAGGGTCAGGGTGGTGCGGATTTTCTGGACGTCGAGCTCTGGAAGCATGATTCTGCCGAGCGGCACTTGAGGCTCGGACTCTCCGCCCGGCTTCTTCTCCTTGCCTTCACCGCCCTGGTCGACCTTCTCGCCGATTTCCGCCACGGTCATCCTCTTGAGCCTTGCTATGACCGGCCTCAGCTCGAGAGTCACATCGTCGCCCGCCGGATCCACCTCGGCCTTGAAATCCAGGAACACGCCTTCCAGGAGCTGCCCCGTTATCGGGTCCGGCGTCGCCGCCTGCTGCGCCACTTCCACGTCCACGTCCCTGACGTACGGCACGTTGCGTCCTATCTGCATGGAAGCCCGCTGCTTGTGGAGCTGCGAGAACGTCGATACGGACAGCACGGACTTCGGATCCTTTTCCGCGAGGGCGACTACCCTGTTCAGCTCCTCCTCCGTCAGTTCAACGCGGCTGCGTTCCCGCGCGTCCCCCTGAAGAATCGCGGCGAGTTCCTTCCCGGGAAGAGAGAGGAATCGCGTGACCACCTCGACCCCCTTCATCCTCCTCCGGCGGCACTCATCGAGCAGGACCGCCGCCTTATCGAGGACCTCCTTGTCATTGACGGCGACGAGGTAGCCGAGGACCAGGCCAATCCAGTTCCCGGGTTCCTCCCACGACTCCGGCCGCACTCTTTCCCTGACCAGGTTCACCACTTCGTCCGGCTCGTACTTCTCCCCAGCCTGCACGTCCTCTTCGCTGAACGCCGGGACGGCGCCAGATTCCGTCTGGATGACGATTCCGACCTCCGGCCCTTTCCTGTCCGGCACGTCATGGATCAGGTCGCGGATGTCGAACACTCTTGTCTGGCGCCTGTGATGGTCCGTGACCCTGAGCGTCTGATCCGCGTCCCCGGGCATCACGTTCACCGTGAGCAGCAGAACCAGGTTCTTCCCGACCTCCAGCGATCCTGATCCTCCGAGGAGCACGGATCCGCCGTCCCTCACGAAGAGCGAAGTCCCGATCCGCTGGAAATCGACCTTGGGCATGGAAATCGAACCGTGCGGGGTCTTGAAGGCCTCTATCGGCTCCAGAATCTTCGACACGGCCGTCCTCAGGTCGAGCAGGACCTCCTTGCCGTCGCCGAATACGACCGGCACGGCTTCGCAGACCATGCCTTCCCTTATGAGGCCGATTATCGGGTCGCCAATCTTCGCGCCCTGCGCGACCTCGACGTCGTAGTCCCTCACATACGTCTTCTGCCGCATGGCCGAGGCGCTGACGCGCTGTCCGTTGAAGGCGGCGATGCTGAGCCTCCTGATGCTCGCCGCGCTCTTGTCGGAAAGGCCCTTCTCGATGAGGCCAAGCTGCTCTTCGCCGATTCCTCCCCACGACAGGCTTCCCGACTCAAGGAGCCGCTTCATGAGGGGCGGATCAACCTGAAGGAAGTGGAACGTCATCTTCACGGCCCTGCGATAGCGCATTCCCATGTCTCTGAGGAAGCACGCCACCTTCTCATGCACGTCGGGCGTGGCCTTTACCCTGAGCGCGCCCCCCGACAAATCCGCCTCGTTGCCTTCGCCGCCTCCGTAGCCCCTGTGGAGCAGCTCGTCGCGCACGAAATAGAGCACTGCTTCGCGCATCGAGAAGGCCGAGTGGCGCTCGCCCTCGAACATCTCGACCGGCGGAGGTCCGGTTTCGCCCTGTTCCGGGAAATGCCCCGGGAAATCCTCGTATGTCCCCTTGAGGAACGAGATGTTGTACCTGGCTTCCGTGCGGGGAACCGACGCGGCGGCCTTGTCGGAGGGCATCACCGTCGGTTTGCCGGCCTCGAATCCAATCGACAGACCGTAGGGGTCCAGCCATTCGTTCAGCATTCCCATGATTGTCCCGGAGGAATCGTAGCCATTGACGTATCCCGGAAGGTCCGAAGACCACGGAAGGACATCGGCTCCGTCCCTCAGCTCCACGACAAAACCGCCGGGCTTGCGGCGCAGGCACAGCTGTGGATTGCAGCTCGACAGGGCGTGGAACAGGGCGTCCTCCCCGGAAGCTTCCCCCGAGAGCGTCACCCAGAAGCCCGGGGGATTGTCCATGAGCCAAGGCAGCCGGCCGGAGTCGGAGCCCGTCAGGACGAGTCCTCCTTTCTCATACCGGACGAAGACGCCGAACCGTGCGGTCAGGATTTCGACTGCCTCTCGGAGCGGCATGGCCCCGGCGAGCAGGTTCAGATGCTGCGCCGGCGGTTCGCGCTTCAGGCCGTCATCAATCCTGATTGGAACCCCCGACTGGGAGGAGACGGACTTCGCTGCTTCAGCGAGTGCGGCTCCGCGGAGGCGGAAGCGGACTGCCTGGGTCTTGAATCGCATGGCGATGTCGGCGTATTCCGACGGCGGGACTGCGTCATCGGCCCCGGCAAGCGCCTCGGGGTTGATCACCGCCTCGAACGCGAACTTCTTTCCGAGGTCGCGCAGGAATTCCCTCACGTGGACGTTCCTCAGGTCGTATCTCTCCCGGGCGAACCTGAGCCGGTCCCTGAGCGCCAGCAGATCCTTGGAGTAGGCCTCTTCCCTTGCAATCCTCTCCTCGAACCCTGGCGGGAGCGGGAGAGGAATCCCCGAGGCCTCCGAGGCGAATTTCAGGGCTTCGCGCAGCGGGACCTCGCGTACACTGCACTCGAATCGTGCCGACTCAAGCATGTTCAGCGCTTCGATGAACGCCTTCCGGACCTCCGGAAGCTCCGCCTGCTCCGCCGCTGCCATCTGCGCGGAAATGAGGAGGATTGACGCGGCAAGGGATTTTGCCAGGGATTTCATGGGACCTCCTGAAAACGGATTAAGGACGCGCGGCTGATCCATGGGATTCCGGCCGGACCGAATCGGGGGGGTGCCTTCAGATACAACGCTGGATACCGGCGGGATGTTACCGCCGGATAACGACTTTCCCCTTTTTTATGACCGTCCGGACGTGGTTGCCGCCGAAGTGGTAGGGGATGTACCGGTGGTTCGGGACGCTGAGGATTATGATATCGGCTTTTTTTCCGGCTTCGATAGAGCCGATTCGGTCATGCCGCCCGATTGCCGCGGCGGCGTTTATCGTGGCCGCGGTGATTGCCTCGGCGGGGGTCATTTTCAGGCGCAGACACGCAAGCGTGAGGATGATTTGCATGGAATGGGTCATGGAAGAGCCGGGATTGAAGTCAGTGGCCAATGCGACCGGCACTCCGGCTTCGATGAGTTTCCGGGCGGGGGCGAAGCGGCTCTGGTCGAGGAAGAAGGACGATCCCGGAAGCAGGACGGCGACCGCGCCGCTTCCCGCCAGCATGCGGATTCCCGCCGCGCTTACGGCCTCCAGATGGTCCGCGGATGCGGCGCCCAGCTCGGCGGCCAGCTTCGAGCCGCCCGAGGCCGAGAACTGGTCCGCGTGGATGCGGATTCCGAGCCCTGCGTTCTTCGCGGCCTTGAGAATCGTCCTCGACTCGGAGACCGTGAAGGCGCCGCGTTCGCAGAACACGTCGCAGTATTCGGCGAGATTTGTTTTCGCCGCAATCGGGATCATGACGCCGGCGACCAGGCTTACGTATTCCTTGCGCCTGCCCGCGAACTCCGGGGGCACCTTGTGCGCTCCGAGCAACGTAGGGGCGATTTCCACCGGATGACTGCGCGCGAGGTCCTTGAGCACCTGAAGCGACCTCATCTCGTCGTCGACGCTCAGCCCGTACCCGGACTTGGCCTCGACGGTCGTTGTGCCGTATTCGAGGAACAGGTCGAGACGCGCCCTTGCGGACGCGTAAAGCGCTTCGGTCGGGGTCGCCCGCAGCCGCGCCACGGAATTCAGTATCCCCCCGCCCGCAGCCGCGATTTCCTCGTAGGTCTTCCCCCGGATTCGCATCTCGAACTCGTTCTCCCTGGAGCCGGCGAACACGGGGTGCGTGTGCGGGTCCACGAAACCGGGCATGACGACGCAGCCCGATGCGTCGATGGCCTGCTTCGAATGCCAGGAATCGAGGATTTCCCGGGAGCTTCCGGCCGCTTCTATGCGACTGCCCTTCACCGCCAACGCGCCGCCGCTGACAACGCCGAGATCGGACATCGCCACCTCCCTGCGCGGGACTTCCCCTCCCGCGAGGGTGAGCATCTCCGATGCGTTCAGGATAATCAGGTCAGCTTTCTTCCTGGACATCTTCCGATTTGCCGCCACGAATGGCCGCGGGCTGACCCTGCTTTGCCTGAGAGCCAGGGCATAGGCTACGCAGGGCAGGCCGCCAAAAGGCTCCGTCCGGTGCCGCTCGTATTCACCGCTTGTCTTGTTCTTTTGTCTACTTGAGCGGTTCGCCGTCCTTGCCGAGCAGGCAGTGGCCGAGAACCCAGCCTGCGCGGCCCTCCTTGGTCACGCGGTAGACCCGGAACCCGAGGAGGTTCCTCGCCCAGTGGGTGACGGTCGCCTGTTCGAGGTGCTCGCAGTAGAAGGCAATCTGGCCCGTACCGAGCTTGTTCGGGCTCTTCCAGACCCCGACTCTGGTCGCGATAAGGCCGCCCATGTCGCCGGATACGGTGTAGGGGCCTTCGTCGTCCATCTTCCTGACGTCGAGCCCTTCGGCGTCCACCTCTCCGCCTCCGGCCGCGGGCTTCGCGCCGTCGGGACCGCGGGGCCTGGCGCCGCCTTCGGGGGGCTTGTCCTTGGGTTTCCCGGGCGCGGAGGGAGGTTCCGAGGCTTCGGCGGAGTCGAAGATTGACCAGTAGCTGTCCTCGACTATGTGGAATCCCCCGTCGGGCATGAGGTCGGGGTCCTTGAAGCCTCCGGATTCGCCGCGCGAGAACCCCTGGTACACGCCGGTCCGCTTGAACTTGTCCCAGCCGAAGTAGACGAGGCAGCAGAAGCCCGCGGCCGTGGCGAAGAAGATTGCGAGCGACTTGACGAAAGCGTTGCGCCTCCGGCGCCTCGCCAGCTCAATCACCCTCTCGCGGCCCGATTGCTGTTCCTCCGGCATCGGAATGAACCGTTCATGACCCGGACGGCCCGGACCCAAAGGATGGAACTCCGGCTCGTCCGGGTCATATCACGCGCGTCGCGCGTGCCTTGGCGAAAATGGTTTCAATTCCCGCACTGTATTTTCCAAGCGGCTGAAAGGCGCGTCAGATGGGGAACTTCGGCCGGAAATCCTGGAAATCGTTCTTCACGGCCTCCTCTATTTCCCTGACCGACCTGGCGACCATGTTCAGCGCCACGTTCATCATCTCCACGGGCGGCTCGTAGGCGTATATGTACTTCGTTATGCCGATTACCAGCAGCTCGGGATCGGACGGGTGGGGTTCGGCGTAGTAGTGGCACTGGTTCGTGGTGAGGAGCAGGTGGATTTCCTCGCGGAATTTCTTGAACACGTCGCGCTTGACATCGAAATTGGTCTTGAGCGTTATGAAATCGTGGTCGAGCGTGACCTTCCCGCGGAGGGAGATTTTCCCCGGCTGGTACTTGAATTCCCCCTCCCAGAACTCGAGCCTGCCCTGTTTCAGGAACACAGGGACCTCGGCCGAGTCGAACCTGCATCCGCAAGCCATCATTGCCGTTATGAAGTGATTAATCCTGTGCCCTTCGCTCTTCCGGTTTCTGGGTTCCATTTCAACCTCGCTATCGCGGCGTGCCGCGCGGGGACGGAGGCTGGGGTCCCGGCGTTCCCGCGGTTTCCGCGCCGCCCGACCACTTCTCCTTTTCCCTGCGCTCCAGCGCCTCCCTGGTTGTGTCCACGAATTTAGTCAGGAAGATCTCGTTTCCCTCCTTGTTGAACTCGACCTTGTCGACGTCCCACAGCATCTGCAGCACCCCCGCGCCGGGGACTCCCTTCGGCAGCTCGCTGGTGTCCTTGGCGTTCCGTCCCAGCTGCTTGGCCTTGTCCAGGATTTCCCGGTAGTCGAATCCCGGACCCTCGTCCGACACCACCCCAATGACCTTGTAGGGGTCCTTCACGAACCTGAAACGGATTACCTTGGAAGGATTGAACCTGTTCCCGTGCTTCGCCGCGTTCCGCATGCCCTCCTGAATCGCGAAGATGAGGTTCTGCTGGTCCTCCTCGGAGAGGGCGGTGTTGATCACCATCTGCGCCGCGATTTCATAGATCATCTCCATCAGCGGGGCGATGGTCGGGATAATCATCAGCACGTCCTGAAGCTGGACAATCTCCTTCATGGGATAGTCGGCAAGCGGCTTGCGCGTGAGGTCGATGACGGTGCCCGGCTTCTCGGATACCGGGGATTCCACTGTGAACAGAAGGAGCTTGTTGCCGAGTATGATTAGGTCGCCTTCCTCGAGGGTCTTCTTCTGCACCTTGGTTTTGTTGACTAGGACCCCGTTCGATGAGTTGTTGTCGACAATCGCGAACCTTTCCTTGTCCTTTATGATGACCGCGTGGACCCTGGAGATGGCCCCGTCGAGGAGGACGATGTCGTTGTCCTCGCCCCTGCCGATTGTGACGCCCCCCGTGAGGTCGTAGGTCTCGCATATGTTCTTGGTAATCTGCAGCTTGAGCTTCGGCATGGTCCGCAGACAGCCCCAACAGGTCCGCGCCGCGTTTCGCGACGCCGGGAAGGCAGGCTGCTCCTTGAGGAGAATGATAAAGCGGCGCCGGGAGCAGTCAAGCCCAAAATACCCGGCCCTTCTTGACACGGCCGCGCCTCCGCCTTAGAATCCGTTTCTTTGAAACGCGGATTTGTGCTAAGGACCCAGGAATGAAAGATTCCGCAGACGCAATCGGCGCGGCGCAAAAGGATTGGGAAACCAGCACGGGCAGTTCCAATCCCGAATGCCTGAAACCTGTCAGGAACCTCTCCGACAGGCCGGTGAAGGTTCTGTACACGCCGGCGGACACCGGAAACATCGATTACATGAGGGACATCGGCTTTCCCGGCGCCTACCCCTACACGAGAGGCATTCACTGCGACATGTACCGCGGAAGGCTCTGGACCATGCGCCAGTTCTCCGGGTTCGGGACGGCCGGCCAGACGAACCAAAGGTACAAGCTGCTCCTGAACGCCGGGCAGACGGGGTTGTCGGTCGCCTTCGACATGCCGACGCTCATGGGATACGACAGCGACCACGAGCGGTCCTGCGGGGAGGTCGGGAAGTGCGGGGTGGCGGTTTCCTCCTTGGACAACATGGCTACGCTGTTCAGGGACATACCGCTCGACAAGGTCAGCACGTCCATGACAATCAACGGCCCCGCCTGCGTGCTCTTCGCGCTCTACATCGCGGTCGGCGAGCAGCAGGGCGTCGATCCTCGCAGGCTCAGGGGCACCATACAGAACGACATACTCAAGGAATACATCGCCCAGAAGTCGTTCATCTTCCCGCCCGCGCCCTCCATGCGAATCATTACCGACATCATGGCCTTCGCGGCGGACCACACGCCCCAGTGGAACACAATCTCCATCTCGGGCTACCACATCCGCGAGGCGGGATCGACCGCGCTCCAGGAGCTGGCATTCACCCTGGCGGACGGGTTCGCCTACGTCGAGGCTGGAATCGCCGCCGGAATCCCAGTGGACACGTTCGCGCCGAGGCTGTCGTTCTTCTTCGACGCGCACCTGGATTTCTTCGAGGAAATCGCCAAGTTCCGCGCCGCGCGCCGAATCTGGGCGCGCCGCATGAAGGAGAAATACCGCGCCTCGGACCCGAAGTCATGGCTCCTCCGCTTCCACACGCAGACGGCGGGGTGCAGCCTCACGGCCGAGCAGCCGGAGAACAACATCGTCCGCACCGCCTTCGAGGGCCTCTCCGCGGTCCTCGGCGGCACCCAGTCCCTGCACACCAACTCCCTGGACGAGACCCATGCGCTCCCGACGGAGAAAGCGGTGATTATCGCGCTCAGAACCCAGCAGATTATCGCCCACGAGACCGGCGTCGCGAGCGTCATCGATCCCCTTGCGGGGTCCTATTACGTCGAGAAGCTCACGGACGAGCTCGAAGCGGGCGCCGAGGACTATTTCTCCCGCATCGAGAAGCAGGGCGGGGTTCTCGCGGCCATCGAGAAGGGGTTCTTCCAGAGGGAAATCCACAACGCCGCCTACAGGTACCAGCGCGAAATCGAGTCGAAGAAGAGAATCGTGGTCGGCGTCAACGATTTCGTGCACGAAGGCAAGCCGGAGATACCGATCCTGTACATCGACCCCGAGGTGGAGCGCATGCAGGTCGCGGACCTCGCAGCGGAGAAGGCGCGCAGGGACGGCCAGGCTGCGAAAAAGGCGCTCGATGCCGTGGCGAAAGCCGCGCGCGGCAGGGACAACCTCATGCCAAAGCTCATCGCCGCGGTCAAGGCGCATGCCACCCTGGGCGAAATCATCGGCGTCCTGAGGAAGGAGTTCGGCGAATATCACGAGCCGCCGATTTTCTGACCGCATGGAAATCCAAAATTGAAGGAATCAGAGAGGATGCAGAGCGGAAAGATCAGGATTCTCGTCGCGAAACCGGGCCTCGACGGCCACGACAGGGGCGCGAAGGTGGTCGCCGCATCGCTCCGCGACGCGGGCATGGAGGTGATTTACTCCGGCCTCCATCAGACGCCGGAGATGATTGTGGAAACCGCAATCCAGGAGGACGTCGACGCGATCGGCCTGAGCATCCTGTCCGGCGCGCACATGACGCTCTTCCCGAAAGTAAGGGACCTCCTCAGGGAGAACGGCGCAAACCAGGTGCTTCTCACTGGCGGAGGGATAATCCCCGACGTGGACGTCGAGCGGCTCGCAAAGGAGGAGGGCATCGGCAGGCTGTTCGGTCCCGGGACTCCAAGCCAGACGTTCATAGAATACATCAGGACGGAAGTCGAAAAGAGAAGGAAGCTTCGCGAAGCCTGATATAATCCGGACGGGCCGGAACCGCCGTAACGGTCGCTGCGAAGCGCAGATGATATTGGCGCAAATTCGACGCCGGATTAATGAGGTGTCCGATGGACGAAAAACCCTCCGATTTCACCGATCCCTCAAAAGGAATCCCCCAGCCGGCAAGGCCTCAGCCTGATCCGCAGGGCGTTCCCGGCGCGTTCGCGCAGTTCTCCCCGTCCAGGCAGGCCCCTCCTCCGCCTCCGCCGAGGGCTGGAAAATCGCCGGTCGCCTGGATTGCCCTTGTCGTCGGGCTGGTGGTCTTAGGGTTCTCCGTCTTCCTGAACCTGATTCTTCTCATGGCGGTCGTTTCCCAGGGCATGGCCATGAGCGGGGACGGCGCGAATCTCGTAGAGAAGCGCGTCATGGGCAAGGACGCCCAGAAGATTGCCATGGTCCAGGTCCAGGGCGTCATATCGAGGGGCGAATCGGTGCTGCTTTTCCCCGCCCCGGACATGGTCGAACAGGTGAGGAGCCAGCTCAAGGCCGCGAAGAAGGACCCGTCCGTGAAGGCCGTAATCCTCGACGTGGACAGCCCGGGCGGGACGGTCACTGCGTCGGACCTCATCCACAAGGAAATCCTGGAATTCAGGAAGGAGACCGGGAAACCCGTGGTCGTGTGCATGGAGGGCATGGCGGCGTCCGGAGGCTACTACATCTCCATGGCCGCGGACAAGATCGTCGCCCATCCGGCGACAATCACGGGCAGCATAGGCGTCATCATGCAGCTTGTGAACTACAAGGAGCTTTCCGGCAAGTACGGGCTCAAATGGGAGACCTTCAAACCCGCCAACGCGGCGCTGAAGGACGTGGGCTCGCCGACCAGGGACATGACCGCGGAGGACAGGAACGTCTTCCAGACCATGGTCGAGAAGATGTACGACCTGTTCATAAAGCGCGTCGAGGAGGGCCGGAAGGGGATTCTCTCCCGCGAGCAGATTCTCAAGATTGCCAACGGACAGCCGTATCTTGGCGTGGAGGCAGAGGAGCTCAAGCTCGTGGACCGGCTCGGCACCCTGGAGACCGCGGTCGACGAGGCCAAGAAGCTGGCCGGCATGACGGGCGATCCCTCTGTCGTGCGCTACCAGAAGCTGTCCCCCTTCGCGTCGCTCTTCGGAATGGACTCCGCCGCGAAAAGACCCGAGCTGTCAGGCCTCGAGGCCGCGGCCCTGGCAATAGAGGGCAAGATGACGCCGAAACTGCTGTTCCTCTACTGCCCCTGAACCGCTGCGCAGCGGAAGTGCGAAGCGCGGTGATGAACCCTGTGATGCAAAATCGGCCGAATCCTGAGGTCTCTTGGTAGCAGGCTTGCCGAGACCTCCAAAATCAGGACGATTCACGACGCCAACGGTTCTTCGGGGATGAAGCAAGGCGGGCAAAGACGGAGCGCCACCCTTCTCCATCGGCTTTCATCGAGCAGGGAGCCTCAGTATTCCCGTTTTGTTGCGCAATAGCCCCTCGGCGCGAAGTCCCCTATAGCGGACGACCGGTCGCGACCCGAATCAGGGAATGAGATCGGACCACGCGGGTTGAGTAGCGTGCTCGGGACCGATCCTTAATTCTTGATTTTATGTTCCAGGCGGCCGGCCAACACCTGCAATTTTCCGCTGAATTCTGCGTTCCGGGCCGACTTTGCTTCCAGGTGGCGTGCGGCTAA
>DYIT01000062.1:0-14229 GCA_020723505.1 Candidatus Kuenenia stuttgartensis
GCTGGAATCCGAGCACGAGGGGCAGTCCAAGCAGAGGGACAGGGCCCAGGTCAGGTGCGAGATGCTCGGAGAGGAGATAAAGGCGCACGAGGAGAAGTTCGAAGCCCTCAAGACCGAGGTCGCGGCCATGGAACGCCGCGAAGCCGATCTCGCCGGGGAGCTGGCGCGCAAGAAGGCGGCCGTTGCCGAGCTGGACGAGACCCGGCTCCGGCTTACTTCGCGCGTCGAGGTGCTCGAAGGCTACCGCGACCGCATGGAGGGCGTGAGCGAGGGCGCAAGACAGGCAATAGAGGAAGCCAGGCGCGGAAATCCGGCGCTTTCAGGGATAAGGAAGCTTCTCGTAGACGAGCTCAGGGTGGACGAGAAGTTCGCGAGGGCGATCGAGGAAGCTCTCGGCGGCGACAACGCCGACGTGCTCGCAGGGGACTTCGCGGCATGCAGGGCGGCGGTCGATTTCCTCAGGGAATCGAGGAAGGGCAGGGGGACGTTCATTCCCGCCGCGCCGGCCGCGGAGCTTCCCGACGACGGGCTGGTGCCCGCCGGCTATCCGGGCGTGCTCGGAAGGGCAGTGGACTTCGTCGAGGCCGCTCCGGATCTCAAGGCCGTCCTGACGAGGCGCCTGGGATGGACGCTCGTCGTCGAGAACCTGGACGTCGCGGTCGGCCTCAAGGACATGCTCAAAGGCTATGATTTCGTCACGCTCGACGGCGAGGTGCTGAGGTCGGACGGGACGCTGACGGGCGGGGCCGCGACCATGGGGAGGATTTCGCACGCGGCGGAAATCGCGAGGCTCAGGTCGAAGCTCGAGACCGTGGCCTCGGAGTTCGCCGTCCAGAAGGACCTGCTCGAGAAGCTCGGGCTGGAGATGGCCGGCATCAGCGGAAGGATCCAGGATGCGAGGCACCAGTGCTACGACGTGGGCACGCAGCTGGCCAATGCGAAGGACAACCTCGCCGAGTCGGAGAAGGCGCTTGCGGAGTTCAAAGGCCGCATAGCGGTGATTGAGGGGGACCTCGCGGGCCTGGACGCGGAGGCGGAAATGAACCGCAAGGAGAGCGCGGACCTCGAGAAGCTGCTTGCGGACCTCAGGTGCTCCGAGGATGCCGTGAAAGCCAGGCTTGCGGGCCTGGACGCGGAAATCCAGGGCCTTTCGACCGGGCAGGAGAAGAAGAAGACGGAACTCCACGCCCTCAATTCGGACGGAATAAGGGCCAGGATGGAGATAGAGAACATAATCGCCAACCTCCACAGGATAGGAAAGGACATTGCGGAGAGGAGGCAGAACCTCGAGGACATGGCCGGCGATATGCATTCGAAAGAGGGCAGGAGGGCCGAACTCTGCGCCGAGAACGCGGACCTCGACGGGAAGATGTCGGGCCTCTCGCGCGAGATAGCGGACGCGAAGCAGGAGATGGAATTCCTGAGGAAAATCCGTGACGACCTCGAGCAGGAGAAGAGCCTCAAGGCGTCGCAGCTCAAGGAGAAGAAGGTGGACGAGGAGCGGCTGGCCTCGACGGTCAACTCGCTCAGAATCGACGAGGAACGCCTCAAGATGCTGAGGGAGAACATCGTCAAGAGGGCGGCCGAGGACCTCGAAGTGGACGTGAAGGACTTGAGCTCCGAGTTCGACGACGGGAGGGAGGACTGGGAGGGCATACAGGCCGAAGCCGCGGACCTGAGGCAGAAGATTAAGAACCTCGGGACCATAAACGAGGCCGCAATCGAGGAATTCGAGGCCGTGAACCAGAGATTCGGCTATCTCTCCGTGCAGAGGGACGACCTTCTGTCCGCCAGGGAGCAGATTTCGTCGATAATAAAGCAGATAGACAAGAAGTCCCGGGTGATGTTCGCGGAGACGTTCGAGACGATAAAGGAGAACTTCAAGGTCATATTCAAGCAGCTCTTCAACGGCGGCAGGGCGGACATCATCCTTGCGGACGAGAACGACATACTCGAGTCGGAAATCGATATCGTGGCTCAGCCGGGCGACAAGAAGCCCCAGTCAATCACGCTGCTGTCGGGCGGCGAGAAGGTCATGACCTGCATCGCGCTCCTGTTCGCCATATTCAAATCCAAGCCGAGCCCGTTCTGCATCCTGGACGAAGTGGATGCTGCCCTGGACGAGCGCAATATAGACAGGTTCGTCAACATGCTGGGCGACTTCCTCAAGGGGTCGCAGTTCATAATCATATCCCACAACAAGCGGACGATGATGGTCGGCGACCGAATCTTCGGGATAACGATGCAGGAGGCCGGGGTATCGAAGAAGGTCTCGCTGCAGATCGAGGAGGCGGGGAAGATTGCCGACGACATCGCGCGCGGCGTGAAGCCCGAAATCAAAATGGAACCCGAGCCCGAGGAGCAGCCGGCCGAGCCATCCGCCGAAACCGCGCCCGAACCCGGCCCTGCCCCGGATTCGGCGGCCGAGCCGGCCCAGGAAGCCGCCGCCGTCAGGGAATAAGTCGGACGCGCGAACCGGCATCGGCGCCGGATCGGACCACGTCTCGTTATCCATAACGCGGACGAGCCGGAACCCCTGCTTCGCTTAAGAGCCTTGATGAAGCTACGCAGGGCTTCGCGAAGGCGAGCCAAATTCCAGCAACCAATGACGGGAGCGTTGCGCCGAAGCAGTCCAATCGAGCCCTCTGGATTCCGGGATACCTCGTGTTTGACGCATGCGGCAATGCCGTCCCGTTTCGGCATGTAATTTTTCGGTTCCGCATGTAACTATGCATACAGGAGAAACCGCCATGCGGCGGCTTCCAGGATTGGAGAACAGGCAATGCTTTCCATCGCGGCCGGCTGCATCGTGCTGCTGTCAATCGCCGCAGGCGTCGGAGACGGCACCGAGGCGCCGGCTGGTGACCTGACGCTCGAGATTCCGCTCAAACAGGCCCGCCTTCTCCTTTCGCACCCTTATGAAGGGCAGCATGCCGGCATAAGGGTGAACCCATGCGGAATATCGGATTCTCCGGGCGCCGCGGGAGTTTCGTACAGGGCGAAGCTCGCCGCCGCAAACCGAAACCAGACCGGGGAAGGAGCCGTCGAGATTGAGTTCGTGCTGCAGGGCAGCATGATTGACGATTTCAGGCTGCTCATGATTGAGAAGGAGGGCCGGCCGGTCGAAGTGCCGCTCGCTGACAAGAAGGTCTTCAGGGGTCTGACCGGCGAATCGTTCTTCGTGACATGCGGCCCGGTGCAGCCGGGCGGGATGACGCCTTTCAACGTGCATTTCTGCGTTCCCGGCCGCAGCGAATGGGCGGGATCCCTCCAAAGGTGCATCATCTCGCTGTTCCCTGCAGTGTGCATGGCGGGCGAGGCATCCATCGGCGGGAAAGCCGTCAAGGTCGGCCTTCTGGACTCGAACATGAACGGGCGGCTCGGAGATTTCTGCAAGGGAGG
Source organism: Candidatus Kuenenia stuttgartensis (assembly GCA_020723505.1). GTDB lineage: Bacteria > Planctomycetota > JAKEIC01 > JAKEIC01 > DYIT01 > DYIT01. The sequence goes on from DYIT01000062.1 coordinate 3,403, forward strand.
CGCCTCGGACGGGGACATGTTCCTCTGCGACGAGGACGGGGACGGGAGGTTTGCGATCCTCAAGATCAACAATCCGGACAGCGGATCCCTCTCGTATCAGGTCGAAAACAACAGCGAGGGGAAGGGGCTTACGACGCACGTGAAGATCGCCGGGAAATGGTGGCGGATTGAATACGCGGGCGGAGCGCTGAAGCTGAGGCACGAAGACCCGCCTTCGCGGAGAATCAGGCTCGACCTCCCCTCCCGGTACGGTTTAAGCCTCGACGCGTGGTCTCCGGTAGTGGGGAAAATGCGGGTCGCGGTCGGTCCTGACGGAATGCTCGGCGTGCCGGCCGAAGGGGTCTGGATTCTTGGCTACTCCCTGAACGAGGGGCACTGGATTCTCACCGGAACCTTCAAGAAGGCGCTCTTCGTCCCCTTCCCAGAGGACGAGGCGGCGGTGCTGGCGCTCGGCCCCCCGCTGAAAGGCGTGATATCCACTGCCGAGGAGCGCGGGGTCTTCACGTTCTCGGCGAACATCCTGGGCCGGGCCGGCGAATCAGTTTCGCGGATGCCGGACTGCTCCACGCGGAGGATTGGCTACGAACTGGTCATAGAGGACGCGGCCGGGACGGAGATCTTCAGGAAGGGCATGGCCAAGCTGACCGAAGGCTGAGTGCCGGCCCCGCCTGCCTGCGTTTGGAACGCAGGGCAATGTCCTCCGGGAGAGTACCGGGTGCGAGTGGACATTAAGGTCTCGGGCGCACCCGAGAAGTACGCTGAATTCTGGAAGGCGAACTATTCCTGCGATTCGGTTACCGTCAGGGTGAAATGACGGGCATTGCTTTCCCGGTCCCCGGGGGCGGAGAGTCCGGCATCTTCGGGCGGCGGGCGCTTAGAGCTCATTCCAGTAGGTAACGCGGCCTCGTTCCCTACTGAAATGAGCTCTTAAGTTTTCTCTGATGTGCCGTCGGGGGATTTCACCTATCCCGCACGAAGCGGGGGGCTTTACGCTTCGTGCGGGATAAGCGGGAAGGGCAAGAGGTTCGACAGGATAACAGCAACCGGGAAGCGCGGCAGTTCTATCTCGCAAGTCCTTCCGAAACCCCGCGACTCCCTTGCCGGACGCCGGCCCGACCGGCTCCGCGCCCGACTTTTCACCGCCGAAGGCGATTCCATCGCCTTGACAAACTCCGGAATATGATTATAATTAAAGGTTTCAACGGCTTCCGGGTCCTGGATTATCGGCGTTTTCGAGGGGGTTTCGTGGGCGGAATCGCTGAGGAGGACATAGACCGGGTCAAGGCCTCGGTCAGCATCGTCGACCTCGTAAGCCGCTTCGTCCCGCTCAAGAAGACGGGCCGCAATTTCGTGGGTCTCTGCCCCTTCCACGCCGAGAACACGCCCTCCTTCAACGTGAATCCCGAACGCCAGATATTCAAATGCTTCGGGTGCGGCAAAGCAGGAAACGTGTTCTCGTTCCTGATGGAATTCCAGAAGATGGACTTCCCCCAGGCCGTGAGGTCGCTTGCGGAGGAGTGCGGCATCCCGCTTTCATCCTCGCCAGTAGAAGACAGGCGCAAATCGGACCTCAGGAAGAACCTCTTCCAGGCCACGGAATTCGCGGCATCATTCTTCCGGCGGACCCTGCTTTCGGCGGAGGGGAAGGGCGCCCGCGAATACCTCGAATCGCGCAGGATTTCCCCGGCAATCTCGGAGGCTTTCAACATCGGGCTCTCGCCCCAGGACTGGGACGCGCTGATTGGAGCGGCCGGCAACAGGGGGATTCCGCCGGAGATCCTGGAGAAGGCAGGCCTCGCCCTGCCGAGGCAGAAGGGCGGCGGATACTACGACAGGTTCCGCGGGAGGCTCATCTTCCCGATTCTCGACCTCCAGGGAAAAGTGCTCGGCTTCGGCGGGCGGGTCATGGCCGGCGAAGGCCCGAAATACATAAACTCGCCCGAAACGGCGGTATACCACAAGGGATCGGTGCTCTACGGGCTGCACGTGGCCCGGAACGGGAACCTCGAGGACGACGGCGTCATTTTCATGGAGGGTTACACCGACGTAATCGCGGCGCACCAGGCCGGAGTCACGAACGCGGTGGCCTCCCTGGGCACGGCGCTGACCCCGGACCAGGCGTCGCTTGCGCGCCGGTTCACTCGCAAGGCATGGCTCATGTACGACGCGGACGAGGCCGGGCTTTCGGCCATGGAGAGGGGGGTCGAGGTGCTGCTCGGGGCGGAGATGGACGTGAGGGTCGTAACGCTCCCCGGGGCGAAGGATCCGGCCGATTTCCTGGCCGAAGGGACGGCGGAGCAGTTCAGGGCAATCATGGCCTCCTCCCCGGACGCTTTCGATTTCAGGATTGCCGCAATCGGCCGCAGGACGGACCTGTCCTCCATAGGCGGCAAGGCGAGGGCGGTGGACGAGATGCTGGCCGTGGTGCGCGCCGCCCCGAACCCCGTGCACAAGCAGCTCCTGGTGAAGAGGATATCGGACGCGACCGGAGTCTCGGAGGCGGCGATTCGCGAGAGGCTCGCTTCCGAGGCCCCCAGGAGGGCCGGGCGGCCGGAAAAGCGCGAAGAACCGGAAATATGCTCCACATCGAGAATCGAAGCTGACATAATTGAGGCTTTGATCTGCGACAACACGCTCATCGACTCCGCGGCTTCGGAGTTCCCCGCGGAAAGGTTCAGGGACAAGGAGCTCAAGTCCGCGGCGGAAATCATCTTCAGGCTCAGGTGCGAAGGGAGGCAGGTCGGGATTTCGGACGTGCTGAGGTCGCAGCCGAAGGGTCTTCTCTCGGTCATCGTGGACAGGCTCGCGTACCGCGAGGTCCGGGAGGGGAGGGATTTCGAGGAGCAGTACCGCAAGAGCGTGCAGAGCATCGAGCGGCACTGCAGGAACGAGCGGATCGCGGATGTGAAGAGCGAGCTCAGGCGGACCGCGGATCCGAAACAGAAGGAAGGGCTTCTCCGGAGGCTGCAGGAGCTCAAGCGCTCCTGCGACGCGCCGGGCATGACTACAGGCAAGGAATGACATGGAAAACTTCCCGAAGGAGATATCCGTCCTAATAGCCGAGGGCAAGCGCAAGGGGTACGTCACGTACGAGGAGATGAACCGGGTGCTGCCTGCGGACCTCGTGTCGCCCGACAAGATTGACTCGATTCTCATGATCATGGACGACCTGGGCGTCGAGATTCTCGGCGAGGCAGAAGCCGAGAGCAGGACGAGGAAGAAGGCGGACGAGAAGGTCGATGCGGACAAGAAGGCGCCGCGGAAAATCGACGATCCGGTAAGGATGTACCTCACGCAGATGGGAGAAATACCGCTGCTGTCGCGGGACGAGGAAATCAGCATAGCGAAGGAAATCGACCTCACGCGCACGCGCTTCCGCAAGCAGATACTGAGCTCCGAGCTCGGCCAGACGGAGGCCCTCCGAATCCTCCGCGAGGTGAGCCAGGGGAAACTCGCGTTCGACAGGACGCTGAAAATCACGACGTCCGGCGGGCTCGACAAGAGCGAGATCTCCGAGCGCCTGCCCGAGAACATCAAGACTCTCAGCGTGCTCCTCGAGTGGAACCGCAGGGACTACGAGAAAATCAGGCTGGACGGGGAGCGGGCGCTGGACAGGGATTCGGTGTGGAGGAAGATACGGAACCGCCAGAGGAGGGGGAGGATACTCCTCGAGGAGCTCAACATACAGACGAAGAAGGTCAAGCCGCTCATGAGCAGGCTCAAGGACGTGGCAGACAGGATGACCGGGCTGCTCAAGGAGCTCCGGAGGCTCAAGAAGGCGGCGGGAAGCAAGCGCAAGGTCGCGGAACTGCGCGGCCTGCTCCAGGGCCTCATGGACGTGGCCATGGAAAGCCCGTCGGAGCTGAGGCGCCGGGTGGCGGAGATATTCGCGCGCTACCAGGAGTACGAGGTCGCCAAGCGCGAGCTGTCGAGCGGCAACCTGAGGCTGGTGGTGAGCATAGCGAAGAAGTACCGCAACCGCGGGCTCTCTTTCCTCGACCTCATCCAGGAGGGGAACACGGGGCTCATGAAGGCGGTCGAGAAGTACGAATACCAGCGCGGATACAAGTTCTCGACCTACGCCACGTGGTGGATTAGGCAGGCGATTACCCGGTCGATAGCCGACCAGGCGAGGACCATCAGGATTCCGGTCCACATGATTGAGACGATGACCAAGATTCGCAACGTGACGAAGAAGCTCGTCCAGAAGAAGGGGAGGGAGCCGACGGTGGAGGAAATCGCCCAGGCGGCCGGAATATCCATCGACGAGACGAAGAGGGTCATGAAGATTTCGAAGCACCCGATTTCGCTCGACCGGCCGATTGGCGAAAGCGACGATTCGTACTTCGGCGACTTCATAGAGGACGAGGGGGCGGAGTCGCCGGTGAACGCCGCCACCCACGAGATGCTCAAGGACAAGATCGAGAAGGTGCTGCAGACCCTGACGTTCCGGGAAAGGGAAATCATCAAGCTCCGCTACGGCATCGGGGACGGCTACACCTACACTCTCGAGGAGGTCGGAAGGATATTCAAGGTCACCCGCGAAAGGGTGAGGCAGATTGAGGCCAAGGCCGTCAGAAAGCTCCAGCACCCGGTCAGAAGCAGGAAGCTCGCCGGATTCCTGGAGGGGAAGCGTTTCGACGGCAACGACGAATGAGGGCCTGATGACTGGACTTATCGACACTCTTAGGAAACTCCAGGGCCTTGACGGAGAAATCGCGAAGCTCCGCGCCGAGCTCGACAGGTGGCCCGCGATTATCGCGGAAAAGCGCAAGGACGTCGACGCGGCCCGCAGGACGGTCGAGGCCAAAGCGGCCGAAATCAAGGCCGCCAAGGTTGAGGTCGACGGAATAGAGCTCATGCTCAAGTCCGGAGAGGCCGAGGTGGGCAAGACAAAGGGCAACCTGCTCAAAATCAAGACCAACAAGGAATACGAGGCGGTGCTCAAGGAGATCGAGGGCATAAAGGCGGAGAACTCCGCCCTCGAGGAGAAGATTATCGCCGGTCTCGACAAGGTGCAGTCGCTCGAGGCGGCGCTGAAGGAGGCCAAGGCCGAGCAGAAACGCGCAGAAGGCGAAGTCGCGGACGTCGAGAAGCAGGCGAGGGCCGAGTGCGCGGAAATCGAAACCGAGGTCGGTGCCGTCGGGAAGCAGAGGGACGAATGCGCAAAAGGCCTCTCGCGCGACGTGCTGGAAGTCTACGACCGGGTCCGGATCGGCAGGGGAGGCGTCGCAATCGTCCCGGTCGTGGACAACGTCTGCCAGGGTTGCTGCATGTCCTTGACCATGCAGGAGATAAACAACCTCATCGTATCCGAGGACACGCTGATTCACTGCAGGAGCTGCCAGAGGATTCTCTTCCTCGAAAACCCCGCCGAGGCCGGGTATGACGTGACCGAACCGGAGGAGAACCCTTACGAGAACCTGTGATTCGCCCGGCCCGCCCCATGGAGAATACTGCTTGCAAATCACGTCCCGGCCGGGTATACAGGTCTGTTTCCGCGGAGCATCCGCGGACTTGAGGGGCAGCATCCGCGCCCCGAGCGTGTTTGAGGAGGAGCAAGATGATTATCGGCATTCCAAAGGAGATTAAGAACAACGAGAACAGAATCGGCATGATTCCCGCGGGCGTCAACGCGCTGGTCAGGGAAGGCCACAAGGTCATGGTCCAGAAGGACGGAGGCCTGGGCAGCGGCATCGCGGACCAGGAATACGTCAAGGCCGGCGCTGAAATCGTTGGCAAGGCCGCCGACGTGTGGGAACGCGCCGAGATGATCATAAAGGTCAAGGAGCCCCTTCCCGAGGAATTCGAATTCATCACCCCCGAGCATACGCTGTTCACGTACTTCCATTTCGCCGCGGACAGGCGCCTCACCGAAGCGATGATTAAGTCCGGCGCCGTCTGCGTGACCTACGAAACGATTGAACGCGACGATGGAAGCCTGCCGCTCCTCACGCCCATGAGCGAGGTCGCGGGCAGGATGGCCATCCAGGAGGGCGCCAAGTACCTGGAGAAGCCGATGATGGGAAGGGGAATCCTCCTGGCCGGCGTCCCCGGAGTCGAACCGGCCGAAGTGCTCGTCCTGGGAGGCGGCGTGGTCGGAACGTCCGCGGCCAAGATGGCCGCCGGACTAGGCGCCAAGGTCTATATCCTCGACATCAACCTCGACCGCCTGCGCTACCTCAACGACATAATGCCGCCGAACGTCGTAACCCTCTACTCGAACGCCTACACAATCCAGGAGAAGGCCAAGTCCTGCGACCTGCTGGTCGGAGCCGTCCTGTCCACGGGCGCGAAGGCGCCGGTGCTCGTGCCGGAAAGCCTCATAAAGCAGATGAAGCCCGGATCCGTAATCGTGGACGTGGCCGTGGACCAGGGCGGATGCGTGGAAACCTGCAGGCCCACCACGCATGCGCAGCCGACGTTCATCGTGCACGACGTGGTTCACTACTGCGTCGCCAACATGCCCGGCGCGGTCGGAAGGACCTCCACGTACGCGCTGTCGAACGCCACGATGCCCTACGCCGTGGAGCTTGCGAACAAGGGCCATCGCCGCGCGGCGCTCGACAACAAGGAAATCGCCAGGGGAATCAACGTAATCGGCGGCAAAGTGACCCACGAAGGCGTGGCCGCGGCGTTCAACCTGGAGTACACCTCAATCTTCGAACTGCTGGCGTAGATTCGTCAGATTGAGAGCCGCCAGGCTTATTTGATCCAGCCGGGATTAAGCGGGATTTCGCCGGATGGAAAAAGGCTGTTTCGCTGACGTCACGGTGCTCAGCCTCGAGCAGGCCCTGACCCTGCCGTTCCTCACCTACAGGCTAAGGCAGGAGGGCATGAACGTAATCCGCATCGAACACCCCTCGAAACCCGATCCGAACAGGTTCATCGGCAGGAACGTGCTCGGCGAGGAGGGGATGAACTCCTACTTCCTCCAGAACAATCTCGGCAAGAAGGCAATCACGCTGAACCTCAAGGAGAAGAGGGGACGGGAACTGCTGGGCAGGCTGGTCCGGAAGCTGGCCCCCGCCGTCTTTGCAACGAACCAGCTGCCGCGGTCGTACGAGAGCCTCGGCGTCGACTATCCTTCGCTCGCGGCCGTGAAACCCGACCTGATTTGGGCGGGAATAACGGGTTTCGGCCCGGAGATTTCCGAGCCGGCCTACGACCCGGTGCTGCAGGCGAAATCGGGGCTCATGGAACTCACGGGCGAACCGGGATCGGCGCCGACTGTGCTCGGCGTGCCCCTGGCCGACCTCGGCGCCGCCGAGCATGCCTTCGGCCAGATAATGAAGGCCCTCTACGTGAAAGCCGCAACCGGCAAAGGATCGAGAATCGACATATCCATGTTCGATTCCTGCACGGCGTGGCTTTCGGGACCGGTCATGTTCGCGAAGAGCTTCGGCACGTTCCTGTCCCGAAAGGGCAACACACACGAGTTCTTCGCGCCCGTGTCCGTGTTCGGGACCGCGGACGGCCACGTCTATCTCGCTGTCGGCAACGACGCCCAGTGGCAGAGGCTTGCGGCGCTGCCGGAGTTCTCGAGCCTCGCGAAAAAGGAGTACGAGAGGAACGAGGGCAGGATTCGCGACGTGCACAACCTGAACGCAGCGCTCCAGGAGATCCTCTCGACGGGATCAGCGGCGCGATGGATTGCGCTTTTCAATTCCATGGACATACCGGTGTCGCGGGTCAACACCATGCGCGACCTCTCAGCAGAGCCGCTGCTCAACCGGGTCATGATAAGGGCCGAGGATCCGAAGACCAAAGTCGCCGTGGAACTCCCGGCAGCCCCCGTCAAGACCGATTACCTCAGGAGCCGCGCATTCGGCCTCGAATTCCCGCCCAGACTCGGCGAGCACAATGAGGAGATATACTGCGGCCGCCTCGGGCTCTCTTCCGCCGAACTCGCCTCCCTGCGCGGGGAAGGCATCGTTTAGCCGGGGGGGCTGACAGAAATCCCGGCATCCAATAACCAATAGCAAAATCATAACGCAGCCGAGCCGCAACCAAAACGCTGCATAAAATCCCAACAATCAATAACCAAATCCCAATGGAATCTCGAAGATTCGCCGCAGCCTTGGCTTAGGTCAACCGGCGAAGGCGGGCCAACCTCAAAAGAAGTTACGTGCGCATTGCAAAAGAACCTTGCAAGAAGACGAGATATTCGAAGATAGGGGCCCGACGAAGTCCAGGAGAGAAACAGCAAGGATGTTCCTTCACCTGAAGTCCTGCTTCTGAAGCTGATTGAGTGCGAGCCGCATGTGTTTTAATCAGGTGAACCAATTTCGCGCGAAGCCCGTCTAGAACAACCGGGCTGCGCGCGATCAGGTGAATCAGGTCAAAGTGCAATGAGTTGTGGGAGCCGCCGGAAAAATCCCGGCACAAAAAGGCGGCGATATGGCCTCCGGTGGCAGGAAATCGGACAACCAATATCCTTTACATGGATTCGGGACCCGGCTAGACTTCGATCTCCCGACTGCCCGCTGAAACGGGATTCAAGCGGGCGGAAACCGGTTCCGGAGGTAAGATGACCCAGCTCCTGTCCGCAAGGAAAGGCGGAATCACGCCTGAAATGAAGAAGGCCGCCGCCGCCGAAGGCGTCTCCCCTGAAACAATCAGGGATCTCATAGCCCTCGGCCACGCAGTGCTGCCCGCGAACGCCCGCCGGAAAAAAAGAAGCTACTGCGCAATCGGAAGGGGACTTACGGTCAAGGTAAACGCCAACGTCGGAACGAGCATGGACTATCCCTCGCCGGAAAACGAGGAAAGGAAGGCAAAAGCCGCAGTCGAAGCAGGCGCCGACGCCATTATGGACCTCTCCACCGGCGGAGACATCCCGGCCGTGAGGAAAAGACTCCTCGAAGCCGCCGCCATCCCGTTCGGAACCGTCCCGATTTACCAGGCGGCGGTCGAAGCCGTGCGCAGGCCCGGGTCAATCATCGACATGACGCCGGAAGACATGCTCGGCGCGATAAGACGCCATGCCGAAGACGGAGTGGACTTCGTCACCGTCCACGCCGGCGTCACTACCGGGGCGGCCCGCGCCATCGCTGAGTCGGGAAGAATATGCGGCATCGTCTCCCGCGGAGGCGCATTCCTCGCCGAATGGATGGCAAAAAACCGCGCGGAAAACCCCCTTTACGAGCGCTTCGACGAGGTAATCTCCATCTGCCTCGAACACGACGTCACCTTGAGCCTGGGCGACGGACTCCGGCCCGGCGCGCTCGCCGACTCGCTCGACGAAGGCCAGGTCACCGAGCTCATGGCCCTCGCCGGCCTCGCCCGCCGGGCGCGAGAAGCGGGCGTGCAGGTGATGATTGAAGGCCCGGGCCACGTGCCCATGGACCAGATTAAGGCGCAGGTCGAGCTCGAGAAAAAGCTCTGCGACGGCGCGCCGTTCTACGTCCTCGGACCCCTCGTCACCGATATCGCCCCGGGATTCGACCACATCACCTCGGCCATCGGCGGCGCACTGGCCGCATGGGCAGGGGCGGATTTCCTATGCTACGTCACTCCCTCGGAACACCTGGGACTCCCGGACGAGGAGCAGGTGAGGCAGGGGGTAATAGCGGCGCGCATTGCCGGGCATGCGGCGGATATCGCCCGGGGCCTGCCGTCGGCAATCGAGCGAGACAGGGAATTCTCCAAGCTCAGGGCGGCTCGCGACTGGAAAGGCCAGATTGAGAAAGCCATTCATCCCGAGACGGCCAGGCGCGTGAGAGCCGCCTCAAAGCCATCCGACGACAAGGTCTGCTCCATGTGCGGGCCGTTCTGCCCGTTTATACTGTCAGGAAAACCGGGCAGGAAGAAATAACCCGGCAATTCCCTGTTTCAGCAGTAGACCGAAGACCGTAGTCCGGTGACCGCCGGGATCCGACCTCAGGCTTGTGGAATCGCAGGAGCGGTCCAAGGCCGCCCTTGAAGTGCAAAAGCGAAAAGCCTGTGGGTCCGCCGGGACATGCCTCAGGCGCGGCAAGGAAGGCGTTGATAAAACATGCGTTTTTATCAATAATGCGCAACTTGGTCTCCTGGGACGAAGATGGATGAAAAACTCCTAATCCATGCAAAACCCGTCGAAGGAATTCGTCGCCGTTCTCGACTTCGGGTCGCAATACGCGCAGCTGATTGCCCGCCGCGTTCGCGAACAGGGCGTCTACTCCGTCATCTACCCCTTCAGCGTGACCGCGGAAACGCTCGAAAAAGAAAAACCCTCCGCCCTGATCCTGAGCGGCGGGCCCGCAAGCACCATCGCCGAAGGTTCGCCGAGGCCCGACTGGAAAATCTTCGACCTCGGAGTTCCCATCCTCGGCATCTGCTACGGCCTGCAGGTCGCGGCCTACAGGTTCGGCGGACAGGTGGCCCACGCCGATGCCCGGGAATACGGGCGCACCACCCTCAGCCCGTCCGACTCGAGCGACCTCTTCCACGGCGTCAAGGCGCCGACGACGGTATGGATGAGCCACGGAGACATGGTCGTGGGGCTCGAGGGCTACGAGACTCTAGCCGCCACCGGAAACTGCCCGTTCGCCGCCGTGCGCGTACCGGCCGGACGCTTCTGGGGCGTCCAGTTCCACCCGGAAGTGTCCCATACCGTCGAAGGCGGAAAAATCCTGCACAACTTCCTGTACAGGATCTGCAGCCTCAAGGGCGACTGGAAGATGTCTTCGTTCATATCGTCGAAGACCGCCGAGATAAAGGAGCTCGTAGGCCGCGACCGCGTCATCCTCGGGCTATCGGGCGGCGTGGATTCCACGGTCGCAGCCGCGCTCCTCAACCGCGCCATCGGCGACAGCCTCACCTGCATTTTCGTGGACAACGGCCTCC
>DYIT01000062.1:14239-23356 GCA_020723505.1 Candidatus Kuenenia stuttgartensis
GAACGAGGCGGAAGGAGTGAAAAGCCTCTTCGAGAAGCACTTCAGGATGAAGCTCGTGACCGTTGACGCCTCCGTCCGTTTCCTCGAAAAGCTCGCAGGCGTCTCCGAACCGGAAAAGAAGAGAAAAATCATCGGACACGAGTTCATAAGGGTCTTCGAGGAGGCGGCGAAATCAATTCCGGGCGTCAAATACCTCGCCCAGGGCACCCTGTACCCGGACGTAATCGAATCAGTGGCCGCGCATGGCGGACCGACCGCGAAAATCAAGACACACCATAACGTCGGCGGACTGCCGGAGGTCCTGAACCTGAAGCTAATCGAGCCGTTCCGCTACCTTTTCAAGGACGAGGTCAGGGCGCTGGGACGCGAACTGGGCGTGCCGGAGCGAATCGTAAGGCGCCATCCCTTCCCGGGACCCGGGCTCGGCGTGCGAGTCCTCGGGCCCGTGGACCGGCAAAGGCTCGACGTCCTCCGGAAGGCGGACGCCATCTTCATCGGGGAGCTCGAAAATGCAGGCCTGTATGACAAGGTCGGCCAGGCCTTCGTCGTCCTGCTCCCCGTGGCGGCGGTCGGTGTCATGGGCGACGAGAGAAGCTATGAAAACGTCGCGGCAATCAGGGCGGTCGAGACCACGGACTTCATGACCGCCGACTGGGCCAAACTCCCGCACGAGTTCCTCGACCGCGTCGCAGGAAGAATCATCAACGAAGTACGGGGAATCAACCGCGTCGTCTACGACGTCTCCTCCAAACCCCCCGCCACTATCGAATGGGAATGAACGTTCCGTTCAATCAATCGACTCTTCGCGGCCGGCTGTCCGCCAGTTGGGGTTCGGGGATTTCCATCGGAGTCCGGGCTGCAGTTCTTGTCCAGGAACGTTCCCTTCAATCAAGCGACTCTCCGCTTTCGGTTGTGCGCCAGTTGAGCCCCTATGGCCAGGAATGTTGTTTCTGCGGAAACATTTTTCGAGTTGCGTCCAGAACTCCGTTGGAGATTGGATATTGGGATTTCATTGGGATTTGGCTTTTGGTGGTTGGGATTTGACACAGCGTTTGGTTCCGGCTCGTCCGGGTTATGCATCACTCTACTTTTGCGGCGAGCCTGAAGCCGACGAACGGGAGCCTGCCGCCTGCGGAGGGGCTCCAGAGGACCCGGAATGAAATCTTCGCGCCCTCGAAGTCTGGATCGGCGAACGAACCGCCCTTTATGACGGATTTCCCGTCCTCGGACGTCGAGGTCCATTCCGAGACGTTGCCGGCCATGTGGTAGCTGCCGTACGGGCTCCTGTCCTGCGTGAGAGCCCTCGTATTGGCAGTGGACTGCTTGCAGATGCAGATCTTCTCGAGAACCGAGGCGTCGTCGCCGAACGGGTAAACCCTCTTCCCCGGCCCGGACGCGGCCCTCATCCATTCGGCCTCGCCGGGGAGACGGAACGTGGCGTTCTTCTTCGCCGAGAGCCATGCTGCGTAGGCCTGGACCTCGCCGAGCGCCACGCCCGTGACCGGGTGATCGGCAAGCTCGGCAGGGGCGTCGCGTCCGCCCCAGTGCGCAGGAGCGGCCGTGCCGGGGTTTTCGGCCAGGAAGAGGGAGTATTCCCGGTTCGTTGTCTCGTACACCTGGATATAGAAGGCGGGCGTTTCCGGGGACGCCGGCACGTACGCGAACCCGGGAGGCGTCTTCCTCCTGCCATCAATCTCCGCGGTAAGCATGCCCAGCCGCGAGTTGACCTCCTCCACGTCCGATCCCTCGAACGACGACAGGAGCTTCCCGGCGCCGTCGAAATCCATGGCCTCGATTTGCCTGGCCGCCTTGCCGGCCGCCTCTTCGAAATCGATTTTGAAAAGGTCGAGCTTCTCCCTGATTCTCTTCTCCTCGGAGACCGCCTTGTCGCGAATCTTGCCGGACCCGACCTTCCCGAAAGGCTCGAGCCTTGAGACGGCCGCCGAAAACCTGCGCTTCTCGACGTCGAGGGCCGACTGATCGACGGCCTCGTTGAGCTTCTTCTGCTCCATTGAGACCAGCGTCTCAATCTTCGATATCTCCTCCTTGCGCCTCCTCGAAATCTGGGACACGTCGTCATGCTCGGTCCCGGACAGCAGATCGCAGGCCTCGTCGAACTTCGCCTCGGTCGACAGGTCCGCCGCCTTCGAGAGCTTCTCCTCGAAAGCCTTCATCTTCGCAATCCTGGCCAGCGCGTCGGACGCGAGCCCCCTTATGCGCCGGTACACGCTGTCCTTGAGCTCGGAAAGCGGCATCGAAAGGTCCTCGTACTTCGAGGCCTTCCGGCTCTCGAGAAGCCCGTCCATGCAGGAGAGCAGAGGAACCGTGCGGTCGAGCGCGGCCAGCTCGGACTCGAGGTCCTTCACGTGGGCCGCGGCCTCCGCCTTCAGCGACGGCGGCGCCTCCTGCTGCTTTAGCCTCTGCAGCGATTCGCGGGCGGCGGCGGTTTCGAGCCTGTCCATGTGGCCGGCAAGACGCGCAATCTCCGCGCTGAAGGCCTTCTTCCCGGACTGCTCGGTCCTCGACTTGTCGTTCGCAGCTTCCTCGCCCCAGGAGGAGCTGCCGTACTCCATCAAGTATCCGTCGAAGACCTCCATCGCCGAGGCGAACCTGTGCTTCTCCTCGTGGACCCTCGCCTCGGACCTCGCGGTCTCCAGGGCCTCCTTCGCCTTCTTCTGCCAGTTGGCTTCCGCCGTCTTCTTGAGGAAGAAGAGCCCGGTGCCCGCCCCGGCGAGCACCACGAGCCCGACGGCCGCGATTGCCATCCAGAACGGCCACCTGGACCTCGTTGTGGGAAGCACGAAGTCGGCGTCGAGCAGGTCCCATTTCTTGAGGAGCTTGCCGAGGTCCTCGACGAGCGCCGAGTCGGAGGGATACCTGTCCGCCGGGTTCTTCTGCATCATCTTCGTGATGATTGCCTCGACCTCGTCGGGCAGGTCCGGAGCGAACTCGCGCGGGGGTATGAGCGGCTCGGAAATGTGCTTCATGAGCACCTGGTACGGGGTGTCTCCGGTAAAGGGCTTCACCCCGGTGACAAGGTAGTAGAACGTCGCGCCCAGCGAATATATGTCGGCCCTGCCGTCCACCGGCCTCCCGTCGCACTGCTCGGGCGACATGTAGTACGGCGTGCCGAGCACCTGCCCGGTCTGGGATATGTCGCTGTCGCTCTCCACCTCGCGGGCGAGGCCGAAATCCGCGAGCTTCACCTCCCCTTTCTCGGTGAGCATGATGTTGTCGGGCTTGATGTCCCTGTGGATGATTCCGTGCTCGTGGGCGACCGACAGCCCCTGCGCCACGTTGAACATCATGTTCGTGGCGGTCTTCGAGTCGAGCCGCCCCTCGTCCTTGACCTTGTCGGCGAGGTTGGTGCCCTTAATGTACTGCATCACTATGTAATACTGGTCCCCCTCCTGCCCGACCCTGTAGACCTGGACTATGTTCGGATGCTCGACCTGCGCCGCGGCCCTCGCCTCCCTCTTGAACCGTTCCACCAGCACCGGCTTCTTCGTGACCCTCGAAGGCAGAATCTTGAGCGCGACGACCCTGGACAGGGATATGTCCTCGGCTTTGTATACGACCCCCATCCCGCCCTCCCCGAGGACCGAGATAATCCTGCACCCGCCGATCACCTTGCCTACGAGCGGATCCGTGCTCGCGATCTCGACCGTGGCCTTTTCCGCTTCCTTCTGCAGGGCCTTCTTTATGAGGGCGGCGGAGTTCTCCTCGCCCCCGATGGGCCGGTCCTTGATTTCGACCGTCTCCTTCCCCGAGGACTTCGACCGGTCCGAAGGCTTGGGCCGCGTGCTCAGCGTCACCAGATTGGTCGCGTCCGTCCTGAAAGGCCCGTCGTCCGGCACGTGCGTGGCGGAAGCCTTCTTCCCGTCCTCGCCCCCGGAGCGGGCCGCAGGCTTCTCCTCCTCGGTTTCGGACATGGCGGCCTTCCTGCCGTCTTCGGTCGGAGGCTTGGCGGCCGCCGTCCCGCCTCCCGCCGGGGCAGGCGCAGAAGCCGGCTTCTCCGCGGCCGCGGACCGCGGCCCGTACGTCGGGGCGCGCGCCTTGGCCGGCGCGGCCTTCCCGGCCGGAGCTCCGGCGCCGGCGGGCATGCCCGGGGCCGGAACGGACTTGGCCGCTGCTGCCGCGAGCGCCGCCTTGCCCGGGGAGGACGCGGCCTTCTTCATCGCCGGGTCGGAATCGAGATTGATGTCGTCTAGCGTGTAGAACCTGGTCTCGAGGTCGTTGAGCACGGTCTTCCTGGGCTTGAGCTCCGCGTCGGGAGCGGCCTTGGCCGGGGGCGCGGCGCCGGGCGAGGAGTCCTCCTTCGGCTTCCCAATCCTGCCCTTGGCCATGAGCGACAGCTTCACCTGTTCGACCTGGTCCCGGTTCAACATCTTGAGGGCGACGATTATCGAGACGAAGTTCTTTTCCTTCATCCCGGTCTTGTGGTACGTATCCGCCCTCATCACCTGTTCCTGCGTGAGCAGTCCGAGCGACAGGGCTTCGTCCTTGAAGAGTTTTTCCAGCTCAGCGGACATCGCGGCCCCTTTATTTCCACGCGCTCCCCTTCCCGGGGAGCCCGGTCGATGCAAACATTATATGGGCGCGCCGGCGGGGGGGCAAGGCCGGCAATCGGCGAAGCCCCTCGACTCCGCTCGGGACATTCGCGTTCATTCGCGGTTCCCTGGCGGATTGAATCGTATCTTTTCCCGCGATGAAAGGACCGCGAAGCGACTATAATATCCGGATTCCGGACGGATAAGGAGCCGCTGCTTGGGGAATCGGCTGCGCAAGCTGGATTTCGGCGAAATAAAGGCGAGGGCCCTGGACAGGGAAGCCTCGAAGGCCCTCAGGACCCCGGTTTACGGCCTGCTGGACAACATACGCTCGCTGTGGAACGTGGGATCCATCTTCAGGACCGCGGACGCCGTGCTCGCGCGGAAGCTCTACCTGTGCGGCATGACCGGCAAGCCGCCGCGAAAGGAGATCTCGAAGACCGCACTGGGCGCCGAGGAGGCCGTGCCGTGGGAATACATCGCCGACCCGGTCAAAGCCGTCCTCCTCCTCAGGGACATGGGCGTGTCGGTCGTGGCCCTCGAGCATGCGGACCGCAGCGCCGCCTACGACGCGTTCGAGTACAGGTTCCCGGTCTGCATCGTGGTCGGGCACGAAATCACCGGCGTGAGCAGGGAGGTGATCTCCGCGTCGGACGCGGCGGTGGAGATTCCGATGATGGGGACCAAGGAGTCGCTCAACGTCTCGACCGCCTTCGGGGTGGCGATGTACGAGGTTTTGAGGCAGTTCAATGCTCGCAAGAATCCTTGAGGCCGCCGCCTCGGCCTCGTCGCGGAGGCCGGGCGCGGTCTTCGCACTCGCCGCCGCCGCAGCCGCGCTGTCCCTGCTCTCGGTATCCAGGCTCGAACTCGACGAAGACCTGACGGCGCTCCTGCCTTCCTCGGTTCCGGAGCTCAAGGGCCTGGACGCAGTCCGCGAGACGGTGGGCGGCATGGACTATGCCGTTGCGGTGATAGAGTCGCGCGAGCCGGACCCCGGGCTGCTGTCCAGGGCCTCGGAGATTCTCGGAAGGCGCCTGCTCGAACGGCCCGACCTCGTGAGAAGGGTCAAAACCGGGATTGATCCCGAGGAGAGGAAATTCTTCGCCGATTTCTTCCTCAAGCACGCATTCCAGTACTTGAACGCCGGGGAGCTCGACGAGGCCCTCAGGATTATGTCGAGGGAGGGCATGCGCAAGGCGCTTGCCGAGGACGCAAGGCTCCTCGATTCCCCGCTTCCGAACGCCATCAAGGAGAAGATCGAGCGCGATCCCCTGGGCCTCTTCGAAAAGGTCTTCCAGAAGCGCCTGCTTGCGGGATTCTCCGCCTTCTCCGTCGATTTCCGGACCGGCATGTTCGTGTCGTCCGACGGCCGCGCAGCCCTGCTGCAGGCATTCGGGACGGGGACGCCGAGGGACGCGGGATTCAGCTCGGCGTTCATGAGCCATTTCAGGTCCTCCTCCGAGGCGGCCCTGGGGGAGCTCGGCCTCCCGGACGGGACCCTGTGGATTGGATGCACCGGCGGCTTTCCGGTCGCCGAAGCAAGCAGGACCGAAATCAGGCGCGACATGGTCCTCACAGCCGCCAGCTCCTTCGCGTGCGTGCTGGCGCTTTTCTATCTCGCCTACCGGGCCGCCAGGGTCAACGTCATCGCAGGCCTGCCCCTCGCGCTCGGCGTGCTCTATTCCTTCGGCATCTGCCCGGTCCTCCTGGGATTCCGGATGACCGCCGTCGCGGCCGCGTTCGCCTCGATCCTCTTCGGCCTCGGAATCGACTACCCGCTCCACCTCTATAACCGTTTCGCCGAGGAGCGCCGCGCCGGGTATGGATGCGCTGAAGCCCTCGCGCGGACCTGGAGGAACACGGCCAAAGGCGCCGTCTATGCCGGGGCGACCACCTCCGCGGCCTTCGCGGTGCTGTGCTTCGCGAAGTTCAGGGGGCTCCTCGAGGTCGGGCTGCTCACCGCAATCGGAGTGGCCGTGATTGGGTGGCGATGATACTCCTGCTGCCCGCGCTGATTGCCGTGTTCGAGGCCCGCAAGCCTGCGCCGCCGGGGTTTTCGTTCGGCGTGCCGGCCCTTGCCGCGGCGATTGGACGGAGGCCGGGTATTGCCGCCGGAACGTGCCTGGCCGTCCTGGCCGCCTCGGCGGTCCTGCTCGCGGTGTCCGGACTGCCGCGGTTCGAGACCGATTTCTCCGCCCTCAAGTCCCCCATGCCGGAAATCGACCGGGCGAACTCCGCCATCGAAGCCCGTTTCGGGATGAACCTCAATCCGCTGCTGGTAGTGAGCAGGGGGGCGGACCGGAAGGAGGCCCTGACCAAGGCCGCTGAGGCCGGGGCGGTTCTCGCGGGCGCGGCTACGCCCGGCGCGGTGGTCGCCGGACCCGGCTCGTACATGCCGTCGCGCGAGGGTTCGAAGGCCGCTGCGGCGAGGCTATCGAGGGATCTCGACCCGGCGCAGGTCGGGAAAGCCCTGCATGAGGAGCTCGATGCCGCCGGCTTTGATCCCGAAGCTTTCCGTGAGACCTCATCCACGCTCGTGGAGAGCCTCGAGGTCTCGAGCGGCAGGCCGGCGGATTTGGATGCGATAGAGGCCGCGGGATACGGCGGAATCCTCAATGCATTCGCTGCCAGGACGGAATCGGGCTGGGCGGCCGTGACCGTGGTCTATGCGCCCGGATCGTCCACCCAGGCATCGAGGGCCGCGGAGGCCGCGCGCCTGGGCGCGGCGCTCCTCGAGGCCGGGGATGCGGAAACCGTAGTCACCGGCATGGACGTGCTGATTCTTAAAATCAGGGACCTAATCGCCGCCGAGTTCTTCCCCCTGACCGCCGTGTCCGCCCTGCTGGTCGCGGGACTTGCGTTCGCGCATTTCCTGGACCTGCGGAAGGTTGCGCTGGCCCTGATTCCGGTGTGCGCAGGGTTCGCGGTCACCCTCGCCTGCATGAAAGTCCTGGGCATCAATCTCAACTTCATGAATATAATCGTCCTCCCGATGATTTTCGGCATGGGCGTGGACGACGGCATCCACTTCATCTCGAGGCTCTCGGAGAGGGGATCGGGCGGTCCAATCGAGGCGCTGCTGGGAACCGGGAAGCCGATAATGCTCACGTCCCTCACGACGATGGCGGGCTTCGGCTCGCTCGTGGCCGCAAACAATCCGGGCCTGAGGTCGATTGGAGCCGTGGCGCTGCTCGGGGTGTTCATCTGCCTCGTTTTCTCGACAATCCTCCTCCCCTCGCTTATCATTCTGGGCCGGAAGCTCCGGGGAAGACCGGTGGCGTGACGGCTTGAGGCCCTTCGCAAGGCGGGACCCGGGCCGTCCGCATATGCGTCAACTTAAGAAAGGCCGAAAGAGGGCATTCGACACTGAAATCGCTGAAAGGAGGCTGAATACGCTGATATGGGCAAAAAGGTAGATGCCCGTGTTCCTGCTTATCAAAATTCAGCGTTTCTCAGAAAGATTCAGCGTTCTCAGCGTCAAGAACGTATTCCTTAGATTGACGCCTATGGGGCCGTCCGGCATATCGGCGTTTCGACAATTATTGAAACATGGAAATGACCGGCAACGATGAATTGAAAGCGCGGTTCCGGATTTGCGAGCAGTGCGGCACGTGCACGGCCGCCTGCCATTTCTCGGATTCGGGCCGGCTCAACGTGAGGAAGGTCATCCGGAGGGTCAACCTCGGCATGTGCGGGGACGGGTTCCTGTCCTCGGACCCGTGGAAGTGCTCGCTCTGCGGCAGGTGCGCGAAACTCTGCGTCGAGGGCCTCGACGTTCCCGCGCTCATGTCGGCGCTGAGGGACGATGCCAGGGCCAGGGGGCTGGAACCCGCCGCTGCCGCTCAAATCGCCGCAGCCATAGCCGGCTGCGGGACGCCGTTCCGCGCCCCGGGAAGGACCAAGGCGTCGTGGATTGAACGGGAGTGCCCTCCTTCGGCTGGGGCGGAGGTCCTCTACTGGGCCGGCTGCGGATCGGCCCTCATGCTGCCGAACATTGCGGCGTCCTCGGCGCGGCTGATTCGGGCGTTCGCGGGGGAGTTCTCAATCCTTCCCGACGAGCCATGCTGCGGCGAGCCTCTGGTAGCGGTCGGCAGGCTCGATGAAGCGCGCGCTGCCGCGGAAAAGGCGGTCCATGCCGTGAGGGCGTCCGGGGCGAAGACCATGGTAGTCTCCTGCTCCGGCTGCTTCGCGACGTTCACCAGGCACTATCCCGCGCTGTTCGGAATTGATCCCGGCGTCAGGGTCCTTCACGTCTCCCAGTTCCTCGCGGAAAGGGGCCTCAGGCTCGAGGCGAGGACAAAGACCAGGATTGCCTATCACGATCCCTGCTCGCTCGGCAGGGGGTGCGGCGTGTACGACGAACCGAGGGCCGTCCTGAAATCGATCGGCGGAATCGAGCTGGTGGAGATTCCGCCATCGAGGGATCTGTCGCTCTGCTGCGGCGGCGGAGGAGGCGTGTGGTCCGTGGACAACGCAGCCGCGCAGTCGGCGGCTTCGGCGAAATTCGCCAGGGCGGTCCTTCCCCTGGGCGCGGACATGCTCGTCACCTGCTGCCCGGTCTGCCATC
>DYIT01000062.1:23366-27461 GCA_020723505.1 Candidatus Kuenenia stuttgartensis
AACTTCAGGGCGGCCGCAAGGAAGGCGAAATCGAAGATAAGGGTCCTCGATCTTGCGGAAGCCGCCGCGGCGGCAATTTGAATTCCCGCATCGGATTCAGGACTTAGGATGCGGAAATTCCGCGTGAATCCTAACGGCCGAGGCCTTGAACAGGGCGAAGACCCCCTTGCCGGGACTCAAATCCAGCGAAGCGAGGCTTTCGACGGAGATGGACGCCACCAGCGGTATGCCGGCGTCTAACGTGACGAACACCCGCGTCCCGGCCTTCTCTATCTTTTCGACGGATCCCTCGAGCATGTTGCGCGCGCTTGATGAAACCGGCGTCCTGGAGAGGATGATTTCGTCGGGGCTTATGGAGGCGGAACAGGTGCCTTCGAACCCTGCCGGGGCGGCCGACGAAAGAACCACGCCCGGCGCGGCCGTGAAGACAATCCCCGATCCCGAAGCCGACGCGGCGCCGCGGAAGAAGTTCTCCCTCGATCCCTCCAGGAGCCTGCCGGAATCGAGAAACATCGCGGAGTCCGGGGCAATCCTGCGCGCGAGCCCCGCGTCGTGCGTTGCGACAAGGCAGCACGCGCCGCTTTCCGCACGAAGGGACTCAATCCTCTTCTCAATCAGCGGGACGGATTCGCGGTCGACGAAGGCCGTGGGCTCGTCGAGGAGAAGGAAGTCGGGCTTCGCGGCGAACGCCCTGGCAAGCGCAGCCTTCTGCCGTTCGCCCGCCGAAAGGCCCGAGGCCCGCGCATGCGCGAATCCGGACATGCCGAGCGATTCGAGCTCCAGGGCTGCCGCCTTCCGGGCCTCGCCCGATCCGATTCCGCGGGCCTTGAGCCCGTACAGGACGTTGCCCATGACGCTTCCGGCGAACAGGTACGGATTCTGGGAGACGTAGCAGATTCTCCTGCGCGCGCGGACGAGCGGATCCCCTCCAAGGCCGAGGACAGGCGCGCCGTCGAGCTCCACAGTCCCGGAATCCGGCTCCTCCAGCAGCGCGATTATTCTCATGAGCGTCGTCTTGCCCGACCCGTTTGGTCCGGCCAGGACCTGGCATTTGCCCGATTCGAGCGCCCCGCGCCCTGCGTCGAGCACCAGGCGGCCGCCGTACCGCTTCTTCAGGCCTTCGAAAGAAAGAACGCTCATGCATTCCCGCCTCTCGCGGATCCCTGAACCGCCCTGAGAAGCACGAAAATCACAAAGCCCGCGGCAATAAGAATCATGCCGAGCGAAAGGCAGAGCGCCGACTCGCCCTTGCCGGTCTCGAGCGCAATCGCGGTCGGGATGTTCCTAGTGTCGCCGGCTATGTTGCCGCCGAGAATCATGGAAACACCGACCTCCCCGAGAAGCCTTCCGAATGCTGTCATGACGGCGGCGGCAAGACCAATCCTGGCTTCGACAATCAGCGTGAGCGCGGTCCTGAACCGGCCGGCGCCGAGGGTGAGAGCGGTCTCGAGCGCAGCCGGATTCAGGGCGGACAGGGTGGAATGCCCGAGCGATATCACAATCGGGAGCCCAAGCAGCGCCTCTCCCAGAATCATCGCCTCCTTCGTGTAGAGGAGCTCCAGGAAACCCATGGGCCCGCGCCTGCAGAGCACGAGGTAGAGAACCATGCCGAGCGCCACCGTCGGGACCCCCAGCATGGCGTTGTTGAACAGAAGGACCGCTCCGCGGCCGGGGAACCTGCTCCGCCAGAGAACGTATGCCGCCGGGATTCCGGAAATGCCGCAAATCGCAGCGGCCGCGGATGAGACCTGCAGGGAAACCGCGAGCGCGGACATGACTTCGGCGTCTGCCGAGAAGACAAGCCTGAACGATTCCCGGATCGTCTCGAGAAGGAAATCCATGAGCTATATTAATAGACGGAGACGCGGCCTTTTTCGAGCCTGAAAACCCGGAAAAGCGGATGACCCGGTCGTCCCGGCCCCTTTCGCGGCTCCTGCGCCTGCGCGCAAGGGCCCTCCGTCGCGCCGGATTGCCGCCGGTTTCATTTCGCCGGAATCGCGTCCGGAATGAACATCGCCAGGCCGTCTTTCCTGAACGCTGCGATTATCGCCTGCCCTTCCGGGGAAGTGAGCCATGCAATCAGCGCCATGGCCCCGAGATAGTTCGTCTTCGGATGGACCGCAGGATTCACCGCAATGGCGCTGTAGGGATTGAGAAGCGCAGGCCCGCCCTCGCAAAGAATCTTGAGGCCCGTCTTTCCGCCCATGGCTATGAAAGTGCCTCTGTCGGAAAGCGTATAGGCGGATTTCTCGTCCGCCATGACGAGAATCTCGCCCATGCCCTGGCCGGCCTCGATGTATCTTCCCTGTCCCGGAGGTCCCGATCCAGCGGCCTTCCAGAGATCGAGTTCCCTGACGTGCGTGCCGGATTTGTCCCCCCTGGAAATGAAAGCCGCTCCAGAAGCCGCGATTTTCGCGAAAGCCGCCGCGGCGTCCGCGCATCCCTTGATTCCCGCAGGGTCGCCCTCCGGACCGACGACGACGAAGTCGTTGTGCATGACGGGGCGGCGGTTCACCCCGAACCCGTCGGCGACGAATTTCTCCTCGAGGGCCTGCGCATGCGCAAGGACGAGGTCGGCGTCGCCGTTCCTGCTCAGGTCGATGGCCTTGCCCGTCCCAACGGCCAGAACCGAGACCTTCGCGCCGAATCTCTTTTCGAAGGGCGGCAGCAGGGCCTTGAGAAGCCCCGTGTTCTCCGTGCTCGTTGTCGTCGCGAGCCTGATGCCTCCGAGCCCGGGCGCGCCCGATGCGGTTTCGCCGGGCTCCCTCGCGCAGGCGGAAAGCAGGAACGCCGAAAACAGGTACGCCAATCCTCCCGGAGCCATGAATTTCCGGAACACAGCCCCTCCCTCTTCTTGCCGCGCCTGCCTCAGAACTTCGCGGTCAGGCAGGCGATGAACCTGTGATACCTTCCCTCCCTGTTGGCGGCGTTAGTGCCCGACATGTTGAGGTCGCCCGTTATGTATATGACGTCCAGCGAGAAGTTCTTCATGACCTGAATCGACAAAGTGATCCTGTGCCCCCTGGAGTCCGTCCCGCCGCCCCAGGAGTCCCAGTCCGTGAACGCGCCCACGACCGCGTCCTTCTCCTCCTCGCGGTAGCAGTACGAGAGCTTCACGTCCTTGCCGGCCGAGACGCCGACCAGAAAACCCCTGCCTTCGTCCACGCCAGACGCCGTGTTGCCGACCAGGTCGCCGAAGGCCGTCACAGGGATTAGCCAGCCGCCGGCATCGAACTCGAAAGCGACTTCGATGAACAGGCTCAGCAGACGGTAATCGAAGGCGTATTTCGTGCCGGCCTTCGTGTTGCCGCAGGAGTTGTTCGTCCCATACGGGTCGAACACGTCCCTGCCCTTGGTCGCGGAATAGTCGAACCAGCCGACGCCGCCAAGAACATGGGCCTTCTTCTCGAGCAGCGTGTACTTGAGCATGGCCTGCATCGCGAACATGAGCGAATCGGCGGCGTCGGCGCGCTCCATGGCGACGAACCCGCCGGCGACGGCGGTTATCTCCAGGTCCCCGAACTTCGGGGAATACTTGAGCGCAATCCCTTCGATTGTCAAATCCGGATCCCAGATGAGGTCGCTCTTGCCCGCGGAGTGGAAAGGCGTCTCCATCTTCCCCCCGAGGAGATGGAACCCGGGAACGGCGGAAGGATGGCAGTCCAGGGCCGCGACATCCAGCCACACGCCCTTCTTGCTCCAGGACTGGGTCAGCGTCTGGTTCGTCGAAATCGTGGCGCCGCCCTTGCCGACGTCCTTCGCCTCCGCGGTCGCGAGGCGGAACTTCGCGTCGAGGTCGTCGCAAATCTTCGCGTCGAGGCCCAGCCTTACCCTGATGCGCAGCCTGTCGCGTGCCGGTATCTCCGGGTCCCAGCCGGGCTTCTCAATCCTGTCGTAGATGAGCCGAAGGTCGCCGCACGGCTTGACGAGGTCGAACCAGGACTCCTTCTTCTCCTTCTTTTCCTCCGCCCGGGGCGCGTTCCCGGATCCGCCGGCAACGTCGGGTTTCTCAACGGGGACTGCGGGGGCTTTTTCCTCCCCGCCCGATTCTGCGCGGACGCGCGTTCCTGGAAAGCAGACAAGGAGAATTATCGC
>DYIT01000063.1 GCA_020723505.1 Candidatus Kuenenia stuttgartensis
GCTCCCACAGGCTTTTTTCCGACCTGCGCCAGGGATGCACCGGCGGCTCCCACAGGCTTTTTTCCGACCTGCGCCAGGGATGCACCGGCGGCTCCCACAGGCTTTTTTCCGACCTGCGCCAGGGATGCACCGGCGGCTCCCACAGACTTTTTTCCGACCAATGCCCCGGCGGCTCCAACAGGCTTTAACGCCAAAATCGATTATCCCGCGTTTCGCATGACTCCCGACCCTGTTTGAAGGGTCAGATGCCGGCGCTCATTTCTGAATAGACGGTGCATCTCCGCCGGCCAGAAGAATTCTAATCCTGTCCCGGTACGCGCTGAAGGCCCCGATCATGTCGTCGAGCGTATCGCCCCCGAACTTGAGTCTGTAGGCGGCGGCTATTTCGAAAGCCGCGGCGAATCCCGCCACTACGGACACGGCAGGCACGGCGCAGACGTCGGCCCGTTCCCTGGCCGCGTTTGCTGGTTTCAAGGTCTTCAAGTCGAAGGTCCTGAGCGGCTTTCCAAGGGTCGGTATCGGCTTTACGGCCGCCCTGACGACGATGGTCCCGCCGTTCGAGATGCCCCCTTCAATCCCGCCTGCGCGGTTCGTGGGTCTCAAGACCATGCCCGATTCGTCGAGGATGATCTCGTCATGCGCGAGCGATCCCGGCACCGAAGCCAGCGCGAATCCGAAACCGATTTCGACGCCCTTCACGGATGGAATGGCCATCACCGCGGCCGCAAGAGAGGAATCGAGCCTCGAGTCGGATCCGCCGACGCCCGGCGCGACTCCCACTGCGTCCACTTCGACCAGGCCGCCGAGCGTGTCGCCGCGCGCTTGAGCCACGTCAATCGCGCGCGCCATGGCCTTCGAGGCGCGCGAATCCAGGCAGAACACCGGCGATTTCCTCCTCTTCGACTCCATTTCCGGAGTCACTCCGTTCACCACCCCAGCCCGGGATTCGATTCCTCCTATGGCAGTCACGTGGGAGAAGACCCTGACGCCGAAACGGTCGAGGAGCAGCATGGCCACGGCTCCGGCCGCGCTCCTGGCCGCGGTCTCCCTGGCCGAAGCCCTCTCGAGCACTGCCCGGGCGTCCTTGAGCCCATACTTCAGGCAGCCGGCAAGGTCGGCATGGCCGGGCC
The DNA here is from genome assembly GCA_020723505.1 of Candidatus Kuenenia stuttgartensis. Classification (GTDB taxonomy): domain Bacteria; phylum Planctomycetota; class JAKEIC01; order JAKEIC01; family DYIT01; genus DYIT01. The sequence continues at coordinate 1,131 of DYIT01000063.1, forward strand.
TGGGAGCTGTCACGGGCGGCAGGTCGTCAATCGACTTGTCCGCGTTCGGGATGAGCATGCAGAGGGGTGATCCGATGGTCCGGCCCCTGAGAAGGCCGGATTCCACATGGACCTCGTCGTGCTCCATCCCCATCCGCGCTCCCCTTCCCCGGCCAAGGCGCCGGTCGGCTATCATGGCGGAGATTCTCTCCGCGTCGATTTCAAGCCCGGAGGGAAGCCCCGAAACGATGACAGCAAGACCGGGCCCGTGGGACTCGCCCGCGGTTACGTAGGAAAGAGCCGCCAACGTTCACCTCCTCTCACGCACCGCGACGTGGACAATGAAAGCCAGCAGGGCCGCGGCATAGAAAAGCCAGGAAACGCCCGCCAGGCCGGCGGATTCCTCCGTCTCATCGGGCCTGCGGTAATCCGAGACATCGTCGAGCAGGACGCCTCCGTCCGAAGCGAGCCCTCGCAGGAACGGGGAGTCCGGGCCAAGGAACCTCAGTTCGGAACCCGACGAAACGCGGAGGTCCCCTTCTCCGACGGCCGTCCCGCCGTCCGCTGCGCCGGAGACGACCGCAGTATACAGCCCAGGGCCGTCCACGGGAAACTCGGCCTCGTAGGCTCCGGGCGCCGTCTGGCGCATGGGCTTGAGGCCGTAAGCCTTCAGGTTCTTCATGAGCGACGCGCGCAGGTCGAGGCGGTTTGCGAATGCGCCTTCCTCGACGGACTCGTACTCCACGCGAATCGATCCCCGGACTTCGCGCACCAGGACGCCTCTTCTCCGCGCCTTCGCGGAAAGGAGATCAGTCATGACGGCGGCCCAGAGCATGGGCATGCCGCCTCTCCCGACAATCCAGTCCGGGGACCATTCGGAATCGAACGCGCCGGCGAAAGCCCATGCCTTCCCGAGCCCGGCCCTCCTGACTGCGAGCAGGGGATCGCCTGATTCGAGCCCGAGCACGAGTTCCGCGCCGGCCTCCTTCCTGAGCCTGGTCCGCGTGTAGGCTTCCACGGGGGGAGAGCCGAAAGGGCGGAAATCCGGCCTCGATTCGCGGACCGCCGCGCGCATGCGTTGCACGAGCTCCCTAGCACGCGACATGTCGTCTACCAGGCAGTCCCCCAGGTCCTCGAGCTTCCCGACGTGGTAGAACCTGCCTTCGTGCACGACGTCGCGTTCGAGGAAGTCCCGGAGTTCCCCGCCGATCGCGGGCGCGGTGACAACCACGGAAAGCGTGGCCTTCGCGGACCGAAGCTGCGGCTTGAGCGCCTGGTAGTCCTCCGCGGACGTTCCTCCGACCGTCTCCACCCCGTCGCTGTAAAGGATGATGTGGCGTCTCGAATCCGGAGCCCCCGCGGCGGCCTCGCCTGCGAACCTGAGGGCACGGTAGATGGATGTGGCGCCCCTCGAATCGCCCTTGAGCGAGTCCAGCGCGGCTCCCAGGCGCTCGAGCGCGCCCTCCGCGCCGGCCTCGATTTCCATCGAGATCTCGTCGTGGGGCGAGGACGAGAAGGGGACCACCCTGATTCGGTCCCTCTTCCTGAGCTTGCCTGCCAGATGCAGGACCGCGTCGGCGGCGAGGCCGAGTTTCGGCACGCCTGCGCTCGTGTGCTCCCCCATGCTTCCCGACACGTCGAGCAGGACCAGGACCCAGAGGGGCTTTTCATCGCCAGGATCCGAATCGAGCGGAGAGAGCCCGTCCAGTACCGTGCCGTAATGCCCGCCCGGGCCGAAAGCGCCTTCCCCGCCCAGGATTAAAAGCCCCCCTCCGAAGTCCTCCACGTACGATTTCAGCGCGGCGGAGAACGCCGGGTCCAGCTTGGACGCCGGGGCGTCCTCCACCACGACGGCTTCGAATCCGATTAAATCCGCGGTTTTCCTAGGGGCCGCGAAAAGCGGCCTCGATTCGGCTTCGATGCCCTCGATTGCCCCGAGGATTCCCGGGAAAGCCCTCGTCCCGCGGCTCGGGGCGAGATGGAGGACCTTCCTGCCGCCAGGCACCCTAGCGAGGATTGAGATCGAGTCGTTCTCGGGGACCGCGTCGCGGCCGGACTCGGGTTTGAGCTCGGCGCCGATTTCCGCGAGTCCGGCGCCGGCCAGGGGGGGCGTTTCGAATGCCACGGTCCGCCTCTCGCCCGGCTCGAACAGGAGCCTCGTCGACTTGAACTGCTTTCCGTCCAGAGCAAGGGAGATCGTCGCCCATCCCCGGCGGGACCCGAAGGCGACGGCTGCGGCTTTGAGCGGAGCGCCCTTGGCCCCGGTCCCGGACACTGAAATGCTTTCGAAGCCGAAGTCCGCGGGAGGCGAGCCTGCGGGCACGACCCACAGCCTGCGCCCGAGAAGAGCCGCGGAAGCGGCCGCGGCCTGCGCATCGCCCCTGTTCTGCCGGCCGTCGGTGACAAGGATGATGTCTCCGCCCCTGGGGAGGAGTCCCGCGGCGGCCTCTATGGCGGACGCGATGTCGGTCGATGAGGAGAGGGATTCGGGCCAGTCGGCGGGCGCGGGGAGCGGCGCGGAAGCCTGGCGGAATCCGGACACGATGCTCGGGGCGGCGCCGAACTCGATGAACGCAATCCTGTCATCCGGGCCGAGCTTTCCCGCGACCTCTGCCAGGGCCCAAGCGCAGTCCGGAACGCCGCTCCTTGCCATGCTCATGGACCTGTCCGCGACGACGACCGCATGATGGGCTTGGATGCCCGATTCCAGGCATGGCCCGGCGAGGCCGGCGATGAGGAGGAAGGCGGCGACAGCCGAGGGGATCAGCCTCCGGATTCGCATTCTCGCGGGTCCGGCCGTCAGGGCGGCGAAGACCGCCGCCGCCGGAGCCAGAAGAAGCAGATATTCGGGCCTGAGAAGGGTCATGCGTCGACAACAGCGTAATCCGGACGGGCCTGAACCCGACATGGGTTCGAGCTCGGGCGCTTCCGGGTCGTATCATGCGCTTCGCGCGCCGGAGCCGGCCGGGCCGTCGCAGCCTCGAAGCGGCCGGGCCTGCCGATTTATAACATGCCGCCGGGCCCGGGTCAAAGAAGGGCGCAGCCGGCCGGGGGCGAAGAGCCGCGCGCGGAACCGGTCGTACAGGCACCCGTCCGGCTGGTCTAGGGGTTCGGGATCTGCTTCTGCCATTGAAGCGCGATTAAATGGCTTGCGGTTCGATAAACAGGGGTTATAATTCCGGTTTTATATTGATCGAGGTCAGGATGGAGACAATCAGCGTCATCGCCCAATGCTCAACTCCGACGGAGGGATCGGGATCAGGGAGCGGAGCGGGTCTTCTCCAGCTTCTGCCGCCGTTCATACTGATGATTGTCGTGTTTTATTTCGTGCTCATCAGGCCGCAGCGCAAGAAGGAGAAGGAGCGGATAGGCATGATTGATGCGCTTGAGAAGGGCGACAAGATAGTTACGAACGCCGGGATCTGCGGGTCCGTGGTCTCGATGAAGGACCAGTGGGTGTACATCAAGGTGGACGAGAACGCGGACATCAAGTTGAAGGTGCTCAAAAGCTCCATCTCCGGGCCTGCCGCGGCGTTCGAGCGGGAGGAGGGAAAGGCCCCGGAGGAAGGGGGAGGGGCGAAATAGGCCCCTGGCGAAGTGCCGCAGGATTTTTGATTGCCCGGCGAATCCGGTGAATACGGCGCCGGGAGGGAGAATGAAATGAGCAAGGACGTCCGCTGGCGATTCGCGGTCGCGATCGTCGTTTTCCTGGTATCCATGTGGTTCGCCATCCCGTGGGACAGGCCATTCCCCAAGGGCCTGAAGATGCGCTTCGGCCTCGACCTCCAGGGAGGCACGGAAATCCTGTACAAGCTCGCCTATCACCGGCTCACTCCGGATCAGCGCAAGGAGATGGAAGGCAAGGACACGGCCGGCAAGATCATCAGCATCATAGAGAGCAGAATCAACACGCACGGGCTCAAGGAATTCATGCTCCGCAAGCATGGCGACGACATGATTCTGATTCAGCTTCCCGGCAGCGACGAGGAGGAGACAAACAACGTTCGGAAGCTGATTGAATCCTCCGGAAAGCTCGAGTTCAGGCTGGTCGCCCAGGCGTCGGAGAGGAACAGGTACACGCCGCCCAGGGCGCCGGAGGGCTTCAAGTGGCTCGAGTACGCGAAAAAGACCGAAGGCGAGGGCATGGAACTCATACAGATGGTGGACTCGTGGATGTTCAACGGGGAATACTTGAAGTCCGCCGCGCCGTCATCCGGAGACGACGGCTACCCCGCCATTTCCTTCGAGGTCAACCATGCGGGGCGCGACATATTCGCGGACCTGACCGGCGCCAACGTCGGAAGGCAGCTCGCCATCATAATGGACGGGAAGATCATCTCCGCGCCTTCCATCAGATCCCAGATAACCGGGGACGGCCAGATCACCGGGCGGTTCACGGTCGCCGAGCAGCAGAGGCTCATAACGGTTCTCGAGACCGGCACATTCCCCGTCGACCTGGAATTCGAGAGCATCAACCTCGTCGGGCCGGGGCTGGGGAGCGACTCCATACGAATGGGCGTGAGGTCCATAGTGATCTCCGGCATCCTGGTCCTCCTCTTCATCGGAATCTACTACCTCGGCGCGGGCCTGGTCGCCGACTTCCTGCTGGTCTTCAACATAGCGATAATCATCGCTTTCATGACCATGTTCGGGGCGACAATGACCCTTCCGGGCATCGCCGGCATTGTGCTGACGGTCGGCATGGCGGTGGACGCGAACATCCTAATCTACGAGCGCGTCCGGGAGGAGAAGGCGAAGGGCAAGACCATCGGCCAGTCGATAAAGAACTCCTTCGACAGGGTGTTCGTGACGATTTTCGACGCGAACATCACGAGCCTTTTCACCGCGGCCATCCTCTATCTCGTGGGCACCGGGCCCGTCAAGGGGTTCGCGGTCACCCTGTCCGTGGGCATCATCGCGTCCATGTTCACCGCCATATTCGTCTCCAGGGCCGCCTTCGAGGCGCTGGTCGCGGCGAAGGTGATCACGAAGTTCAACATGCTCTCCGTGATTTCGGTCCCGAAAATCCCGTGGATTAGGATGAGCCCCAAGGCCATCCTCCTGTCGGTGCTGTTCATCTCCGGCGGCCTCCTCCTGTTCGCGTGGCGCGGGGAGAAGAACCTGGGCATCGACTTCAAGCACGGCACGCTCATCGACTTCAACCTCAAAAGCACGTCGCCCCTCAGAATCGACGACGTTAGGAGCAGAATCACCGGGTTCGCCATCAAGGCGGCTTCCGGAGAGACCGTCGCGCCCTACGAGTCCGCCGAGGTCCAGGAAATGTGGGAGATTGGCGAGACCGCGACGGACGGCCTGACCGCCAAGCATTTCGAGGTCAGGGTTTCGGCGACGGAGAAGCTCAAGGGAGAGCAGCTCGAGGCGGACGTGAAGCAGCTCTTCAAGGATGACCTGATTCCCGCTCCGTTCTCGGACGAGACCGTAAGGTCCGACCTGTACAAAATCTCCTTCGATTTCGACCTCAAAGCCGAGGCGAACGTCGAGAAGATTAAGGGCCTTGCGGACGCAGGCAATTCGCTGTACGGAGGCAGGCTGTATTCCAAGGAGGAGAAGTCCTACGGCAGGAACTTCCGCTACGAGTCCGACTTTGCCCGGCTAGAGACCGACAGGGGGGCGGCGGACGCGTCGGTCGCCGCGAAAGTCGACGCCTTCAAGGCGAAACTGGCCGACGATTTCGAGTTCGACGGGGACTTCCCGAAGAACCTGTCCGTGACGCAGTACGCGGACTTGAAGCTCAGGCTCAACCTCGGCGAAAAGGCGGACGCCGCGCAAATCGTCGCGATTATGGCGCCCTTCAGGGAAGTGAAGATTGAACCCTCCTCCGGGACGTCGGAAGTCTTCACCTTCAAGGCCGACGCATTCAAGAGCCTCATGGGCGAGGCGTCTTTCGACAAGAGGATTCACGACTGGAAGATCGTCCTGAGGCAGGAGCTCGGGGAAAAGGGAATCCGGCTGTCCGAGCCTATTCCGCGCAAGCAGACCATAGGCCCCGTAATCGCCTCGGAACTCACTGAACAGGCGACTTGGGCAATAGCCCTGTCGCTGATTGTGATGATTGTCTACATCGCCTTCCGCTTCAACCTCGGCGGCTCGTCTCCCTATGCGGACAAGAGCGGGCTGGGGGCGTTCCTGAAGGAGCTCCTTTTCAAGGCGAGGTACGGCATAGCCGCGACCGTGGCTCTAGCCCATGACGTGCTGGTCCCCATCGGCTGCATAGCCCTGTTCGGCGAGCTCGGGCTCGTGGACGCGAAAATCGACCTGCAAATCCTGGCCGCGTTCCTGACCATCATCGGATTCTCAATCAACGACACAATTGTAATCTTCGACAGAATCCGCGAGAACGTCGGCATGACGACCTCCCAGAACTTCTCGGACCTCGTCGACTACTCCATCAACCAGACCCTCAGCAGGACTATCCTCACCTCGTTCACGGTATTCGTCGTCGTCGCGATCCTGTTCATATTCGGCGGCAGGATTATCCAGGGGTTCTCGTTCGTGCTGCTCGTCGGAGTGATTTCCGGCACCTACTCCACGGTCTTCATCGCGACCCCGCTCGTCGTGTTCTGGGAAAAGATGGTCAGGGGCGTGAAGGCCAAGCCTTCGGCTTGACTAATCGACCCTTCTCCGGAAGCCGACCGGCAGTTCGCGTCCGTCGGCTTCCATCGAAGGCTGTCCGACGGTTTTCGTCGAGATCGCACAAAGCCTTCGGCTTAGACCGCGCTCATCCACGGGCGATCTTTCGCGCGGTCTATTTCCATGATTCGAACGAGCCTGAGTTCATCCGCATTCAGGCTCGTTCGAATCATGGTGGGTCTGCGGCGCACCTGAACCCCTGGACTTCGAGCCTGCTCGATCCGTTGGTCATGTCCCGGGAAGGCGACCTCAACATGTCCTCGGTGTCCCTGATTGATCCTCCGAGGTTATAGTAGTACTCGGTCGTGAAGAAGCGGTCCTGGACCCATTCCGAGACGTTGCCGGCCATGTCCATGAGGCCGTAGGGGCTCCTGCCCTCGGGAATCGAGCCCGCGATTGCCACCTTGCTGAAAGCCGGGTTCCGCGCGTGAACGCATTTCGTCTCGTCGAAGCGCTTTCCCCAGGGGTAGATTCTGCCGTCCACTCCCCTTGCGGCCTTCTCCCATTCCCACTGGCCCGGGAGGCGTTTCCCCGCCCATTTGGCATAGGCCGAGGCCTCGAACCACGTCACTCCGACCACAGGATGCCCGGGCTCGGAATAGCCGGGCTCGTGCCAGAACGGCGGCGGCTTGATTTCCTTCGGGGCTCCTTCCGGGAAGAAGGACATGTCGCCCGACTTCTTCACGTGCTCGAAGAATTCCCGGTACTTCTCGTTCGTCACTTCCGTGCGGTCAATCAGGAATGACTTTACCTGTCCAATCTTCGCCGGACCGCCCCTGACTCCTTCCTTCCCTCCGTATACGAAGTCGCCCTCCCTGACGAATACCATGTCCTGATACTTCTTGTCGGCAAGCATGAGCTCGATTTCGATTTTCACCATCTTGCCGGCGCTCCCGGGAGGGGGCCTGCGAATCGCGATTGGGATGCGGACGGGAATGCGGTTTTCGGCCTCGATGCCGATTACGTAGCTTCCGGGGGGAAGCGAGAGGTCGTTGTGTCCGATTTCCCTTGGGGCCGAGTACGAGCCCGCGTCGAGGTCGCATATTTCCAGCGTAATCCTGGCCGTGGCCGGAGTCACGGCGAAGGTCACGGTCTCGGTCCAGGCCAGCCTTTTCCTGATTTCCCCGAGTTCCGCGGCGAAGGCGCCATCCCTGTCGTGCTGTTCCACATACCCCATGTCCTGCTGCACGGCCTGGTAGTCGCCGGTCCCCTCGGCCTCGTACATGTGGAGCTTGCACAGGGCCATGTAGATCCGCGCGATGCCCCCATGCGCTTTCGCGCATCCGGGATCGAGGAGCAGGGCTTTCGCGAACAGCTCGAGCGCGGAATTGTATTCCGCGTCGACCTTGTTTCCTATCAGGCGCATTTCGGTTTCGAGCGAATTCCTCAGGCTGCCCTCGTAATTGCTGCCCTTCTCCGCGTCGAGCGTTCTCAGCTTCTGGATTATCTCGACTCTCTTCAGAAACAGCGCGTCGCCGCGTTCAATGGCCGGGAACGCGATTTTGGCGGACTCCAGGGCGGTCTTGGCGCTTGAAGCCCGGCGCGCCTCCTCCGCCGCGTTCTTCCTGGCTTCCTCAACGCGGTCCATCCCGATGGCAGCGTCCACGTCGTCCGGGTTCAGGTCCAGGGCCTTGAGGTACTTTGTTTTCGCGTCCTCGAAGCCTTTTTTCTCCAGCAGTTTCGACCCTTCGCGCACGAGCGCGGCCGCTTTGAGCACCCGGTCCTTCTCCTCCGCGGCGCGGCGCTCCGCCGCCGCGGCCGACGAGATGGCCATGAACGCGCAGAATCCCCCCGCGAGCAGGATGACCAGGCAGGCCATGGCGCTGAAGGCCCTGTGCCTCGAGACGAACCTCAAGGCCTTCTCAACCGGGGTCTCGGGCTTCGCATGGACAGGATGCCCCTCGAGCCACCGGTCCAAGTCGTCGGCGAACTCCGCGCAGGAAGCGTATCTCCTGGACTTCTTCTTCCTCAAAGCCTTGAGCACGACCAGTTCCAGCGCCCTGGGCACCCGGCCGTTGACCTTCGAGGGGGAGATTGGATCCTCCTCGACGACCTTCCTGAGAATGGCGTTGGCGTTCGCCGCCGTGAACGGCACCGACCTCGTGAGCATCTCATAGAAGGACGCCCCGAGGGAATACAGGTCGCTCCTCGCGTCGATTTCGAAACCCTTGCCCATGGCCTGTTCCGGGGACATGTAGTTCGGCGTGCCGATGACCTGGCCGGAGGCGGTGAGGCCCATGGAGCCTTCCTCCCTGGCTATGCCGAAGTCGGTGAGGAAGACCTTGCCGGACTTGTCGACCATCAGGTTTCCCGGCTTGACGTCGCGGTGAATCACGCCGTGTTCATGCGCGTGGTGAAGGGCCCTCGCGGCCTGGGAGGCGTATTTCGCCGAGTGCACGACGGAGATGCCCTGCCTGAGGATGATTTTGTCCATGGACTCGCCGTCGATGAAGTCCATGACGAAGAAGTTCCTGCCCTCGTGCTTGCCGAACGCGTAGGCCTTGACGATGTTATCGTGGGAGAGCTTCTCGACGGCCGCGATTTCCCTCCGGAACCGCTCGACCTTGTCTTTCTGCCGCGAGAGCTCCTCGGACAGGACCTTGATTGCGTAGCGTTTCCCTCCGCCCTCGAGGTAGCCCTCGTAGACCTCGCCCATGGCTCCTTCGCCGAGCTTGCGGACGATGTAGTAGTCGCCGATTCTGCCCAGGTCGGTTTGTCCGTCCATCATTTCTTCTTGTTCTGGTTGTACCATGCCCACCACCTGTCTGCGGCCGAGGCGGTGAAGGGCTGGCCCGTCATCTCGCGGAGCTGGTACGCGGACCAAATCCTGAGGTCGGGGTTGTCGAGCTGCTTTATCATGTACGGAACGGCGTCGATGCCGATTATGAAAAGGGAAGCCATCGCCTCGCTGCGGAACGCGAGCGAGTTGTTCCTCCTCAGATAGAACGCGATGAATCCGGACGACTTGTGGTCTTCGAGCATTCCGAGGCAGAGGATGGCTTCGCGGGCGACCTGGCTCCTCCCCTTGAGGCACGACCTCAGCCCCGCCGCGCCGTCGTCGCCCATGGCGCGAAGGCTCTCGACCGCCGCGCTCCTGATTCCGGCCGCGAAGGCGTCCCGGACCTGCCTTGCGTACGGCTCGACGAAGCCGGAGCGCAGGGGAGTGCCGGAAGCGATCACCGGGTTCGCGTTTACGGCGACCGCGATGCAGATGATTCTGGCGCAGTCCGGCTTGCCGATTGCCGCGGCGAGCTTCACAATCTTGCACCCGAGCTCGGTGCTGCGCTCCAGCGCGGCTTTCCTGACGAACTTGAGCGTCGAGGGGTCCTTGAATCCCGCTATGGCGGCGGTCAGCGAATCGAGGACCTTGCCGTCGGTCTCGGCCAGGAACATGTCATGGAGGTCAGGGAGGCATTTCTTGCCCAGCGCCGATGCGAGAGCCGCGATGTTCCTGGTCCTCACCATAGCGTCGGGATGCCGCAGATTGAGCCTAATCAGCGTGGGTTCCTTCGGAGGTTCGTATTCGCGCGGCGCGGCTTCCTTCGGCTTCGAAGCGGGCTTCTCGGACGGCTGGGCGCCTTTGCCGTCCGCCGAGGCCTTTTCGATGTGCTTCTTCTGGTACTCGAGGCACTTCTCCACGGCTCTTGCCCCGTACGAAGTCCCCCTGTACTGGTCGACGACCTTGAAATACATGGCCGAGATGTCGAAATACTCCCCGGGATTCTCCTTCTCGAATTTCTCCGCCTGCTCGAAGAGGACCTTCGCCCGCGCCTCTGATTCGGACAGGTCCGGCTTCTTCTCCTCGGCCGGAGGCGCCTGGGGAGGAGGCTGGTCCTCGCCGCCGGGCAACTCCTTCTCGGGATCAACCTTCGGCTTCTTCTCCTCCTTCTCCTCCTCCTCGGCTGCGAGCGGAGTCATCTTCCTGGACCAGTATATCAGCGACTGGAGGTGCGAGATCTCGTCCTCAATCCTGGGGCTGGAACCGGCCTTGCCGGTGTAGAAATCATAGAGCTCCTGAGCCTGCTCGAACAGCTTCAGGGCCTTGCGCGCAAGGGATCCCTGATCGCTCTCGCCATCCCCCGCCTGCTTGAGGAGCGCGGATCCCTCCTTCACCGCCTTCCTGGCCTGCGCCAGGGCTTCCTCGGGGGATTTCGGAGCGTCCTGCCCGGACGCCGATTCCGCGATGGAAACGCACAGGAACAGGGCTGCAAATGCGATGGTCGTCCGCATGCCAAACCTCCGCGACAAAGATCGTGCGCGATCCCGGCTACTCTATCTTCTTCACCTTGCTCTTCGGGATGCTGAACTCCCCGCGGACGTCCTTGGTCTTGATGATGTAGTTCTCTCCGTCGTCGCCGATGATGTCTCCGTGGATCTCGCCCTGGTCATCGAGGATGAGTATCACGTTCTTCCTGGGATAGATCTGCTTCTTGTCATCCGGCTTCTTCACCCCGGCCTGCGACTGATCATCCTCCATCGGATGAAGGTCCAGGTTGTCCGCGCTTATGACGTTGTTTTCGAAGTATCCCTTGGTCGGCTTGAACTTGAAACGGTATTTCTTGCCGATGTTGTACAGGTCGGGAAGCCCCGATATGTAGACCGGCTGGTTCTCCTCGGAGATGAAAATGAGGCAGTTCTCGGGGACGCCCTTCTCGATGAGCTTCGGGTCGTTGTTCGCGCCGAAGTATGTGCCCGTGAACCATCTTGGCTGGTAGGAGACAATCTCGTTCGGATCAGGCTTGGCCGGATCGGGTTTGGCGGGTTTAGCGGGCTCGGGCTTCGCGGGTTTGGCGGGCGATACCCTGGCGCCTTCATCGGGCTTCGCGGCAGGGCGCCTGATGTCTTCCGTATCGGGGACCATCATAGGCGATGAGGTCCCGGATATCGGGTTGTTCAGCAGGACCACGCCGACGATGGACAGGACCGTTGCGAGCAGCCCGAACATCACGACGGCCACGAGAATGTACGTGCCACTCCCGGCCTGTTTTGACTGCCTGTGCACTGAGACAATCGCGGCCCTGTTTTCCCTGAACTGGTCCCCGTGAGGCTGATCCGCCTGCTCGCCCGGAGGAGGCTCGGGATCCTCCTCCTGCGGAGGGGGGATGACCGGCGGCGGCTGCAGGCCCTTCGAAACCCGCTCCTCCTTCTTCTGCCCCTCCTTGATTTCCCTCGCCTTGCACAACGGGCAGTAAAGCTTCCCATGGAAGTCGAGCAGATCGCCTATCGGGAAAGCGCCGCTGCACACGGCGCACAGCTCGACCTCCTTGAATCCCGGAGCCATCTCGGGCATCTGGGGCTCGGCGAAAACCCCGCCATACGGCCCGGGAGAGACCTCCGGAGAACCGCTCCCGTCGGATCCTGCGAATCGGGGCGGATTGTCCGCCGCTTCCTGCGGGATCTCGGGTCCGGGTGGCGGGAAAAGGTCCACCCCCACCTGCGGCATGGGCTGCACGGAAATCTCCTTCCCGCAGGCCGAACAGAACCTGCTTCCCTCGGGATTATCAGCAGCGCAGACTGGACATCGCATCCGTCCTCCTTGAGTTCGTCAACGCTTTCCGCACGAACTATATCAGAACAGCGGAAATCCAGCAAAAAAAATGATTAAGGGCCCTGTCGCCATTGAAGTCCCATGCCGTCAATGTTAACCTCCGACGTTCGAAACAGACATGCGTCCGGACTGGATTGAGGGAGTGCATATGAAAAAGTCCTGTTTTCTTCTTTGCGCTTTTCTGACCGCGATTCTGATTTCCTTCTCGCCGGCTATGCTGGCGGAAGAACCGGCCCCGGCCGGGCAGAAGGAGCTTCCGGATGCCGTAAAAGGCCTGAAAGCGAAGATCTACAACCTGTCCGAAGCAGGGCTGAAAACGCTGGAAGCATCCATCGAGAGCCCCTTCTTGAAGGATAATCCGCTTTTCCAAGGGGCAAAGCTGAAGCTCTATTTCAAGAGTCCCGGCATGCAGGAACTCGACGTGGAGGGCGTGGACCAGGAGATGAAGACTCTTTTCCTGGCCATGTTCAAGGACACGGTGGAATTCATGCGATATTTGTTCTGCATGGGTCCTTTAATCGACTATATTTGCGCTTGCGAACTGATTGTAACAAATGAAGTATTTGAAAAGATTGGTCCTGTTGTAAAAATCACCGCAAAACCAATCCCTTCCGGGAAAGAGAAGCCGCAGACTTCTGAGGACAAAGGCGCTGAGAAACCGGCAAAAGAGGAAAAGGGCTCGAATGGCTCCAAAGAGGAAGCATTGGACGAAGCGCAGGAATGGAAGCTGTCCTTCAAGGACATGGGCGTCATAACTATCTGGGCAGACAAGGAATTAAAGCCAATTCGCATGGCAAGGAACCTGGATGGTAACGAGACCGTTATGGACCTGGAAGTCGTAGACAAGGACGGCAAACTACTGATTTCCAAAATCCTACTGAAACGGAAGGATTCCGCAGGCAATGAACAGAAGACGACAATCAGCATTGCGTATGAGAAGATAAAAAACCTCTGGCTGCCGGCTCAAATTCTCATTCCGACATCATCGAATTCCTCCGAACCGTTAAAAGTATTTCTCAAGGAATACAAGATCAATGAAGAGCTTCCGCAACATCTTTTCAAGAAAAAAGATACGACGAAAAAGGCTCCGGGAAAGGGCAAGGAAAAAGAGTACTAAAAAATCGCATTTTGCTGTTGAAATCCGATCAAATAAAGTATAATGTTTTTTTCTGCAACAAAGGGTTGTTTGTAGAGAGGTGGTCATGAAGATGAAGGTTTCAGAGAAAGTGACGTGCGAGAAGTGCGGAAGGACGATGTCTAGAGAGAATACTTCAACAGCCCGGTATACTGTTTTCGTGCTATGGCGTTGCGATTGCGGGCATCAGTTCCTTGAAAAACGGCACACACCGGTTGCTGCCGAAATCTAGCCAACCAATAAAAAAAGAGCCTGCGAAGGCTCTTTTTTTTTGATCATCCAGCTCAGGATTTCTCGCCTTCCTTCTTTTCTGCTTCCTTCAGAGCGGCCGGGGCGGCTTGAGGCGGCGCCTGCACGGCGTTCTTCATCTGCTTCGAGAGTTTCCGCGCCAGCCTTGATTTTTTACGTGCGGCAGCATTCCAGTGAATCACGTGTTTTTTCGCCGCCTTGTCGATTCTCTTGAAAGCCTCGCTGAGGGCCTCCTGGCACTTCTCCTTCACCGGGTTTTCGGTGATTGCGTCCTGGACTTTCTGCACAGCCGTCTTCATTTTGCTCCTGACCTGCCTGTTCAGGATGTTTCTCTTGATGTTCTGCCGCAGCCTCTTTTTTGCTGACTTGGTATGGGGCATCCGGGATCTCCTAACTTCGAGCGTATGTTAGCGGCGCCACCGGCGCTGCAGGGATGGGACTATATCCGAAAAAAAACGGTTGGCAAGCAATTTTCCGGCCGGAAACCGTCATTTGCCCAATTCTTCGATTAGCTTGGAGACGTCCTTGAAGTTGATGTCTTCTTCGTAGATTGTCTCGAAGTGCTTCCGCGCGGAATCCTTGTCGTTTTCGCCGATCCTGGCCTTGCCCATGAAGTAATGGATGTCCTTTCCGAGCGAGTCCAGGGTCGGATCCTGTTCAAGTGCCACCTGGAACTGCTTCACCGCCAGGTTGAACTTCCTGCTTTCGAGGAAGCATCTCCCAATCCAGAACGAGGATTCCCTGTTCCTCTTGGGATCCTTCTTGCTCTGCTGGAACTCCGCAACCGCCTCGTCCGTCTTTCCCGCCCTGAAGAGCGCCCCGCCCAGCGAGAACCTGAGACCCAGGTCCGTCGGATAAAGCGAGCTCCTCCTCCTGAATTCGGCTATCTCGAACTCGCTCTTCTCCGCTTCCATCTTGGCCAACGTGCCTGCGCTGTCGGGTCTGCCGAGCGCTTCGGCGTCCTTGCGCGCCGAGGCAGCCCTGCTCTCGAGCAGCGCTATCTTCGCGTCCCCGCGCCTCGACAGCACGTCCTCGTCCGCCGGAGCGATTGAAACAGCCTTGTCGAACGCCTCGAGGGCTTCCTTGAGCATGCCTTTCCGTTCCAGGAGATCGCCGAGGTCGAACCATGCTTTAACGTCCCCGGGGTTCTGCTTCACCCTCTGTTTCGCAATGGAGACCTCGTCCTCCCTTGATTTCTGCTGCTGTTTCCTCGATTTCTCGTCCGAATGAATCAGGTCCCGGTATGATCCCGCCTGCTCCCTCGGTTTGATGGATATCATGGCGGAGATGTCCCTTATCGAGTCCGTGACATGCTTGTCCCTTGGGTTCGCTTTTTGCGCCTTTGCGAAGTACTGGATTGCCGCGTCCAGATTGCCGGTGGCCTTGGACAAATCGCCGCACGCCACGAGCGCGTCGAAGTCGGAGGGACTCCAGTCGAGTATCGCCTCGAAAGCGGCCAGGGCCGACTGCATGTAACCGCCCTTCCAGAGCGCGTGGCCGAGCCTCAAGCCTGTTCCCGCATTCCTCGGGTCCCTGGCCAGCACGTCCTCGCATACCATTGCCAGCCGGTCGTAGTTTTTCACCAGGCTGAAAACCAGGATTTTCACGTAAGACGGCAGGTTGCCAATCTGCGCGAGGAATTTCGGCGGATACCCCTGAGCGTCGAACTTCTCGATTTCGGCCTTCCTGAGGTCCTTCCTCGCTGCGGCATAGTTCGGATCGAGCGCAAGGATCTGCTTGAACAGGTCGATGGCCGGATCGAAGTTCTTGCGCTTCAGGTAGTCCGCCGCCTTCTCGTAGAGCTTGCTTACGTCCGCCATATCGCCGCCTTCCGAACGATTCTAAGTATGGACCAGCCGTTACGCACGCCCGGGAAGGTGGTTTTCTAGCACAAGCAGGATTTGGAGTCAATCGGCGGGGGGCTATCAGGATTTCAATCGCAGCCCGCGGTATTCCAGCCGGGCGGCGATATTGCTAGAATCCGGCGTCTCCCGGAATGAATCGTCGTTCCTGGCAACCCAAGGGAACTCGTAGTCACCTAGTGGAAAGATTCCCGTAATAATTTAATAGATTTTCGGCAAGGTACGCGCGAAGCGCGTGATATAACCCGGACGAGCTTGACATTCTTGTTTGGTTCCGGCTCGTCCGGGTTAGGATTGAGGCGCATGAGCGGTTCCGCAGCGACGATGAAAATCGTAATCGGCGAATCCCTTGCGGGGAAAATCGCGGTCGCGGCGTTCGCGCAGCGGGGGGTTGCAATCTCCAGGTTCTCGCCTGCGCTCTGGAGCAGAATTGGAGCCCTGACCGAGGAATACAGGACCAGGTTCGGCGACACGCCGCCCGGCGGGATTGAGGCGCTCGCCGCCGGCCGTAATCTCTATAAAGCGGCCGGTGTCGATCCGACGAGGCGGAGGCCTGCTTCGGAAGCGCTGCTGAGGCGGATTCTTCAGGGGAAGGACCTCTACCGGATAAACTCCGCGGTCGACTGCTGCAACTTCTGCTCGCTCAGGTACATGCTGCCCATGGGGCTCTACGATGCGGAAAAGATCGAAGGGGACCGGTGCGAGATTCGCCTGGGACTCGCGGGCGAATCCTACGAGGGGCACGGCAAGGAACTCGTCACCCTCCATGGGCAGATCGCCGCTGCAGACGGCGCCGGTCCCTTCGGACACCCTTCCTCGGATTCGACGAGGACCGCAGTCTCGGTCTCGACCAGGAATCTGCTCTGGATTGTCTTCGCCCCATACGGTATCCAGCCCGGGGAACTCGAAACCTGCGTCAAATCCTGCATCGCCACGGTCACCGAGCATTGCGGCGGAACGGCTGATCGGATACCGGATCCCGCGCTCGAAGCGCGCGGGATATGATGAGTCCATCCGGAGGCATCTTTTTTCAAGGCGGACTCGGACACATGGCCGGATTGATATTCTTCGACCTCGACGGGACCCTCACCAGGACGAAAAGCCCTTGGCAGTATCTGCACGAGCGCCTGGGGATGTGGGACGGACTGGGAGTCAACCACCTGAACGACTGGCTGGCAGGGAGGATTGATTACGAGGAGTTTTTCGACCGGGACGTGGAAATGTGGATCGGCCTTGAAAAGAGCGTCGTCCTTGGAGAGCTGGATAGAATCGAATTCAGGCAATCCGCCCCTCCGCTCCTCGCTGAAATCCGCGCCCGCGGCCTGCGGGCGGCGATAATTTCGAGCGGTTTCTCGCACTTGGCCGAAAGGCTGTCCAGGGAGACCGGATTCGGCTTCGCAGAGGTCCACGCGAACGAGATGCTCTTCGGGCCGAAGGACAGGCTCTCCGGCGTGCGCCTCAACGTATCGGGGGACCCGGAACACGAGAAGAGCAAGCGCCGCATCCTCCTTTCCTGCTGCGAAAGGCTCGCCGTCGACCCCGACGAGACAATCGCGGTCGGGGACAGCGAGTCGGACGGGCCCATGTTCGAGGCCGCGGGATTTTCCATCGGCCTCGATTCAGGGGGTGGAATCGGCGCGGACGTGCACATCAATCCTGATTCGCTTCTCGAAATTCTGGACTACGTCTGACGGAAAATGCTTTTCCCGGACGTCTTCGCGGATTATCCTCTGCATCGACGGAAAATCCGGCGCCGGGGCGCGAAGCTCGTGCCCGGACTGGCCGCGCCCTCGAGGCGCGATTCCTTGCAGGACTACCTGTGGACGAGACCTTGCACATGAAGGCTGCGATGATCTGGCTTGCAGCGCTCGCGTTTTCATGCGTTGCGGGGTGCAGCCTGCTCGAAACCGGGGCCAAGGCTCCGGCAGTATCCGTGAATCCGGATTTCGAGGACATCGCCGGCCGCGCCGCCGAGGGACTCCTGGCGGCGCTCTCGAAGCCCGGGGAAGCAGCCGCGATTGCGGATGCCGCGTCGCTTATGAAGGAGGCCGCCGATTCCGAGGCAGGGACGCGCAGGAGGCTTGCGGCCCTGTACCTGGCCGGTGTCGCGTTCTTCAAGGCCGGCGAGATTGAGCGGTCTCACGACTGTCTCAAGGAGCTTCTCGAGGGCGACCCCGACTGCTCCGCGACCGAGGGGGAGATGGCCGATCCCGCGGGCGCCGGCGGGATTAAGGGGGTTTCTTCGCTTGCGGAAGCCCTTTCAGGCCGGCGCGGAGCCGGTCAGGCCTCTATGTTCAATCGAGTCGTGGAAATAGAGACGGAAATCGCATTCAGGTTCCTCGCGGGCGAGAAGCGGAGCTTCCTGGGCCTCAAGTTCCTGGGCGGCAGGGCCGAGGCGGCGGAAATCCTCCAGAAGATGACGGAAATCGCCCCGTATTCGCCGCATACGGGCCAGTCGCTCTACGAGCTCGGGAACTACTTCTTCTCCGACGGCGACCTCGACAAGGCAATCAACGTCTACGAGAGCCTGATTCGCGAGCTTCCCGAGGACAAGTGGAGGGCGCCCGCCGAATACATGTCGGCCAGGTGCCATTTCGAGAAGAACAAGGACATCGACAGGGACACATCGAACCTGGACCGCGCCCTGATGAGGTTCAGGATTTTCGTCCAGAACAACCAGGGCCTCGAGCCGGTGGAGATATCTCCCGGCGTCAGGACCGATCTCCTCAAGCTCGCCGAATGGTACGTGAATCACATAAGGGGGTTGCTGGCGGAGAAGCTGTTCAGGACGGCGGAATACTATGCCGGCGACGGCAAGAAAGCCGCGGCCAGGATGTATCTCGCGATGATTCTCAAGGATTACCACGGCACCGAATGGGCGTCGAAGGCCAAAGCCGAGCTTGCGCAGGATTCGCCGGAGGCCAAATGACGCGCCCGGTTCCCGCCCTGGTCCTGCTGGCGGCCGTCCTCGCGGCCGCCTCCTGCGGGTATAATCTCGGCCCGCCCCGGAGCGCCGAGCTGCGCTCCATCGCAGTGCCCATTTTCAGGAACGATACGAGGGAGAGGGAGATTGAATACCCGCTTACTCTCTCGGTGGTCACCGAGCTCAAGGCGAGGGGGTGGAACGTCACATCCTCCGCGGGCGCGGACGTAGTGCTGGAAGGCAGGATAACCGGCGTCTCGCAGGATGTGACCGCCGAGGATCCGTCCGACCTGGCCGAAGCCGGGACGGTGAAGATGTCGGTCGAGGTTGTCCTGCGAACCAGGTCCGGCCGGGAGATATCCCGCACCAAGTTCTCGGAGACGGGCGAATTCGCCGCGGCGCGGGGCCAGTCGAGGGACACTGCGGGGCTCGCCGCGCTCAGGGAACTCGCTTCCGCCGTGGCGCGCAGCCTTGAAACGCTGCGGTTTTGATTTATAATCTGATATCGGCCTTGACGGCCGCGTCCGTTTTTTTTTTACGGTCATATGCCCGAATTCCCCGACCTCCCGCCCGACACCGAGCCGAGAGACAAGCTCCCGAGGAAGAGGATGAGCATAGTGTTCCCCCTGATCCTCCTCGTGTTCCTCGTGGTCGTTGTCCTGATGAGCCAGATGGGCGCGGACGCGGGCAAGGAAAAGCAAATCACATACGGCAAGCTGCGCCAGATTCTCAAGGGCGAGGACACTTCCTTCACGATTGAGAAGGCGGTCAAGAAGGCCGACGACCTGGAGATATACCTGGTCGACAAGACCGGGAAGAAGTTCAAGGCCGTGGTGTCGGTCGACGAGATAGAGACGGAGCTCAACGAGAAGCTCTCGGAGACGCTCAAGGAGCGGTACGACAAGGAGAAGCCCAGCGCGGTCTGGCCCGTGCTGATATCGCTGGCGCCGTGGGTGATTCTCATCTTCCTGTTCTGGTTCTTCGTCATAAGGCAGATGCGCTCGCCGGCGGGAGGGAGCGTACTCGCGTTCGGGAAGAGCCGCGCAAAACTCCACCAGAGCTCCGACTCCAAGGTGACCTTCGCCGACGTGGCAGGCATCCAGGAAGCCAAGGAGGAGGTCGCGGAGATCATCGAATTCCTGAAGGGGCCGACCAAGTTCCAGAAGCTCGGCGGCAGAATCCCCAGGGGCGTGCTCCTGGTGGGCCCGCCCGGCTGCGGCAAGACGCTCCTCGCGAAGGCGATGGCAGGCGAGGCGGGCGTGCCGTTCTTCAGCATTTCGGGGTCGGACTTCGTGGAGATGTTCGTCGGCGTCGGCGCATCCCGCGTGAGGGACCTGTTCAAACAGGCGAGGGAGAGCGCGCCCTGCATCGTCTTCCTGGACGAAATCGACGCTGTCGGGCGCAAGCGCGGGTCCGGACTCGGCGGCGGGCACGACGAGCGCGAGCAGACCCTGAACGCGATACTGGTGGAGATGGACGGGTTCGACACGGATTCCGGCATCGTCCTTCTCGCGGCGACGAACAGGCCGGATGTGCTGGATCCGGCGCTGCTCAGGCCGGGCAGGTTCGACAGGGAAATCGTGATTGACCCGCCGGACATCAAGGGGCGCGAGGAGATACTGAGGGTCCACGGGAGCAAGGTGAAGCTTTCCTCGGCCGCGGACATGCAGAAGGTCGCCCGGAGCACGCCGTACTTCTCCGGCGCCGACCTCGAGGCGCTCGTCAACGAGGCCGCGCTCATGGCCGCCATGAAGGGCAAGAAGGCCGTCGAACAGGAGGACCTCGAGGAAGCCCGCGACAAGGTCCGCTGGGGCCGCCAGAAAAAATCCAGGGTACTGGATGAGGAGGACAGGAGGATTACGGCGTTCCACGAGGCCGGCCACGCCATGCTGCACCTCCTCCTCCCGGGCGCCGAACCCCTCCATAAGGTCACGATTATCCCCCGGGGAATGGCCCTCGGGGCGACGTTGTTCCTTCCGGAAAAGGACAGGTATCACGTCAGGAAATCGAGACTCCTGACCGAGATTAAAATCCTCTACGGCGGCAGAATCGCGGAGGAGCTCTTCTTCAAGGACGTGACCTCGGGCGCGCAGAACGACATCACGCGCGCGTCGGAGTTCGCGCGGATGATGGTCACGAAATGGGGCATGAGCGAGGTGCTCGGGCCGATTTCCTACAGCGAGTCCGAGGAACACATCTTCCTGGGAAGGGAAATCACGCGCCAGATTAACCGCAGCGATGCCACGGCGGAGCTGATAGACCGCGAGGTCAAGGCAATCATCGAGTCCTGCTACTCGGAGGCGGAATCCGTCATAAAGAAGAACAGGAAGCTGCTCGAGAAAATCGCCGAAGCCCTGGTCCGCTACGAGGTCCTTGACGCCGAGGAGACGAAGCGGCTGATGGAAGGCACGGACATCGACTCGATTCAGGAAGCCAGGGACCTGAAAGCCGGGAAATCCGGTCGCCCGTCGGGGGACGGGAAGAAGCAGCCGGCGGACGAGATTCCCGACGAGGAGAAACGGGCACTCGAGAATCACGGGGGCGCCGAGCCTTCGCCGGCCTGACGGAGGGGATGCGATGTCGGGAGAGATTGGAGAACACTGCGGCCTGATGGGCGTGTGGGGGAACGATTCGGCCGCCTACGAGGTCTATCTCGGCCTGTATTCCCTCCAGCACCGGGGCCAGGAGAGCGCCGGGATAGTGTCTTCGGACGGGCGCACGCTCCAGAGCAGGAAGGGGCCCGGGCTGGTGTCGGACGTGTTCCACATGGATGACTTCAAAAGGCTGCCCGGGAACCACGCGATAGGGCACGTCAGGTACTCGACGACCGGATCCGGAAGGATTCAGAACATCCAGCCGCTCGTGGTCGAGGAAATCGAGGGCCTGCTGGCGGTCGCGCACAACGGGAATCTCGTCAACGCCCGCACGCTGAGGAAGCAGTACCAGGACAAGGGGGCCATCTTCGAGACGAGCACGGACAGCGAGACCATCGTGCACCTTCTCGCCGACCCACAGCACCGCAATCTCCCCGACAGGCTTGCGCATTGCCTGGGCCACCTGAGGGGGGCCTACTGCTTCCTGTTCCTCACGAACGAGATGATTGTCGCTGCGCGGGATCCAAACGGCTTCCGGCCGCTTTGCATCGGCAGGCTCGGGAACTCGACCATAGTCGCGTCCGAGACCTGCGCACTCGACCTGCTCAAGGCCGAATACGTGCGGGACGTTCTTCCTGGGGAGATAGTGACGGTGTCGGACCGGGGAGTCGAGACCGCCTCGTTCGGGCGGGACTGCAGGACCAGGACGTCGCAGTGCATCTTCGAGCACGTGTACTTCGCGCGGCCCGACAGCAACGTGTTCGGGGAGAACGTGCACAAGGTCAGAGTCACGCTCGGGGAGAGGCTGGCCGCGGAGCATCCGGTCGACGCCGACGTGGTGTTCGCTGTGCCGGACTCGGGTCTTTCTGCTGCCATGGGATATTCGCGCGGATCAGGCTTGCCGCTCGACCTCGGGTTCATCAGGAACCACTACGTGGGAAGGACCTTCATCATGCCCGCGCAGGACGACCGCCGATCCAGCGTGGAAATCAAGCTGAACGTGGTCAGGAACGTCGTTGAGGGGAAGAGGGTCGTGGTGGTGGACGACTCGATTATCAGGGGCACCACGTCGAAATCGAGGCTGGACCAGCTCAGGCGGGCCGGGGCGCGCGAAATCCACATGCGCATAAGCTGCCCGCCCACCCGCCACCCCTGTTTCTACGGCATAGACTTCCCCGAGGCGTCGAAGCTTGCGGCCACGGGCAGGACCGTGGCCGAGGTGGCCCGGCTCCTGGGCGTGGACAGCCTGGGCTACGTCAGCATGGAGGGCCTGCTGTCCGCGGTTTCCGACCCCGGCGCATTCTGCACCGCATGCTTCAGCGGCGATTATCCCGTCCTCCCGGAGGAGGAGATGGACAAGCTCTCGATGGAGAGGAAGATCTGCTGATTCGTAAGGGCCGGAACCGCGCGGTCCCGAAGGCCCCGGCCCTTACGAATCAATCGGCCCCGGATTCCGGCTTGCCCCCCTGCCTTTTCCCGAGTTCCTGCCTCCAAAATTCAATGCATTGTTTCAGAGTGCCGCAGCGCGGCATGAAGGGCTGTGGTTCCTCCGGCGTACCGACGCACCAACACACCAACGTATGGCACAAAGTCTGCGGCTTTCGAACTTTCATTGCCGCTTACCGATTTTTTCTTTTATCCCCCTCCATTCGAAGATAAAATGAAGTGTTTCGAATTATGCCGGATATCTGAATTAAAGCCGTCTCCGGCCATGAGCCGGGGCATTATTGGAGGACCTCCGATGAAAGACCAGAAGAAAGGCAAGCCAGCACAGGTCCAGGAAAAACGCGACCCTATGTTCCCCCCGGCCGCGTCCTTCAGCGAGAAGGCCCACGTGAAGAGCCTCAAGGAATACGAGGCCATGTTCAAGCGGTCCCTCGAGGACATGGACGGTTTCTGGGCCGAGCAGGCCGAGAAGTTCCAGTGGAACAGGAAATGGGACAAGGTCGTCGGCTATAACTACGACATGAGGAAGGGTCCGATTAGGATTGAGTGGTTCCAGGGGGCGAAGACCAACGTGTCGGTGAACTGCCTAGACAGGCACTTGAAGACCAAGGGCGGCCAGACGGCAATCCTCTGGGAGGGTAACGAGCCGACTGAGGACCGCAAGTACACGTACAAGGAACTCCACGAGCAGGTGTGCAGGTTCGCCAACGTGCTGAAGAGCAAGGGCGTGAAGAAGGGCGACAGGGTCTCGATCTACCTGCCCATGATTCCCGAGCTCGCAATAGCCATGCTCGGCTGCGTGAGAATCGGCGCGGTCCACTCCGTGGTCTTCGGCGG
Organism: Candidatus Kuenenia stuttgartensis; assembly: GCA_020723505.1. Lineage (GTDB taxonomy): Bacteria > Planctomycetota > JAKEIC01 > JAKEIC01 > DYIT01 > DYIT01. The sequence goes on from DYIT01000063.1 coordinate 24,355, forward strand.
GTTCTCGGCCGAATCGCTCGCTGACAGGATTCTCGACTCGAAGTGCGCGTTCCTGGTGACCGCGGACGGCACGTACCGCGGCCCGAAGGCCGTCACCCTGAAGAGCGCCGCGGACGAGGCCATGAAGAAGGCCTCCGCCAACGGCATGGACGTGAAGACGTGCATCGTCGTCGAGCGCGTCGGGGCGGCCAAGGGAATCAAGGCCGACATGAAGCCCGGTCGCGACGTCTGGTGGCACGACGAGATGAAGAAGGCGTCCCCGGCCTGCGAGCCCGAGGTGATGGACGCCGAGGATCCTCTGTTCATCCTCTACACCTCCGGGTCGACGGGGAAGCCCAAGGGCCAGCAGCACACCTGCGGGGGCTACATGGTGTTCGTGGGCCTCACGCACAAGCTCATCTTCGACTACCATGACGGCGAGGTTTTCTGGTGCACCGCGGACATAGGGTGGATTACAGGCCATTCCTACATCGTCTACGGCCCGCTTCTCAACGGAGCGATATCGCTCATGTTCGAGGGCGTCCCCATGCATCCGGAGCCGGACAGGTTCTGGAGGGTCGTGGAGAAGCACAAGGTGAACATATTCTACACGGCACCGACCGCAATCCGCTCGATAGCCGCCAAGGGCACGGATTTCCCCGCCCGCTGCAACCTCTCGTCGCTCAGGCTTCTCGGGTCGGTGGGCGAGCCAATCAACCCCGAGGCGTGGATGTGGTACCACAAGCACATCGGGAAGGAGAAGTGCCCGATTGTCGACACGTGGTGGCAGACGGAGACCGGCGGAATCCTCATCACCCCGCTGCCGGGCGCATGGGCGACCAAGCCCGGGTCCGCGACGTTCCCGTTCTTCGGCGTCGAGCCGGCCATACTCGACGACAAGGGCAACGAGCTCAAGGGCGAAGCCTCCGGCGTGCTGGCAATCAAGAGGCCGTGGCCCGGGCAGAGCCGCACGATTTACGGCGACCACCAGCGCTTCGAGAAGACGTATTTCGAAATGTATCCCGGGTATTATTTCACCGGCGACGGGGCCAGCCGCGACAAGGACGGATACTACTGGATTACGGGCCGCGTGGACGACGTCCTCAAGGTCTCCGGGCACAGGCTGGGAACGGCCACGATAGAGAGCGCGCTGGTCTCACATCCGAAGGTCGCGGAGGCGGCGGTCGTCGGGTTCCCGCACGAGATTAAGGGCCAGGGCATCTATGCGTACGTCACGCTCAAGGTCGGGGCCGCCTACACGGACGACCTGAGGCAGGAGCTCGTGGGCCACGTCAGGAAGGAAATCGGCCCGATTGCCACGCCCGACGTGATTCACTGGGCTCCGGAACTGCCCAAGACCAGGTCGGGAAAAATCATGCGCAGAATCCTGCGCAAGATTGCCGAGGGCCAGTTCGACCAGATAGGAGACACGACGACGCTGGCTGACCCCGCTGTTGTGGAATCCCTGATAAAATCCAAGGGTAAATGATTCCCCGCTTTGCGGGGAATCATACATGCGGGCAGGCTGCAAGGCGGCCGGGGGAGGCTTCGCGGAGGTCGGGCACCCGCAGGGCGCAGTCTGGTTTGGCTATTGGGCAGCGGGTCCTGAAGCCGCAGCCGGATGGCTTGGCGAGCGGGCTGGGCACATCCCCCTTCAGAATCACCCTCCCCGGCCGGGTCTTGTCCGGATCGGGTAGCGGGACCGCTGAGAGCAGCGCCTTGGAGTACGGGTGGACCGGGCTCTGGAAGACGTCCCTGCTCGGGGCCAGCTCCACGATGTTGCCGAGATACATCACTGCGATGCGGTTGGACACGTGGACCACGACGGAAAGGTCGTGGGCCACGAAGAGGTATGTCAGCTTGAATTCCTCCTGGAGGTCCTGGAGCAGGTTGATTACCTGGGCCTGAATCGACACGTCGAGAGCCGACACGGGCTCGTCCGCGATGATGAAATGAGGGTTGGTGGCCAGCGCCCGGGCCACCCCTATCCTCTGCCGCTGCCCGCCCGAGAACTCGTGCGGATACCGGGACGCCTGCTCGCCGGTGAGCCCGACTTTCTCGAGCAGCCAGGCTACCCTGTCCTCGCGCTCCTTCTTTGACATGTCCTTGCGGTGAATAAGGAGCGGCTCCTCGACTATGGCCCCGACCGTCCAGCGGGGATTGAGGGATGAATAGGGGTCCTGGAAGATCATCTGGATGTCGGCGCGGTAGGGCCTCATCTGCTTCCGCGTGAGGGGGACGAGGTCAATGCTCTCGCCCGGGGATTTCCTGAACGTCAGGGAGCCGGAGGTCGCCTGCACGAGCCTGATTATGGCCTTGCCCACGGTGGTCTTGCCGCAGCCGGACTCGCCCACAAGGCCGAGGGTCTCGCCCCTTCTGATGGCGAACGACACGCCGTCGACGGCCTTGACCTCCCCGACCTGGCGGAGGAAAAGCCCGCCGTGTATGGGGAAGTGGACCTTGAGGTCCGAGGCCTCGATGATGTTGTCGGCTGCCGGATGGGCGTCCGCTGTCTGCATCAGGATCCCTCTTTCTTCACGAGATGGCACCTTACAAACCTGCCGGGCCTGACCTCCGCGAGGTCCGGCTCCTCGATCCTGCACCTGTCCTCCGCGCGGCTGCAGCGCGTGTTGAATTTGCAGCCGGGCGGGAACGCCATTATGCTCGGGACGATACCCTTGATGGTGGAAAGCCTGTCGCCTTTCCTGTGATCGGGCCTCGGGAGGGAATCGAGCAGCCCCCGCGTGTACGGATGCAGGGGGTCGCGGAACAGGGGCTTCACGTCGGCCACTTCCTGGATTTTCCCGCCGTACATGACCGCGACGCGCTGGCAGGTCTCCGCGACCACGGCCAGGTTGTGGGTGATGAGCATGATGGCGGCGTCGCCCGTCTGCTTGCGGACGTCAATCATGAGGTCGAGAATCTGGG
>DYIT01000064.1 GCA_020723505.1 Candidatus Kuenenia stuttgartensis
TTAAAGAGGCCCTCAAATGGTAGAAATACACCCATCCTTTGCAACGGTCAGTATGATCCCGGTGTCAACAAATAAACCCAGATTCATGTTTAATCCTCCATCTGAAAATATAGCTCAGCCTGAGTGAGAGCCATTCTAGTATATTTGGCAAACACACCAATGCTGAGTCTGCCTTTATTCAAAGCTTCAACAGCAAGATCAAAATAACGCGCGGGGAGGCCGGAGGGGGAATCACTAGTGCGTTGCTCGCATAGGCTATATACTTCTTTCCCTCGGTTTAATATAGATTCCCGAGACTCATCACTCCAGTGAAATACAAATGTTGCATGGTTGATAATAGCCTCATGTGATACATCAAAGAATCTCGCCAGCGTGAAAATATCGCCAATATCAATGCGATCAGGTAAGGGACTAGGGAAGAGAGGAATAAAAGCATCTATCGGCATCAATAAATTACGTGCAAAACAAGTGGCGAGTTTCTCTTCTTCTTTGGATGACGTTGTTATGCCGTCGAAATGACCAAAGGGCTTCCAAGAGAGAATATGGAAAAGTTCATGGGCTAAATCGAAGGTTCTCCTCCATCGGACATTCTGTGAGTTGAGAAGAATAGCAGGACCGAATTCCTGGGAAAAAAAAGAAGCTGCAGCCCCAGGCGGATTAAAGGGCAAAACAAATATCTTTACTCCACAGATTTCCTCCAATATAGCCTGAAGAACCCTAGCGGGAGTATTCCCGAGGGAATGCCTTGAGCGAAAAGTCAAGGCGAGTTTTTCAGCGTCTTCATAACCGAACTCGTCTTTAGACTTCTCCATATATTCGAGATTGGGTCTATTTACCTTGTTGCACCACGACTCTAAATGTCGATATTGTTCGACAAGTTTTCGAAACATCGATTCCGTTTTACTCGGCTCATCTGGGCATTGTCGCCAGAGAATGGTCTCGGCAATAATGGGGTCCTCTTCCAAGAAGAAGGTGAGCGGTCTGTTATAGAATTCAGCCATAAGTTGGAGTTGACGGAGACGTGGCTCTCGTTTCCCCGTTTCGTATTCTGACAACGAGGAGCAACCGATCTTCAAAACCGCCTCGACATCTTTCATCGTGTGTCCCGCCTTCTCCCTCGCGAACTTAAGTCGTTCAGATAGAGGCATTTCAGTCTCTTTAATAAATGCTTTAACCTTCTCTTTATTATTTTCTGTTTATCAGAATAATAATACTATATTCCCTGCTAAAAGTCAATGAAATATTCTATTTTCCGAAAACCCATTTTCAATCAGCCGTAAGATATTGAGGAGGTATGTGTTATGAAAACAGGGAAGCTTAAACTTCCGAACCTACCTAGGGGGAAAGGGGTCAGGTCGACTGTTGACGTTTGTCACCCCAACCGGCTTGGCGAAGGAGTCAAGTCGACGATTGACGCATAAGACTGTCTTATACCTTGGAAGCAGACTGAAGTCCGAAGGCTGGATGAGCGGCGGGAACCGCAATAACATCCAAGTTAACACGCGCAAATAATACGCAGCCTCAAGATCGGACCTGGCCTGTCTATCGGCAACGGAGGCGAAGGATTAGGAGGACCAAGCTCTTGCGCAGAGACGGAACCCGTGGTCCCAAAAGACGTTGGCGGGGCGGTCGCCGAAGCGCGCCCCGGACCTGGCGGCTTTGTTGTCATGGCCAAAGCTGCCGCCGCGTATCGACCGCCAGTCCCTGTACTGCGCTCCGGGATCGCAAAGACACCAGTCCTTCGCATTCCCGGCCATGCCGCGCAGGCCGTAGGGCGATTCGTCCAGCGGAAAGCAGTTCACAGGGCTTGGCCGTTGACCGTCGTCAAAGGTCCACTGCATGTTGCCGAAGGTCGGCTCGAACACGTCGCCGAAGGGGAATATCCTGCCGTCAGCTCCCCGCGCGGCCTTTTCCCATTCCTCGTCGGTGAGCAAGGTCAGAATCCTGCCTTCACTGGCGGATTTCCATTCGCAGTACGAGATTGCGTCGAACCAGGACACGCCCAGGACGGGCCAGTCCTCCTCCCAGTGCGCCCGGGTGTTGAGAAGCTTTCTCGCAGTCGAGCGGACCGGCGCGGGGGCGGCATCGAGAAAGCCCTGCGTCGGTACGGCGAACCTGCCGTCCAGAAGCCGAGGCCAGTACGATCCCGAGGAAGGCGCCTCGCGCGGAACCCTCTTGACCGCCTCGTCGGGATCAATGTCGTTCAGGAACTCGAGGTATTCCCCGCATGTCACCGGATGAACGGAGGCGAAGAAATCGTACGGCAGTTCCTTGACGATTGCAGTTCCGCCACCGGCAGCCTCGCCTCCCTCGATGAAGGCGCCCCGGGATATGACGGACACCCCAGTCGGAACCTCCTCCGGCGAATAGAGCGCCACTTCGGCGGCCGCCTCCTCGCATCTCCCGATCCTCACCGGGCGCCGGACGGCTGCCATGCCCGGGCTCTGCACGAGAACGAGGTAGGAGCCCATGCGCAACGGGAGTCCCTTTACCGGACTGCGCCCCTCCCACACAGGCCCCTCGAGAACGAGCCGCCTGTCCTCCTGCCTGTACCGGAATACCCTGACGTCCGCGCCCGAGACGTCCCCGGCCGAGCAGTCCGGCTCGTGCATGCCCCTCCCGTCCGGGCGGTCTACGTCGATGTGGGGCAGGAACCTGCTCTGCTCCCCGCGGAACTGGACGCTTCCGAACGGCGACGGATCCATGGCATCGCCGCGAATCCTCACGGAAAGCCGCCCGGCGCGCGCGGGGAGCAGGCAGCCGCAGGTCCGGCGCACGGTACGCAGTGAAAGCCGTCCATCTCCCCTAAGCCTTGCGTCGTACCGGCCGTCGTTGAAGCGCCTTACCATGTTCTCGCAGCGGATTCTCGCTTCCTCATTTCCCGATTTCTCTTCACGCTCATGCTCGTCCCAGTAGAGATCCGCGAGAGCTGCCTTGGCTTCGGCGTTTTCCCTATCGAACCCGAGCGCCTCCTGGAACGCGGAACCGGCTTCCGAGAACTTCTCGGCAATCGTCCTGCGAAGGGCCTTGGCCCGGTCCTCGAGAGCCCAGACGCCCCGCTTCCTCTCAGCGGGCCAGTTCAGCTTCACTCCCCTGGACTGCTCCTCCGCCTCGGCTGAGATCCTCCCGAGTTCCGCCCTCGACGCCGTAATCTCCGCGACCAGGGCCCGTCCTTCGGAGATCTTCGCCCGTGCTGCTGCGCGGTTGAGCTCGCGCTCCTTCTCGCCTTCGAGAAAGGTCCGTATCCGGTCCGCAAGCTCCCTGGCCGAAGCAAACCTCCTGCTCTTCTCCCTGGAAAGCGCCCGCATGGCGATCTCCTCGAGCTCCGGAGGCACGGGGTCCGGATGGGCGCCGGATTGGAAGCTGCGGGTATCCCCCGCATCCGGGCCCGGGGAATCCGGCTTGCCCTGCGCATGGCCCCCAAAGCCGGGCGCAAGCAGCGAGGGCTTCGGAATCTCGCCGGCGATTACCTTGGAGATTACTTCAACCGCCGAGCGGCCCACGTGGGGCGGCCTCAAGGCGAGGATTTCATACAGTATGGCTCCGAGCGAGTAGATGTCCGAGCGTACGTCGATTTCCGCAATCCTGCCTTCCGCCTGCTCGGGAGGCATGTACGCGGGCGTGCCGAGGATGGTGCCTTCGAGGGTCAACGCGGGTGTGTCCTGATTCTCCTGATGCGCCTTCGGCGCAGACTGATTCTCCTGATTGGAACCCAATACTCCTTCCATCTCTTCAACCAGCGGGCAGTGTTTGATGCCGAAGTATTCTCCTCCCGCCGTAGGTGCTGCATTATCAGGTGAATCAGTTTGCCGCGAAGCGGCATCAGGAGAATCAGGAACACTTGCCAACTTCGCGAGGCCCCAATCCACAACGTAGACCTCGCCGTAGTTTCCGACCATGATATTGGCAGGCTTTAGGTCGCGGTGCAGGACGCCGTTGTCATGCGCGTACGAGACTGCATTGCACGCCTCCTCGAAAATTCTGAGCAGCCTGGGCTTGTTGTACTGACTGCGGACTTCCGAATCCCCGGCGGCGATATCCCTGAGGATTGCCGCGAGGTCCCTGCCCTTGATTTTCATCATGGTGAAATAAGGGGTTTCCAGGCCGCCCGGGTGCCTGAGCTTCCCGATTTCATGCACCGGAACTATGTTCGGGTGGGAGAGCCTTCCGGTCGCCCTCGCCTCGAACAGGAACCGCTCCGCTGATTCCATTGACACCCGGTTCGGCAGCATCATCTTCATCGCGATTTCCCGGCCGAAATCCCTGTCGTGCGCCTCGACCACCCTGCCGAGACCGCCCCTGCCAAGCTCGCTTATGAATTCGTACCTGTCCCCGAACCATTCGTCCGCAAGACCGGGAATCTGATTGGCTTCCGAAGCAGGCAGGGTCTCGCCTCCGTCGGAGTACACGGGGCATGCTCCGCAAGCATCGGCCATGAGAGACTTCAGGAGCGCGCCTATGCCGGGAACGGCCGCGAGAGAAGCAATGATGCGCTCTTCTGGATTACCGGCCATGCCTGCCTCAACCGCAAATCTGCGATTGAGTTCCGCGAAGGCGTCAGTACCGATGTCCCCGTGCCGGACGAGCGCATCGAGCAGGGACTCGCCCTTCGCGCGCGTCTTATCCGCCTCCATGGCCCTGTCGACCAGCACAATGCCGAGCCCGATTGCCAGCAGGGCCTTCAGATTTGCTTCGCTGAATCCCGCCATCCCGCCTCCTTGAGACGACGGGGATTCTACACGCGAGGGCGTAGTGAACTCCAGAGAAGGCAGCCTGTTCGCATTCGCGGTGCCCGGTCTGTTTTGGGAGCGGTGAACAGTAGACCGCAGTTGAGCCGGAAATTTTTCACCTGCTCGCCTGGTCTGCTGCTCAACAGCTCTCAACCCGGACGAGCCGGAATACAGACCTCCTAGGTTCCGGCTCGCCCGGGTTGGGTCCTCTCCACCCTGACCGCGCAGACCTTGGTTTCGGGGATTTTGGCGACGGGATCAAGCGCAGAATTGGTGAGCACGTTCGTCGGCGCCTCGGCGAAATGGAACGTCATGGAAACCAGGCCGGCCGGGCAGGTATCGGATAGCTTCACGCGCGCCTGCACTTCCCCGCGCCTCGATGAGACCCTGACCATTTCGCCGTCCGCCGCCGGGATGCGCGCCGCGTCCGCTGGATTCATGACCACCGCCTCCTCGCGGCCTAGCAGGTTCAACCCGTCCGACTTGCGGGTCATTGTGCCTGTGTGGAAATGGAAAATGCTCCTGTCAGTGGTCAGCACCAGAGGGTATTCGGAGTCCGGCGTCTCGGCAGGGGGCCGGTATCTCACCGCGGCGAACGCCGCCTTGCCGTTCGGCCTCGAGAACCGCTCGACGTGCAGGATTGGCGTGCCCGGATGGTCCTTCGCCGGGCATGGCCACTGGATGCCCCCGGCCTCCAGGCGTTCGTACGAGACTCCGGCGTATGCCGGAATGAGCGAGGCGGCTTCGTCGAAGATTTCCCGCGCCTCGCCGTACCCGAACCCGCGGCCGCCCAGCTTCTCCGCAATCATGCAAGTAATCCGCCAGTCGGGTTTCGCCTGGCCCTGCGGCGGGACCGCGGCCCTTATGCGCTGGATTCGCCGCTCCGTGTTCGTGAACGTGCCGTCCCGCTCAGCATTGGCCGCTGCAGGCAATACGAGATGCGCAAGTTTCGCGGTCTCCGTGATCGTCAGGTCCTGCACCACGAGGAATTCGAGGCTCTCGAGCGCCTTCTTCGCGTGGTTCGCATCCGCTTCGCTCAGGACCGGGTTCTCGCCGATTACGTACATTGCCTTAATCTTCCCGGCGAGGGCGGCGTCGAAAATCTCGGCATGCGTGAGCCCCGGCTTACCGGGCATGTCGCATTCCCATGCCGCCTCGAAAATCCTCCGCGCTTCCGGATCATCCACGCGCCTGTACCCCGGGAGCACGTTCGGCAGCGCGCCCATGTCGCAGGCGCCCTGGACGTTGTTCTGGCCCCGTAGGGGGTTCACGCCCGAGGAGGGCTTCCCCACGTTGCCCGTGAGCAGCGCGAGGTCGCTGAGCGCAAGGACGTTGTCCGTGCCGCAGGTGTGCTGCGTCACGCCCATGGCGTAGAGGATGGAGGCCGGTTTCATTGATGCGTAGAGCCTCGCCGCATCGGCAATCTGCCTGCCGGGGACGCCCGTTATGCGCGCCGCCTCCTCGAGGGAGAACGCGGCCAGCGATTCCGCGAGCTTCTCATAGCCTTCGCACCGTCTGTTGATGAAATCCGTGTCCTTCAGCCCCTCGTCGGCGATTACCCGCATCATCCCGAGGATTAGAGCCGCGTCGGTGCCCGGCTTAATCTGGAGGAATATGGATGCATGCCTGGCCAGATCTATGCGCTTGGGATTCGCGACAATGAGGGCTGCCCCGCGCCTGACCGCCTCCCGTATCTCGTGCGCCACGATAGGATGGGCCTGAGTGGTGTTCGATCCTATCACGAAAAGACACCGGGCGCCTGCGACGTCGCTTATGGGGTTGGTCATCGCCCCGGAGCCGAAGGTCGCGGCCAGACCGGCCACGGTAGGGGCGTGTCAGAGACGCGCGCAATGGTCCACGTTGTTGGACCCCATCACGGACCGGGCGAACTTCTGCGCCGCGTACGCGTCCTCGTTGGCGCTCTTCGCAGAAGCCAGGAGCGCGAAAGCATCCCCGCGCCTCATGCCGAATCCGGCCGCAGCCGCGTCAAGCGCATCGTCCCAGGAAATCTCCTCGAATTTCCCGTTTCGTTTCAGGAGCGGCATCCGGAGCCTGTCCTTGTGGCGGACGAACGCGTGGCCGAACCTGCCCTTCACGCACAGGCGGCCGCGGTTCACCGGGTTCTCCCTGTCGCCCCGCACTCCGACGATGCGGTCCATGCGGACCCCGAGGACCACACCGCACCCGCAGCCGCAGTACGGGCAGACGGTTTTCACCTCCCTGGCGGGCACCTCCGATTCCTTAATGCTCAGCGCGCCTGTCGGGCACCGCGCCGCGCACTCGCCGCAGGACTCGCAGCTCGATTCCGCAATCGGTTTCCCTCCCAGGGTGCCGACGGCTGTGTCGAATCCGCGGCGGATGAAGTCAATCGCGCCCGTTCCCTGGATGGACGCGCATGTCCTCACGCACACGCCGCAGAGCACGCACTTGTTCGGGTCGCGCGTGAAGAACGGGTTCGACCTGTCGAGCGGAAGGACCCTGTCCGTCCTGCGCAGGCGCTTGAGCCTCGACTCGTCCACGCCGGCGTGACGCGCCGCCTGCTGCAGCTTGCAGTCGGTGTTCCGGCCGCACGAAAGGCAGTCCCAGGGATGGTTCGCGAGAAGAAGCTCTATGATAACCCGGCGGATTGAGGCTATTTCGGGAGTCTCGGTCCTGACGGCCATTCCCTCGGCGACAGGGGTCTTGCACGAAACGACGATCCCCTTCCCTGCGAGGTCCACGAGGCAGAGCCTGCACACTCCGGCGGGCTCCAGGTCGGGGTGGTGGCACAGGTGCGGGACGTAGATTCCGTTCTCCAGGGCCGCGGCGAGCACGGTGCTCCCCTCCGCGGCCTCGATTGATGCCGAGTCTATCGTCAGCCTGATCCTCTTCGCCGGCGGCCTGTCATCCATGCTTCGCGTCCAAAAGGGCTTTCTTGGCGTCCTCGGTCTCCAAATCGCACCTCAGGCAGCGCCTCGCTTCGCGCACCGCATCTTCACGCGAAAGCCCGCCTTCGACTTCCGCGAACCCGTCCATCCTGTCCGGCAGCGGTATCGAGGGCTGGACGGGCCTTGCGGCGGACTCCATCTCCTCCTCGGTCAGGACCGCGGCCGGCAGGAAGACCGAAGGCCGCGTCGGCCTGTATTCCCGCCGGACGGGTTCGCCCCTTACGAACTTGTCGATTATCTCCGCCGCGGCCTTGCCCGCAGCCATGGCATCGATCACCGAGAGCGTTCCCGTGACCGCGTCACCGCCCGCGAACACCCCGCCGACCGAGGTGGCGAACGTTTCAGGGTCCGACGGAATCCTCCCGTCCGCCCCGACCGCGACGCCGAATCCGCCGGCATATCGACCGTCCGGCTCCCCGCCGATGGCGACGAGAAGCGAGTCGAGACTGATCTCGAAATCCTCGCCCTCCACTGGCACCGGCCTGCGGCGGCCGGATTCGTCCGGGGACCCAAGCCGCATGCGGCCGCAGCGGACGCCCTTCAGGACCCCGCCCTTCGCATCGATTCCGGACGGGACCGCCAGAAACTCGAATCCGATGCCCTCCTCGGCGGCCGCGTCCACCTCCCCGCGGAACGCCGTCATCTCCTCCCTCGTCCTCCTGTAGATGACCGTCACGCTCTCCACGCCGCCGAGCCTGGCGGCAGTACGCGCCGCGTCCACTGCCGCGTTGCCTCCGCCAACGACCCCGACCCTGCCGCGGATTCCGGGCTCCATGCCGAGCTTGACCTCCTTCAGGAACGAAAGCGCGTCCATGACGCCATGCGCATCCTCGCCGGGAAGCCCGAGTCTCTTCGGCTTGTGCGCGCCCGTCGCCGCGTAGAAAGCCGCGAACTCCTTCCTTATCGCCTCCGCCGGAAGGTCCTTGCCGACCCTCGTTCCGGTGATGATTTCCACGCCGCATGATTCAATCGCGCCGATTTCAGCGTCGAGGATGAGCCTCGGAAGCCTGTACTCGGGGATGTACAGCGCTGGAGCCCCGCCCGCGATTTTCTCGGCCTCGAAGACCGTCGGCCTGTATCCCATGCGCGCGAGCCTGAACGCGGCCATGAGCCCGGACGGCCCGGAGCCGGCGATTGCCACGCGCGGACCCGAGGGCATGGCCGCGGGCGGGGCGGGGCGCATTCCGCAGGATGCGGCGAAGTCCGCTGCGAACCTCTTGAGCGCCCTGATGGCAATCGGGCTGCCCCATTTGCCGGCTTGGCACTTGGACTCGCACGGGTGGTGGCATACGCGGGCGCACATCGAGGGAAGTGGATTGTCCCTGGAAATCGCCTCGTAAGCCTCCTTGATGCGGCCTGCGGCGAGGTGTGCTATGTACACAGGCGCCTCCGTGCCTATGGGGCACACGTGCTGGCATGGCGATGAGACCAGTTCTTTGCAGACCGCGGCAGGGCACTTCTTCCTGCGGACGTGATCGTCGAACTCCCCGGGGAAGTACCGGAGCGCGGTGAGCACCGGATTCGGCGCAGTCTGGCCGAGGCCGCAGAGCGCCGCCTTGCGCACGCCCTCCCCGATTTCCCGGAGCAGGCCCAAGTCCGCGACGGACCCCTTCCCGCGCGTGACGTCCTCCAGGATTCGCAGAAGCTGCCTCGTGCCCAGCCTGCATGGCGCGCATTCGCCGCAGGACTCCTTCTGCGCGAAGTCGAGGAAGAACCGCGCGAAGTCCACCATGCACGTGGAATCGTCCATCACGACCATGCCGCCCGACCCCATGATTGAGCCCGCAGCCTTCAGCGACTCGTAGTCCACGGGAGTGTCGAGCTTCTCCCCGGGTATGCACCCGCCGGACGGGCCGCCCGTCTGCACCGCCTTCACCCTCCCCCCCCCGGCCGCTCCGCCTCCCACCTCCTCTATCATGCTGCGCAGCGATATCCCGAGCGGAACCTCGACCAGGCCCGGCCTTTTCACCTTCCCGACCAGCGAAAACGTCTTCGTCCCCCTTCCCTCCGCCGTGCCCTGTCCTGCGAACCATTCCGCCCCGTTGCGGAGAATGAGCGCCACCGAGGCCAGCGTCTCCACGTTGTTGATGATGGTAGGCTTGCCCCAGAGGCCCGAAGCGGCCGGGAACGGGGGCCTCGGCCTCGGCATGCCCCTGCCGCCCTCGATTGACGATATGAGCGCGGTCTCCTCGCCGCACACGAACGCGCCCGCGCCTTCCTTGATCTTGAAGTTGAAGTCGAACCCCGATCCGAATATGTCCGCGCCGAAAAGCCCGGTTTCCCGCGCCTGGCCGAGCGCCGCGTCGAGCCGCTCCAGGGCCAGGGGATATTCCGCCCTGCAGTATATGGTTCCTTCCGATGCGCCGAGCGCAAACCCGGCGATAAGCATGCCCTCGATGACCGAGTGCGGGTCGCCCTCGAGCAGCGAGCGGTTCATGAACGCGCCCGGGTCGCCTTCGTCGGCGTTGCATATGAGGTATTTCGGACTCCCCTTCGCGTCCCTGCAGAAACGCCATTTCTGCCACGTCGGGAACCCCGCCCCGCCGCGGCCCCGGAGCCCCGAGGCCTTGATTTCCCCAATCACCCGCTCGGGCCCGAGCTCAAGAGCATGCAGGAATCCCGCGTATCCGCCATTGGCAAGGCTGTGCGAAATCCGGCATGGGTCGATGAACCCGCAGTTCCCGAGCACCCGCCTCACCTGGAGCCGGAATCCCGGAGTCTCGAAGAGATCAGGGATGCCGTCCGCCCTGCCCTCCCCGATGCTCCCGAGCGCAAGGTCCTTGGCGGGACGGCCGCCCTCGACGTGCTCGAGGACTATGCGCGCTGCCCTTTCGCGGTCAAGGTCGCCGTAGCATATCAGGGGATTAGGAGAAGCGAGAACGCAGGCGATGGGCTCGGCATAGCACGGGCCGAGACAGCCGGTCTCGACGATGCGGGCATCCATGCCCAGGCGGCGGGTCTCGCTCCTGAATGCGTCGAGCACGTCGAGCGCGCCTGCCGACCTCCCGCAGGTGGCGGCACCGACGAGTATCAGGGGCGCGCGGCCGTCGTGGAGCTCCCGCCATTCATCCCGCGCCCTCCGGAGCGCCTCCTCGAACAGGGGCTTCATCTGAGGCCAATCCTTTTCACCACCTCCCCGACCTTCTTGGGAGTCATCTTGGTCTCGACGGTCTTGTTCACGGTCACGCAGGGCGACAGACCGCAGGCGCCGATGCATGCCACGGTCTCGAGCGAGAATCTGCAGTCATGGGTGGTCTGCCCTTCGCCTATGCCGAGCAGCCTCTTGAACTCGTCGAGAATCCGCGGCGCACCGCGCACGTGGCATCCAGTCCCCCTGCACACGACTACGTGGTTCCTTCCTATCGGCGCGAACCTGAACTGGGCGTAGAACGTCGCCACCCCGTAGACCCTGCTTTCGGGAAGATTGAGGAACGCCGCGATTCTTGGCATGACCTGCTCGGGGACGTAGCCGAACTCGTTCTGGACCCGCTGGAGGATTGGGATGAGAGCGCCTCTGCCCGACGGCGCAGACGCCAGAATCCTGCTGAGCCTGTCCTCGAAGCCGTCTCCGGCGTAGGAGTCCTGCTGCAGCCGGCAGTCGAGCCAGCGTCTGAGAGGCGGATCGAGCACGCCGAGCTCGGCCTCGATTGCCCGGACGTCGCCGCTTTGGAGCATGGCGGATTCGTCCGGCGTGAGGTCGTAGTCCCTGACCGCGGATTTGAAGTCGTCGGTGAGTTGGGCGATGAACCTGTCGTCCCATGCAGCTCTCTCGAGGATTGACCTGAGTTCGACCTTGCTCATTCTCCTTCCTCCTTAACTGCTTCGCCTCCCTTGCGCGGGATGCGCCGGAGAGCGCACGGATTAGAGTGCAATTTCCGTGCGAATCGTGGCGGAAAAAGCCCTTTTGTAATTATATGCAATATATGATGTTATGACTGCGCATGGCATGGCGGGGCGCGGAGTTCCGGGCAGGGCAGGGCACTTGAAGATTGGGGTCTTTCGGGTTCAGGCTCTAACTGATTGCAATACAATGGATTACGCCCGCTTCGGCGCAGTCCGCACATGCGGGGAATGGTATACCCATTACTGCGATTTTAAGGGAAGTCCGAAGGCGGGGCGGAGGCGATCACGGCGACAGAGCGCCGTGGCTACAGACTACTTTTTCTTCGCCTCCCATTCCTTGAGGAGATCGGCGAATTCAGGGGCGCGGCGAATGGGATCGAGGTCCGTATCTTCCCGGACATGCTGGAAATCGTCCCATCCGAGCTCGAAGGCCATTCTCAGGTTCTCGAGAGCAATCCGCTGCAGTGCATCTGCCTTCCCAGGAGGGAGGGGTTTCGGAGCCGCCTTAGGCCCGGCTTTGCCCGCGGACGCCTGCGAGGTTATGCACGCGGAGTTGTAGTGCCCGGAGAGCAGGAAGGGCCGGAAACGCTCTTCCGAATACGCTCCGGACTCCTTGGCCTCCTTGAGGGCCTTCTCAATCAGCGTCCCGGCGGCCGTGTAGTTCCCCTCCTCGATTTCCCATTCGGCCGCGTTCAGGACTCCGGCCCATGAGGGCATGGCCGCGAGGACCTTCATGCGATTGAGAGATTTCATCAGCGAAGGCACTTCCCTGCCGGCCGCGGCCAGGGCTCTTTCATACGCCTTCGCCGCTTCCGCGCAGCGGCCCAGCATCTCGTACGCGGTCGCCGCGTTCGAGAGCGCCTGCCAGAAGGACGGGTTGAGGCTCGCGGCCTTCTCGCAGTTTTCCACTGATTTCAGGTAGCTCGGCCCCGGGTCCTCGCCGGCGGCTGCCTCGGCCTGCGCGAGCTTCATATAAGCGAGACCGCGGTTGTTCCACGCGCCGGCGTTTGACGGATTGAGATCGAGCGACGTTCCGAAGGCTTCAATCGCCTTTTTCAGGGCTTCGCGAGGATCCCCGGCGCGGCCTGCTTCGACCATGGCGCAGGTCAGATGCACGTTGCCCAGGTTCGCATGCGCTGCGGCATTCCCCGGGTTCAGCCTGACCGCGGCGGCGCAGTCGTCGACCGCCCGCGCGAAATTCGGCCGCGGGTCCAACCCGGCGGCGGCCTCGGCCTTGGCAAGGAACACGAGCGCCATCGCCCGGTTTCCGAGCGCCGTCTGATGGGCAGGGTTCGAGGACAGCACCTTGCCGTAATCCTCGACCGCCTTTCTCAGCTCCGGAATTGGGTCCTTGCCCGCCGCTTTCTCGACGTCCGCGAGCTTGACCCTGGCGTTGCCGCTGTTGTTCAGCGCGCTGGCATTGCCGGCCTCGAGCCGAATCACGGCCTCGAAGCATCCGAGGGCTTTCCTGTAGCTCTCCACCGGGTCCATGCCCTGGTCCGCCTCCTCGTCGCCGATTCTCAGAAACGCGGTTCCGCAGTTGTTGTACGCAGCCGTGTACCCGGGGTTCAGGGCGGCCGATTGCATGAAATCCGAGACCGCGGCCCTGAGATCGTTGATTGGATTGAGTCCTGTCCGGGCGAACGTTTCGGCAATCCTAATCCGTATCGTGCCCCGGTTGTTGAGCCCGAGATGGTCCTTCGGGTTGATGCGCAGGGACTCGTCGATGTCCTCCATCGCCTTTTGATGCGCCGGGGAGGGGTCCTGGCCCCTGCTTTCCAGCGCCTCTCCCAGGCTCATGTATGCGACGCCGCGGTTGCCGCGCATCGACGGGTCCTCCGGGTTCCCCTCGATGGCGTCGGAAAAGGCCTTTATCGCCCTTTCATACCAGGGGACCGGATCCCCCCTGCGCGACGAGATCATGATGCCCTTCGAATGCAGGGACATGCCGAGCCTGTCGCTGATGCGCCAATCTGATCCGCAGCGCCTGAGATAGGCCTCCGCGTCGGCCACTGCGCCGTCGAAATCCTTGCGCCAGTGTCTGGCTACCGCCCTGCCGAAAAGCAGGTCCTCGCGCATCCAGGAGAGCTCCGGGATTTCCATCGCGGCAGTGAGACCCGATTCGGCGGCCGCCCAGTCGCCGCGGCTCATGCCCGAAAGGCCCGCGAACGCGGCCTTTATCTCGCCGCCCCCGCCTCCGCCCCAGGCCCCGGCCTTCAGTGCGGATTCAATCAGCCTGCCGAATTCCTCGCGCGCTGCCCTGACCGCCGGGCGCTCCGCGGGCACGTTCCCGAAGTCGACCCCTACTCCCTCGATTATGGACGCGCA
Source organism: Candidatus Kuenenia stuttgartensis (assembly GCA_020723505.1). Lineage (GTDB taxonomy): Bacteria > Planctomycetota > JAKEIC01 > JAKEIC01 > DYIT01 > DYIT01. The sequence goes on from DYIT01000064.1 coordinate 13,829, forward strand.
TGGAAGGTCGTGCCCGGAGAGGTAGTCCGAAAGCCTGGCCATGGCAGCGAAGAGGAATCCCCAGGGCAAGTCCGGGTCCGCTTCCTGCGACATCCTGAACGCATCGCGCGCCTCCCTGTCCCGCCCGCCCAGCCGAAGCAGCCAGCCCTTGACCGCAAGCATGGCAGACTGCGACGGCGGATCAGAGGACACGCCCATGCAGAACTCCTCCACGTCCGCCTCGTGCTTAGCGTACGCGGCCTGCCTGTCCGGGAGCTTCTTCTTCCAGTCCCTGTAGGTCCTCATCAGATCTTCCTGCGCGGATCCGAGCCTGGATACGGCCTTAATCAGCACGCGGTAGGACTGCTGGCCCTTCACCCTCAGCATCTCGTTCCTCTCCGCGCGCTCCTTTTCCCTGCCTGCTATCTCCGTCTGCTGCTCGGTCTCCTCGCGGCTGCGGCCAATGACAAGGAGCGCCGCCAATCCGCCGCCGGCGAGGAGCATGGAGGCAACCATGACGGTGGCGATGATGGCCTTCTGCCTCCTCGCCTTCCTGTACACCCGCTGGACGATGCTCGCGGGCCGGGCCTTGACCGCCTCGCCGCGCAGATATCGCCCGAGGTCCTCGGAAAGCTCGAGCGCCGACTGGTAACGCATCGCGCTATCCTTGGAGAGGCACTTGTGGCAGATGGTCTCGATGTCCCTGTCGGCGGCGGGATTGAGGGATCTAACCGGAAGTGGCTCGTCGAAAAGAATCCGGTGGATGAGGTTCACGTCCGTCTCGGCGTCGAGCGGCGGCTTTCCGGCGAGCATTTCATAGAGGGTCGCGCCCAGGGAATATATGTCGGACCGGGCGTCGATATCCCGTATCCTGCCGTCGGCCTGCTCGGGCGGCATGTAGTGGAGGGTGCCCAGCGTGACGCCCGACCGCGTGATGTTGGATTCCGAGGCGGCGTCCTTGGCCAGCCCGAAGTCGGTCAGCATGGGCTCTTCCTGCTGGACAGGTTTGTCAGGGTGAAGGGTCGAGGGTCGAGGGTCGAGTACGTGCGCATCTGCGCAGTGCTGGCCATCGCAGGATGCCGCTCCACCTTCTTCCGAAGAGCGAACACGAGGTTCGCTTCTGCCGGGCCCTCCACCCTCCACCCTCGACCCTTGCCTCGAGTCCGCCATGAGTATGTTCGCGGGCTTGATGTCCCGGTGGAGCACGCCGTTCGCGTGGGCGTGCTGGAGGGCTTCGGCGATTTTCCTGGTTATGAGCGCCGCGCTCTTCGATTCGAGCATCCCCTCGCGGATCCGCTTGTCCAGGGATTTCCCGTCCACGAAATGCATGGCGAAGTAGTGGAGCCTGCCTTCGCAGCCGATATCGTACACGGGCACGATGTTGGGGTGGTGGCCGAGCCTGGCGACCGCCTCGGCTTCGCGTCGGAAACGGGCTATGGCCCCGTCGGAGGCGTCCTCGCCTGCAATCAGGACCTTGAGCGCGACCGTGCGCTTCAGCTCCGGGTGATAGGCCTTGTAGACCACGCCCATGCCGCCGCGCCCGATTTCGGATATGATGCGATACGGGCCGAGCGACTCGAGACCCATGCGGCCGGCAGTCGCGGCCGCATCGCACAGGGTGTCCCTGGTGTCGGAATCGGGCGGCCGTCCGTTCCCGGCCGCTCCGCCTTGTTCCTGATTCCCCATTCTGTCCCCTGCCATCCCCAGCGCTCCTTGAATCAGAACACCCGTATAACCCGGACGAGCCGGAACCAAACAAGAATGCAAAATCAGGCTCGGCCGGGTCATATCACGCGCTTCGCGCGTGCATTGCCGCAATTCTTTTCATTAAGCGACTATTCTGCATGGCTTGGAAGGTTCTGGCAAGGAAAGGCGGACCTCGCGATCTGAATGCCGGACTCACCCACTCGTGCGTTGCCGATGCATTTGCCTGGATTCCGGCTTTCGCCGGAATGACGCGGGTGTGCTTCGGCCACGGCACGGCGCCTGTCCGCAGAAGCCTGCACGATGCTCACCAGCCTCGAAATCAAGCATTCCGCGGCGGCTTTGGGCCTTTGCGTGAGAGCAAGATCTGGCTTGATATAAGGCCACATTCATGCCATAATACTGCCAGAATGAAACATGAAATCATGTTGTCCCCCCAGGCGCGGGCGCAGTTCCACGGGCTCTCCGCTTACGACAGGGCAAAGGTCCGGCAGGCAATCGACGCCTGTTTGGAGTTTAATCCGGGAGCCGAGAGCAGGAGTCGGATTAAGCGGTTGCGTGGTTTGCGCAAACCCCAATTTCGGCTTCGTGTGGATGACTTGCGCGTGTTCTATGACATAGATGGCGGCACTGAAATCGTTCATGCGATTATCGACAAGCCCCACGCTGCCGAATGGCTGGCTGAGGAAGGAGAGCAATCATGAAGCAGGTAGCATTCGCCAAACTCAGGGATCACCTGTCCAGGTATTTGTCAGAGGCGGGCGAAGAGCAAATCGTAATCACCAGGCACGGCAAGCCTGCGGGAGTCCTGACAGGATTCGCGACAGAGGATGACTGGTTCGACTTCCAGATTGAGAATGATCCGAGATTTCTCAGGAAAATCGAGGAATCGAGAGCCGGCGTGCATGCAGGGGGCGGCATTCCCTGGAAGCGCGTCAAGCAGGAAGACGACATGAGGAAAACCGCTTCAGGAAGGAGCCGGGGCAGAGGGGACTTGCGGAGAGAGTAGAATAGCGTTTCGCGTCAGGATTCGTGTTTCGGCGGATTTGCGATGAACAGGGAGAAAGCCCTTCCACTGGCTGCTGCTTCGGCGCTTGCCATGCTAGTCTGCATCCTCCTTCTGCGCAGCCCGGGAGACGAGGAGCTCGTGGTCAAAGACCCGGGCGCAGCGGGTTCGACCGGCGCAGGCAAGGGCGATTCGGATCAGGTCCCTGCAGTCGCGGAACCTGCGGCGGCTGCCGGAAGAAGCAAACCGGGAACCGGTCCGGGGGAAAAGCCCCCTGATCAGCCCGGGAAGAGATCGCTGCTGGGATTCGGCAAGGACGGGAAGGAGGAAGAGCCGTCCGGAGAAGGCGAGGACGAATCAGAAACCTGGACTTTCAACGGCCGGGTCGTGGACGGGGACGACCGGCCGCTCCATGGCGTCAAGGTGGAAGCTTGGGAGGGCTTATGGGGAAGTTCCTGGCTCTATGCCGGAGCGGCCCCCCTTGGATCGGCCGAGACTGATTCCTCCGGAGCATTTTCCCTCAAGTTCGAAAACCCGTCGCCGCTCCTCCGTTTCCTGATTGGCAACAGGGAGAGGGCTGTCGAGGACATACATCTCCCGCAGGAAGAGGAGATCACGGTATTCAGGATTGACGAGGGATTTACGGTGAGCGGAACCGTTTACGATCCCGACGGCGGGACTGTGCCGGGCGCAATCGTCTGCGCCCTCGACGAGAGGCTGGACTCCAAAGCCGCGGAGGTCGCGTATGTAAAAACCAGGGAGGACATACCGAGGGCCGTGGCCGGGGCATCCGGGGATTTCTCGATAACCGGGCTGTCTCTGTCCCAAAGCTACATGCTCCTGGCGGTCGATGCCGAGGGGCACGCAGGGTGGAGCGACCAGGACGTCATATGCGGGGATACGGAAGGAGCGGGAGCTGTGGTGCGCATGGACGTCCGAATAAGAGGCAGAGGCAGCATCGTCGTCCGCATCGACCGGGTTCCCGCGGGAATGGTCCCCGGCTTCCCACTTGTGAGCCTGTACAAGCAGGGCGAAGGCGGAGGCAACGCCCCGGCATGGTCGGAAATCGCCGCATGGCGCGTCCAGGACGGCCGGGCCGTCTTCTCCGATCTCGCGGCGGGGACATACAAGGCATGCTGCTGGCCTGGAGGCTGCATGCCGTGGGAGCGGGTCATCGTTCTTGCCGGCCGCGCAAACGAGACCGTGGATCTCGAATTCCATCCGGGCCTAAAGGCGGGCGGAACCGTGTCGGGAATGGACGGGACACCCGTCGCGGGCGCGCGGGTATTCGCCCTCCTGACTGGTCGAAGCTATGACCGCCCTGCAGCCCTGACAAAGGAAGTCCCGACCGGCCCCAAGGGAAGCTTCCTTTTCAACGGCGTCCCTGACGAAACCCTGGAGTTCAGAGTGGACGCGGAAGGCCATTTCCCCACGATTTTCAAAGCCATGCGCCCTGCCGAGGGCATCCGGCTGACGGTCTGCAGGCTGCCGGTGTTCTCCGGCAAGTTTGATCCTTCGCTCTTCAAGGATTTGCCGGTCCAGGCGGTCGTGGAATTCTCTTCCGGATCCTGGAGCGTGGCCGCGAACATCTCGATTGATCGCGACGGGTACTTCTCAACGGTGATTCCCATAAGCCTTCCGGGCGGCTACGCGGCGCCCGCGGACATTCTCGCGTTCGAGGCGAAATGCGCATGCAGCATGTCCCTGAACCGCAAGCCGTTCGCCCTGCTCGGGGAATACGTTCTCAAGGCGGGTCAGGATATTGCGATGAAGCAGGTCGCGCTAATCCCCGCTAGGAGCGTCACGGTATCGGTCCGGGGCCCGGGAGGCGAGGCGGTCGGGGGCGCGTCCGTGACCCTTTCATCCGAGGGGTACAGCGAGACGCTCGAGACGTCCGCGGAAGGATCGTGTACGTTCAGGGATTTCCCTGCACGGGATACGCTGGCGGCGGTCGCGCATCATCCCGACTACCCATCTTCGCAGGTGGGCATCAAGGGATTCGGTCCGGGACCAGTGGTCGTGAACCTTGTCAGGGGCGGCAGGATTGCGGGCCGGGTAATCGATTCGGACGGGAAGCCAGTATACCCATGCAAAATACACCTCTGCTACGATTGGAAGGACCAGAAGTATGAGCGCGGGGTCGGCGCATGTCCGGACACGGACCGGAACGGCGAGTTCAAGTCCGGTTTCCTGAAACCCGGGCTCTACAGGCTCTCGGTCCAGGCAGGCGACTCGGCGAAGGAAATTGAAGCCGAGGTCAGGGCCGGCGAGACGAGGGAAATGACGATCACGTTCCCCTAATCCGGTGGGGCCAAATTTTCGATCCTGATTAACCTGATGGCACTCCGCGCCAACCTGATTCACCTGATCGAACCTCAGCCTTTTCATGGGAGGTGGCTTTCCCTTTTTCCCCTGCAGAATCAGGTAAATCAGAAGAAAAATCAGGTTAATCAGGATCGAATGAATTCAAGGGACCTGGGATTACTTATCCGACTTGGGCGAGGTCTTCTCTTCCACGGCGTCTAGGCGTTTCGAAGCCGCCTCCTGGAACTCCGAGAGCTTTTTCGCGAGCTCGCGGATTTCCGCGCCGAGCTCTTCAATCCTCTTGAGCGCGTCCTTGCGGAACGCAAGCTCTTCGGTGCTCTGGTCCTTGAGCTTCTCGATTTCGGCCTTCAAATCAGCCGTCTTCGCCTCCATCTCCCTGCGGTATTTCCCGAATTCCTCTGCGTTGGCCTCTATCGCCGACTTGCAGGAATCCACGTCCTTTTCAGCCTTGCCAATCCGCTCTCCATGCTCGGTGATGCTTTTCTCGGCGCGGTCTAGGCGCGACCCGTGATCGGCGAGACGGTTCTCATGCACTGCGACCTGCGCCTTCGTGTCCCGGATGTCCTTCCGGTTCTCCGCAACGTCCTGCTTGACCATCTCCACGCCTTCACGGTCCGATCGGGCGGTGATGAAGACGTACGCCCCGAGGATGAGCGCGAGCGGCAGGGCGAGAGTGAAAGTCCAGGCGACGATTTGGGTCTTCAGATTGGACATGGGATGCTTCTTCTCAATTTCCGGAAAGGGAAGACACCAACGCCACCAATCCACAATGATAAACAATCCCGGAGAATTTCGAAAGTCGAACGCCGAAGCATGCGTGCGGCGCCGGACAGAGCCGCCGTAGGGGCGACGCATGCGTCGCCCTCATGCTTGAAAAACGCCGGGTTCCTTCTATAATTCATATCGACGCGTGCGGAACCAGACGACTGGAAGCCCCGAAGGACGCGCGAGGCGCATTCCTCCCGGGCGAAGCCTTTTTCGAGATTATTCCGCACCGCCCGGGTTTTCCCGTGTTTTTGAAGGAACGCGGCCGCTCGCTCGGGCGGCTTGCGGCTTCAAGGCTTGACAATGGCGGACAGGGACGCAATCCAGAAGGAAGGCAGAACCGACTACCGCGGGCAGGGATTGAAAGGCGCGTGCTTTTCCGGCGCCGACCTGCGGGGGGCGGATTTCACCGGCGCGGACCTCGCAGGGGCGGATTTCTCCTACGCCGTCCTGGCCGGCGCGTGCTTCAACGAGGCGAAGCTCGAAGGCGCCCGGTTCTTCAGGGCGGTGGTTTCCGGCAGGTTCCAGGACGACCCAGCCGGCGCGTTGGCCGTGTCTTACAGCCCCGCGCAGGCAGCGAAATTCCGCGGGGCGGACCTTGCCCAAGCGGACTTCGAACACGCCGTCTTCGACGAGTTCGAGAGCGGATCCGCGGACTTCACCGGCGCCTGCCTGAGGGGGGCGAAGTTCAGGGGCCAGAACCTCGGGAGGATTGTGCTGCGGGACGCTGACCTTTCGGGCGCCGACCTGTCCTCCGCGTCCATGAGCCACGCGGACCTCTCCGGGGCCGTGCTTTCCGACGCCTGCCTGAGGGGGGCGAGGCTCGCGGACGCGAGGCTGTGGGGGGCGAGACTGACGAGAACGGATCTTTCACAGGCGGAGGTCGAGGCCGACTTCCCCGGCGGGGACCTTTCCTTCGTATCGCTCAGGGGGGCGAGGATTCTGGGCAACTTCTCGGGCGCCAAGTTCCGGGAGTCGGATCTGACCGGAGCGGCGCTGCGCGGCGACTTCACCGGCGCGTCGTTCGCCGGCGCGATTCTCAGGGGCACGGACTTCTCCATGTCTGAAATCAGGGGAAGCGACATGTCCGGCGCGGACATGGACCGGGCGGAACTCAGAAGCCTCGACTTGAGCGGCGTGAACTTCTTCGGAGTCAACCTCGAGCGCGTGTCGGTCAAGGGCGCCGACGTCGCCTACGCGCTTGCGTCCAGGGAAGGGATGGAAATACTGAGGTCGAAATCCTCGTGAGGAGGCTGGATTGAAGCTGATTGCCGTGGCCGCGGCCTGCCTGGCCGCGCTCTTCTGCATGGGCTGCATCACTTCGGGATACTATCACACCCACCCCTGCGCAAGCCCGGACGGCGCGGTCAGGACCGTGAGGCACTGGCATGCCGACACCGGGTACGCGGGCTACCACGTCCACCCCTTCCCGAACCAGGTGCACAAGACCCTCATGATTACCGGCAGCACCGCGGAAAAGGGGAAGAAGGGCTTCCGCAAGGACGAGGAATGAAATTCGTCTGATCCGCCTTCGGCGAATCAGGCGCATTTCATAATTGTTTCTCGCGCTGTTTCAGCCGCCGCGCGAGAAACCGAAGTCAAACCGAAGGCGTGCCGACGGGTTCCTGTCCGCCGCAGCCCGAGAACTTCTCCTTGAGCTTCTTGTGGAAGCCGTCCTTCGCCTCGTGGTGGTGGTTGAACCTGGGCCCGCCTCCCAGCAGCAAATGGCCCAGGACCAGCAGACCCCACGCCTGCCAGTAGGTTATCTGCGGCAGGCCGAAAAGCTCGGGCATCAGCCAGTTCCAGAGGGCCTGGACCGCGAAACCCAGAAGGAACGCGATTGCGGCCGCCAGGGCCGTCCCGCCTGCGACCATGCCGATGATCTTGAGGGCTTTGGAGCTCATGCTATGCCTCCTTAATTCCATTGAACCACCCGACCAGCTTCTCCCGAAGCTTCATGACCGCGTATCTCTTTCTGGCAAGGAGCGTGTTCAGCGGCACGCCGGTCCTCGCCTGGATTTCATTGAAGCCCATTCCGTCAATCTCGTTCATCACGAACACGTCCCTCTGTTCCGCCGGAAGCCCGCTGATTGCGCGCTCGATGGCCGCCCTCAGCTCCTCCCGCTCCATGGCCTCCCCGCCGGCGTCCGCTCCCGCGTCAGCGAGCTCGAGGATGTCCCCGGCGTCCAAATCCGGGCCCGAGTCCAGGCTCCCGGGAGCCCGGGACCTCCTCCTCAGGGCGTCAACCGCCCGCCTCGCCGCCGCAGTCAGCATCCATGCCATCGCGTCGTGGATCTTCTCCCCCATGTTCCATCTCGACACCAGCGCGAGGAAGACGTCCTGCATGATGTCCGCCGGATCATCAGAAGGCGAAATCCTGCGCCTTATGAACGCCTTGACGCGTTCCAGGTCCACGCCTCGGATTCCCGGGATTCCATCCATCTGCTCCCGCCTTTCCTCCGGAATCATAGTCGGAGCAGGCGGAAAAATATTGCATGATTCCGCGCGAGGCGCGTGATATAACCCGGATGAGTTTTCTTCTACGCTCCAGTTTGGTCCCGGCTCGTCCGGGTTCCAGTGCTTCATGAGACGAATCGTCCAGCTGGCCGCCTTCGCGGCTGTCCTCGGGAGCGCGTCCGCGGCGGCGCAGGACTTCTTCGGGTCGCTCGATCCCACGGCCCAGAAGCCGGGGGTGCAATCCTCAGTGTCCTGGCGCATGTATCCGGACGCGGATTTAAAGGGCCTGGATGAGGACATAGGCCTCGCCAAATCCTCGGTCCGGGTCAACGCCATGTTGTGGAAGGACGGAAAGGACAGCCTCTCGTTGTCCACGAGCGTCGGCCTGCTCGGGATCGACTCGGCCGCCCTCTCCCCCTCGGGCGGCCGGCCCTATCCGCTCAAGCTCTGGAACGTCGTGATGGGCCTTGGAATCCAGCAGGACGTGGGCAAGGGATGCACGGCCGGCGGCAACGTCTCCGTTTCTTCGTCAAGCGACGAGCCGTTCGGGACCCTGGACGAGACCGGGTTCTCCATATCGCTCTCGCTGCGCATTCCCCAGGGCGACAGCGCCTGGCTCGTCTTCCTCTACTACGGGTCCTCGGGCGGCGAGTTGAGCCGCATCCCCTTCCCCTCGGTCGGCTTCTTCTGGAAGCCCTGCGAGGAGTTCCAGGCCCTGCTCGGCATGCCGTTCTTCATGATCCATTACCGGCCGTGGAAGATGCTCATGTTTCACGCCTCCTATTTCCCCCTGACGCAGGTGCGCGCGGGAGTCATGTGCTTCCTCCTCGTCGTGCTCCTGCACGCCGGGGTTTCCTGGACGAACGAGGGGTTCTACCTCGCAGGCAGGGACCGGCGCTCCGACCAGCTCCTTTATTACCAGAAGGAAATCACGGCGGGCGCCACGGTCCACTTCGGCCGCGGCGCCTCGGCGGCGTTCACCGCGGGCTACGCCTTCGACCGGGAATTCAGGGAAGGCCGCGCCTGGTGGGGGAGCTACGACCGCGCTCCGGTCCGGAACGGATGGTTCGTCGCGGTGGAGGGGTCTTTCAGGTTCAATTGACCGGCTCCGTCAAGGCCGGCGCGTATCGGGCGGCGGCTCGAGGCATGGACATGGGACAATTTACGTGGAGATGATTGAAGACGGGCAGAAGGGCTGGAAACGGACCCTGTTCGTGGTGTGGCTCGCGGAGGTGCTCAGCTTCGCCGGGTTCTCATTCGCCTTCCCGTTCCTGCCCTTCTGCGTCCGCGAGCTCGGGATTTCCGACGACTCGCACGTGAGCGTCTGGGTCGGGATTATCCAGTCATCGGCGGCCGTGACCATGGGGCTCATGGCCCCCATATGGGGCATGGTGGCGGACCGGCACGGCCGCAAGCTCATGGTCGAGCGCTCCATGCTCGGGGCGTGCGTATCGCTGGTGGCCATGAGCCTCGCGCAGAACCCGTGGCACCTCCTGGGCATCAGGATAGTGCAGGGCGCGCTGAGCGGGACGATTTCCGCTGCAACGGCCATGGTCGCCTCGGCAACGCCGTCGAAGCGCACGGGGTTCAGCCTGGGATTCCTCCAGACCGCCACGTTCATCGGCATGTCGCTCGGTCCTCTCGCAGGCGGCGTGGCGGCCGAATGGATTGGATACCGGATGTGCTTCATCGCCGGCGGAGCCATGGTGGGAATCGGCGCGCTCCTGGTGGTCTTCTTCGCGTCCGAGGAACGGCGGGCCCTGGAAACCCGGGAATCCGCCGCAGGACCCGACGGCGCGCCGGGACTGAAAGCCGTGCTGACGACCGCGGGATTCCTCGCGCTGCTCGGAGTGCTGACTGTCACGCAGATGACCCGCCAGTCCTTCGGGCCCATATTCCCCCTATACGTGGAGGACCTCCTCGATGCGGGTTCGAAGGCCCGCGCTCCGTCGGTTACGGGGATGATGCTCGGCCTGGGCGGGATTGCGGCCGCGCTCTCGGCCTTGGCGATGGGCTGGCTGAGCGACAGGGCGAAGCCGGGCAGGATTCTGACCGCCGCGGCAATCGCGGGCGGGGGGTTCTTCATGAGCCACGTGCTGCTTTGGTCCCTGATCCCCCTGGCGCTCGTCAGGACGGGTGTGGGCGCGACGATGGGCGCCATCCAGCCGTCGCTCAACACCCTGGTCCACCGCATGATTCCGAGGCAGAGCCACGGCAGGGCCTACGGGCTCACGCAGAGCGCGATGTCGCTCGGGATGGTGCTCGGGCCCTCGGTCGGAGGGCTGCTCGGCGCTGCCATGGGATTCCGCTGGCCTTTCCTCGTCCTCGGGGCAGGCGAATTCCTGACAGGCTTATTCCTTCTCTTCTTCTTGAAGCGCCTGCTCGGCGCGGTGAAAGACCATGACTGAGCCGGTTGCGCCGATGCCCCGGGATTTTCGATCCTGATTGACCTGATAGCGCTGAGCTCATGCCCAGGAAATCTCCCGCGCAGCGCATTCCCTTTGGGAGAGGAACGCGAATTATCCCCGGCATGCCCCCGCGCCCGACTCTTCATGGCTGCTCACGCGGGTCCGTGCTTGAGAATTCGGGCTCGAGACCATAGACTGATGGAGGACCGGACGTTTGAACTAGACCCCGGGAATCGGTCCGGAATCGTCGTCTTCCGGTGACGTCGTTATTGGCAATCCAGAGGCGAGGACATGGAGTCGCTGTTCGGAGTTTCACTCGAGAAATTCGCGGTCAAGGTTCGCACCCTCGGCGAGGAGGCCTTCACGGCGAGGTACAACCTGCCTGCGGTCGTCATAGAGACGGATGCATCGCAGGTGCTGCCCAGGACGTTCGACACGCAGGGCGGCACGGTCCTGTCCACGGGCAATCCGCCTCCTGCTCCCGGGACAGGGACGCAGTTCGTCCAGTTCCTCCAGAAGACCGACCGGAACGCGATGAAGGACAAGGTCACAATCGGGCGGTCGAACAACAACGACATCATCATCCTCCACAACTCCGTGTCGAAGTTCCACGCGTATTTCGACTGCCGCGAGGGGATCTGGACCCTGACCGACATGGGGTCGACGAACGGGACCTTCCTGGACGGCAAGCGCATCCACGAGGGCCAGCACTACCCGGCAAGGAGCGGGAACGTGCTCAGGTTCGGGGGGGTAGCGGCGTATTTCTTCACGTCGAAGGGCTTCTACGACTACACCGTCATCTACAGGAAGATGAAGGGGCTCTGAACATAACCCGGACGAGCAGGAACCAAACAGGGGTAAAAGGGCGGCTCGTCCGGGTTATATAACGCGCTTCGCGCGTGCCTTACCGCAAATCTTTTCAATTTCTACAAGAATCTACCGACTGTGTGACCAAAGGAGACGGGCCGCGGCAGTGATGCGCGATCAGGCTCTTCCTGGTTCATTCGTCTGAATCGTCGAGAGCGCCCTTATTCTTTCCAAATCCGGCGGGTGGGAGTAGAACAGGGCCACTGCGAGGGGGTGAGGGGTCAGGTTCGAGAGGTTGTGCAGGGACATCTTGAGCAGTGCGCGGGCGAGGGATTGCGGATTGCCCGTGCTTTCTGCAGCGAACCTGTCCGCGGCGTATTCGTGCATCCTCCTCACGATGTTGTAGGCCGCGCCGATGGCTGTGGAAGCGGGCGAAAAAACGATGGAGAACAGGGCCATTCCTGCGTAGATGGACGGCTCCCGGATTCCGAACGCCCCGCAAACCTCCCGGGATTCGAGGAATAGCGACAGGAGGAAGAGCATCGCTCCGGTGTGGACCGCGGAGAAGACCAGTCCTTTCAGCGAATGGCGCATCTTCCAGTGCCCCACCTCATGGGCGATGACTGCGACGAGCTCGGGAACGTCGTGCCTGGCAATCATGGTGTCGAACAGGGCGATTCTGCGATACCTGCCGAATCCGGCCACGAAGGCGTTCGAGTGTTCCGTGCGCTTGGATCCGTCCATGACGTATATGCCTCGCACGGGATATCGCTCGCGGGCTGCATATGCTGTTATCGCCTCCTTCAAGGGCCCGTCCTGCATGGGGGAGAACCTGTTGAACAGGGGGAAGATTAAGGCCGGCCCGAGGAGGTTGAGGAGAAGCGAGAACGCCATGACCAGGGCCCAGCAGAGCAGCCATGCCCATGGCCCCGCGTGCAGGAAGAACGCGATGATTGCGGCAAGCAGCGGTCCGCCCAGAATCACGATGAGGACTGCGCCCTTGAGGAAGTCGAGGACGAAGGTCCGCGGCGTCGTCCGGTTGAATCCGAACCTGTTCTCGATGACGAAGGTGTGATAGGCGTCGAATGGGAGGGTGATAATCGACGGGGCGGCCGTGAGGAAGCCCATGAAGAGCAGGCCGCGGCAGACGGTCCCGGAGCATGCTTCCCGAACGAGGGAGTCGAGGAATCCGAAGCCGCCTGCGGCCCAGAACGCGAGCAGGAGGGCGAAGTCGAACGACGAAGAGACGGCCTTGAATCCCGCGCCCGCCCTGAGATACCGCCGTGCCTTCCCGTATTCCGCCGGGTCGCAGACTCCCGCGAGTTCCCCGGGCATCTCCGGCCCGGATGCGCGCACGTTCAGGATGGAAACGGCCCGTCTCAGAGCGAAATC
>DYIT01000065.1 GCA_020723505.1 Candidatus Kuenenia stuttgartensis
GTTGACGACGCGCCCGAGAAGGGGATTCAGAAGAACTTCACTTACATCGTCAAGGGGATTCCGGCGCAGGAGAGCTCGCATCAGACGACGAACACCCGCAACCTCAGGTCGTTCTTCAACGAGATGAGGATTCTCCCGCACATCCGGAATCCCGAGAAGAACAACATCGTGGAGCTCCTCGACTGCAACGGCGATCCGTCCAAGGGGAAGCTCTTCATGGCTTTCAGGGAAATCGCATATCAGGCGGTCAGGGAGAAGTACCCTAACAAGCAGGTGGATCCGGAAATCGTGCTGGGCATAGCCAAGGGGCTCAACCGGGGGCTTTCGCACATCCACGGGCTCGGAATAGCCCACGGCGACGTGAAGCCGGAGAATTTCATGATTGACTTCGGAGGGGTCGCGAAGCTCGTGGATTTCGGAAGCTCTTTCTTCTACGGCAGGAAAAGCCAGGGCGGGAAGAGCTTCCCTGCGGATCCGCCCGAATACAAGGAGGCCTTCACTCCCCTGTACACGTCCCCCGAGGTCGCGAAATTCAAGCTGTACGAAATCGGAGGGAATCCCAAGACGGACAAGGCCGACGCCTGGGCGCTCGGACTGACCATAGCGGAGCTGCTCACCGGCGAACGACCCTACTACTGGCTCCAGGATTTCAGCCTCCAGAGCATTCTGGAGACCGTCAGCCGGGGCATCCCGCCGGTCAGGACGGCCGATTTGGAGGCTCTCGAGAAGCAGGCGAGCCGGGGCGTGCTGAAGAACGCGTACAGATTCTTCATAAACCTCGTAGCACGGTTCATAGAGTTCTCCCCGGAAAAACGGCTCTCGTGCGCGAACGCCTTCGGCGAGATACTGCAGTTCACGGACATCGTGGGGGAGAGCCGCACCGCCGAGCCCACGGATAAAATCCGGGGCAAGGTCGAGATGGCGAGGAAACTCGCGGACATGGATTCGGATTCCAAGGAGGCCGAGCTGCAGAAGAAACGCAGGCAGAGGGATTCCTCGAAGCTGGAGATCGAGGCGTTCGAGATGCGCCAGGCTTATCTGAAGAGCCTCGGGAAGCCGAAGACGACGATACAGAAGGGGTGGAGCCCGGGATACGAGAAAGCGGAGCCGAAACCGGAGCCAGCTCCGGGCAAGGCCTTGAAACACAAGAGCTTCGAGGAGTTCATAAAGGACAAGGAATCCCCGAAAGACGACAGGAAGGGCGAGGTATCCTTCGAGGAGTACCGGCAGAAGAAGGAGGCCGAGAGCGTCAGCAAGATGAAGGAGCTCTTCGATTCCGTGGAGACCGACACGAAGCACTCCATGCCGGGCGAGGACAGGACGAAGGAGCTTCCGGTGATGCGGCGGCGTCCCACGCCTGCGGACGCCGATGACACTCTGCCCGGACCCGAATCCGGGCAGGGCGAACCGGGCTTCCCGTCCCCGGCGTCCATGGGGTTTGAAACCGTGGACGAGGGGCCGGCAAACGGGCGCGGTCTCCGGCGGGACAACCGGGGGCCAGGCGGGCCTGCGCCGGATGAAACGACCTGGAACCTCCCCTCGCCTGCTCCGGAACCAGTTTCAGGCGCGGATTCGGAGCCCGGCGCGGGCGAGCCCGCGGCGGACGACACGCTCCCGGGGTTCCCCAAGCCGGATGCGAGGAAGGAGGTCCGGCGGGAGCCCGGCGGGAACGTCCGGCAGGACGGCCGCGGAAGGACGGGTTCAGGCGCTTTCAGCGGGACCGAAACGGTCGATGATCCGCTCGATGGGGGCCTGCATCTCAAGCCGGAGGACATCAGACCGCCCGTGAAGGGATGGAAGAGTCCAGGGAAGGAAAACAGGAAGAAACCCGGAAAACCGGAAAAGGAGTGAGAGGCCGCCATGAATGAGCCGCATTTCTCCGTGGAAAAGAAGATGGAAATCGTGATTCTCAGCCTTGCGCCCAACGCGAACGACGACGGCATCTGCGGGAGGTTCGGAATCCATAAATCCACGCTGAGGGAGTGGAAGACCAGGTTCCTGGACGGGGCGAGGGCGGCTTTGGGAAAGCAGTCCAGGGATACTACCGAGATAAAGAAGAAGCTCGAGGATTCCCGCAAGGCGCTCAAGGATCTAATCACGAAGGACGGGCCGAAGGAATGAGTTTCTCCCCCGTGCGCGGGGAGAACCAGGTCCCTATTTGGCTCCGGCTCGTCCGGGTTATGGGTAGTACATCTTGCCGTCGCTCAGATATGCTGATCCGCTGTGCCCGCCCCAGACGACCAGGCCGTTTCCGGTCCATACGAAGGCATGCTGATAGCGCGCAGAAGGGGTGTTGGCGTCGCTTGACGCGACCCACGCGTTCGTCGACGGATCGTACAGATACCCGCTGTTGAATATCCCCGATCCTCCGCCTCCCCAGATGAACATCGCGGTCCCGGTCCATGCCGCGGCGTGGTAGTACCTCGCCTGTGGCGCGCCGGTCGTCGCAGTCTGGGTCCATGAGTCCAGGACCGGGTTGTAGACAAGGCCCGTGTTGAGGGGGGTGACGGCGGTCCCGGGCTTGTTGGCGCCTCCGAAGACAATCATGTCGGTGCCGGTCCATACCGCTGAATGGTTGGACCTCTCGTTGCCGGCCGGAGGAGGGGGAAGCGCCGTCCAGGTGTTGGCAAGGGGATTGTACCTTGCTCCCGAGGAGAGATAGCTTGTCCCGTCGTGGCCGCCGTAGACAATCATCTCCGTCCCGGTCCATATGACGGAATGGCCGGACCTTGCGGTCGGCTCGTTGGTGCCGGAGGCGGGGGTCCAGGTATCCGCCGCGAGGTTGTACAATTCGCCGTGAGCAAGAAGCGATACGGCGTCCGATCCTCCCCAGACAATCATGTACGTCCCCGTCCAGACGGCCGTGTGCGCGTATCTGGCATGGGGAACCCCGGAGACCTGCGTGTTGTTGACCGGCATCCAGGCCATTGTGGAGGCGTCGAGACGCCCGCCCGAGCACAGTGCCTGGGTTCCGTCGTAGCCTCCCCACACGATGGCCGACGATCCTGCGCCGACGGCGGTCGCATAGGCCCGCGCGGACGGGGCCTGCCATGCCGTCACCGGCCTCCACCTGTCCAGAGCGGGGTTGTAGAGCCCACCGGAACCGAGGTAGGCCGCCCCGTCGTATCCTCCCCAGAAGAACGCCTCGGTTCCCGCCATGGCCGCGCAGTGGAGCGTCCGCTTCGAAAGAGCCAGGGTCGGGCTCCATTTCCCGGCCGACAGGTCGTAGGAGGCGCCGTCGCTGAAGAAGTTCACGTTGTCGAATCCGCCCCAGACCAGCAGGCCTGATCCGGCGACCGAAGCGCTCGGCCACCATCTAGGGCAGGGCTCTCCTGGGGCATTCAGCGCGGACCATGTGTTGGATGCCGGATAATAGGCCGCGCCGCCGCCGACGAGCTGGGATCCGCTATGTCCGCCCCAGACGATCATGGCGTTTCCGGACCAGCCGAAGCACGGGAGGTACCGGGGCGAGGGCGCCCCGGCAGAGGACATAGCCGACCAAGTGTTCGTCTGGGGTGTATACAGCGCGCCGTCGCCGAGGATGTAGGTCTGGGACGTGGCTCCGACGCCGCCCCAGACCGCCACCTGGGTCCCCGTCCAGGCGGTGGCGCATCTGCCCCTCGCAGGCACGGTCAGGACCGGGGAGGGAGACGCGACGGGGGACCAGGAATGCGTGGCGGGATTGTATTTTGCGCCGTCGGAGAGCCAGCCGCTGCTGTTTTCGCCGCCCCAGATGACCATTTCCGTTCCGGTCCATACGGCGGAATGGAAGATTCTAGGGCTGGGCGCGCCCTGGGATGGCAATGCCGTCCAGACGTCGGCGGCGGGGTTGTAGACGGCGCCGTCCCCGAAATAGGCGGCCGAGTTCTGGCCGCCGAAGACAATCAAATCGGTTCCGGTCCACACGGCAGTGTGGAACCGGCGTCCTGGGGGCGCCCCGAGCGTGCTCATGGGCAGCCAGCGGTCGAGCGACGGGGTGTATTTGCCGCCGCTGTTCTTGAAGCTGCCCATGCCCGTCGACATGACGTAGTCGTCGCCGCCCCAGACAATCATCTCCTTGCCGGTCCAGACTCCCTGGTGGTTCGCCCTTCCGACCGGGGCTCCGACCGTCGTTATGGCGGTCCACCTGTGGGTGGAAGGATCATATTTGAATCCGTCGTTGAAATACGCCGGGACCGCGTCGAGCCCGCCCCAGATGATGAGCTCCTGCCCGCACCATATCGCCGTGTGCGACGATCGGGGGCTGGGGACCTGTGTCGGCGGCAGGTCCGCCCAGATGTCGCTGCCGGAGGTCGCCTGCGCGGAGGGGCAGTTCGAGACCGGCGAGAGGTTCGAGGACTCGTCTGAGGCGACGACTGCGAAGTAATACGTCTGGCCGGGTATCAGCCCGGAAACCAGAAGGGTTTCAGGCTGGCCCGAGGCCTTCGGAACCATGCTCTGCTTGACGGCGGGGGCCTGCAGGAAATTCCCGGAATTGATGGCGGAGAACGAGCAGCGGACGTCGTAGCCGTTTGCGGTTCCGGCGGCGCCGTCGTCGCCGGTGGCGGTCCAGCCGAGCTGAACGGTTCCCGTCAATGCGCCGGGGGAAGCGGCCAGGTCCGAAATGGCGGCCGGCGCCGTGACGTCAGGCGCCGTGACGAAGGCGTCGTCGGAATTGGAGACCTCCGAGGCGTTGCCGGCCTCGTCAAACGCAACCAGGGCGAAGAAGAAAGTCTGTCCGTAAGTGAGGTTGACCGCGAGTCTGACCTCGAGAATGCCCGGCGGCAGCGGACCCCATGACTGCGGAAGGAGGGTCGCGGACTGGAAATCGGCCTGCGTAATCGCCGATGTCGAATAGCGGACCTCGTAATGGTCGGCCGAACCCGATGTCCCGTCGTCGCCCGTGGCGGTCCACTCGAGCCTGATCGATCCGACCGCGCCTCCGGATTGCGCGGAGAGATCCGTTATCCTCGCGGGCGGTGTCGTGTCCTTCGGTATCGGAGGCCTGTCCTCCTTCGAGCATGACGCGGCCATAATCGCGTTCAGGACGAGCCATGCAAGGATTGGGCCCGCTTTCCAGCCGATGAAATCCATCAGAACCTCCACGGACCGTAAGGGGGACGCGGAAACGTGCCTGCCTGGGACCTATTCTAATGGTTTTCGGGCTTTCCTGAAAGAGCGCCGCATGACCCGGACGTGCCCGGACGCAACCCTGTCTGGTTCCGGCCCGTCCGGGTCATGAAAAAGGGCGTCATTTCATTTTACGTGGACGAAGGTTCCCCTGTTTTCGCGAGCGAGCCTTTCCATGAATTTCAGGTTGACCGGGCTCTCCCCCTGCCCTTCGGTTCCGACGGCTATGGTGTTAATCACGAGTCCCCGGACCCGGTTTATCTTCCGAATCTCCTCGCATAGCCTGTCCGTGTCCGTCATGATGCCGACCGTCGGGGCGCCGTCCGTGAGCAGGAAAATCTCGTCCGCGGCCGATTCCAGGTCCTCGATGGCCGCCCTCGGCCCGCCCGACGCCTTGGGCTCGGCGCCTCCCTGCCTCCCTTCCCCGGCGCCGGGCCCGCGGAGTCCGGGGACCGCGAATGCCGCGAGAAGGGCCTTGTATATGTCCGTGCCGCCGAGAGGTCCCACCTTCTCAATCTCCTTCACGGCGTCAATCTTGTTCTCCGGAGTCGCGGGTACGAGGGACGGCTTCCAGGCGAACGGGAGCTCGGCGTAGAAGATGATTGTGAAATATACCTTCTCGTCCAGGAAGAGCACGGCGTTTATGAGTTCCCTCTTCTCGGCGTCGATTTTCGCCCGGACCTGCCGCCTGTCGTTCTCCCTCTTGAGATCGATCAGCTTCTCCAGCAGCGTCCTTTTCCTGGCCTCGTCCGGCTGCCCGGTGATGACCGGTGGAAGGGGTTGCGACGGGGTTTCCTTGCCGCCGGTCGTCTCGGTCTTCGTCGCGGGATCGGCCATGCTCCCGGTGACGTCCAGGACGAAGACGACCCGCGTGGACCAGATTTTCACCCCGTGGTACGTCGGAGCCACGGGCATCGTGACGACCACGGGCGCCCCTGTCGCCGCCCTTTTCCTGACAGAGAGCCAGTGGTCCCACGACGAGACGTCGAAAGCGTCCTTCTCGCCCGTGAGGCTCCTGAGCGCGAAAATCATTTCAATCTTGACGCGGCCCCCCTCGTCGTTGACCTTGCGAAGGGCTTCTATCAGCGCCGAAACGACCCTGTCCTTCTCCGGGTCGGGAAGCGTCAGCACGGACAGGGATCGCGCCGCGGCTATGCGGATGCGCCAGGAGGAGTCCCCCAGGGCGTTCAGCAGGCAGTCGAGGCTGCCTTCGCCGCGGATTATGCCGAAGGTCTCCATTGCCGCGAGCCTGAGCCTCTCGTCCCGGGATTCGGCGGCGTCGCAGAGGGCCTTCACGGCCGCTGGGCAGTTGCCCGCCCTGATTCCGCAGATGACGTGGAACCGGATCCGCCAGTCCGCCTTCTCGTCCCTGATGATCCGTGCGAGCCAGTCGATCGCATTCTCCTCGCGGATTCTCCAGAGCGCTTCGACAGCCGCCTCGATGACGGCGAACCTGACCTCCTCCTCACCTTCGGTCCCGCGCCTGATTTCGCCGGAGATTTGGTCGACCAGCAGACGGGCAGCCATGAGATGCGCGCCCTGAATCAGCGCTTCGCCGATGGCCTTGGCCGCTTTCGCCCTGTCATCCGGCTTCCTCGAGTCGCGGTACTGGCTGTGGAAGGCCAGCGCGGCCCTCCAGGCTGCTTTCTCCTTCGGGGAGGGCTCGGACGCCCCATCCGCAGGAACGGATGCGAAGAGCGAAAACGCGCAGAAAACCGGCGCCCAGAAGAGGGGATGGATTTGTTTGACCGGAATCATGTGTCGACCCTGAACCGAGCCTGGAAATGGGGGCTTGAAAGGGATTATAACAAATCCCGACTTCCAAATATTCGAAGATAGGGGCCCATGAGCTACTTCAGGCTTTCCACGATGGCCTTGTACTTCGGGTCGTCGCGGATGTTTGCGAGGTCCGAATCGCTGATGATGTGCAGGCGGTCCGTGAAACCCGCCTTGACCGCCTTCTCCAGGTAATCGACGGCCTTGGCTGTCTCCTTCATCCTGGAATAGGTGCATGCGATGTTGTAGAGCGCGGTGGAATTCTCCGAATCGATTTCGAGCATTTCCTCGAAGCACTTGAGCGCCGCCTCGTATTCGTCCTTGGACAGGTGCGTGCAACCCCGCGTATTGAGGATAGTGAGCAGGTCCCCGCGGCCGCCTCCGAGCCTGAAGAGCATGCGCCGAAGGGACGCCGCCGCATACTCGCGGACGCGCGGGGAAGGGTCATTCCGGGAGATGGCGGCTGCGGTGTCCATCGCCGCCCCGTCGCAGAGACGCTCGAGCTGGAAGACGGCTTCCATCCTCCCAATCAGGTCCCTCGACTCGAACCCCTCCATGAGGACCTCTATGTCCCTTCTGGACGGGTGAATCCTCCACTCGATGAGGCGCAGAAGCCTCGACGCCTTCCGGGCGGCATGCGGGGAGACGGCGGCGGCCTTCCGGAGGGCGGGCGCGGCGACGGCTCCGATTTCGTACAGTCCGAGTTCGGCGGCCCTTCTTTCGGCATAGGAAGGGGAGGAAAGCAGCGCGACGAGAGCTTCGATTCTCGCCGTGGAAACGGTCTCGGCCTTCGCGGGCGGTTCTCCGCAGAACGCCTGAGAGGCAGAGACGCAGAGCGCTGCGGCAAGGAGCGATGCGGTTATGGCGCCCAATCCGGGCCGCAGCGATATAGGCATGGGTCCCCGGTCCCGGATCCGCCGGTTATTCAGGGCCTTATCCAGTAAATCAACCACTTGCCGTCCTTCTTGTGGAGACCCGCTATCGCCTTGCCTTCGAATTTCACGGAAGCCTCGTCCCCGGCTATCTCCTCGACCATGGATTTCGCCGCCGCCTCGAGGGCTTCCAGGGCCTTCGGGTTCTTCTTGCAGAACGAGGCGAGGACCGCTTCCTTGAACTTGTCCACGTGCTCTTTGCGGGGCGCCGGTTCGCCTAGCGCCTTCCGGTACATCGCGTCGAAATCGAGAACGCCCTCGAGCGCCTTTCGGTCGGCGGAATAGACCCCTCTCAGGCATTCGACGACGGTGTCCTTCGGCCCGGTCGCGGGCTGGTCGGGGGCAGGTTGGCCCGCTTCGGGGGATTTCCCATCCCCCGCGTCCGCCGGCAACTCCGCCGGCATCTCATCCGGATTGCCGGGGAGGAAGATCATCCCGGCCATCTCGAAGCCGAGGATTCCGCCCTTGCCGTCGGTCCAGAACGAGAGCGCATCCTCTTTGCCGGACTCCTTGAAGGAAACGACCAGGACTTCCATCGCGTTGCCGTCGACGCCCTTCTTCACGGCTTTCTTGAGGTCGATTGCGCCCGAGTATTCCACGATCTCCCGCTTCCTGTAGTTGACCGCGTTGAAGAGGTATTCGGCGGCTTTCGCCGAATCGAAAGTCTTCGCGATGACGAAGAACGACGGGAATCCGGCCGTAAGCCTTTCCGGTCTCTTGAGCGCGACCGGGTCCTTGCCGCCGCCGGATATGGCGATTTCATCGCCGAAAACCACATCGAACTCCTCCTTCTCCTCCTTGCCGTCCATGACCTGCGTCCTTGACGCCTTCAAGGAAACCGGGCTCAAGTCGGGCTTGAGCCGTGCTGCGATTGAATCCTTGATGACGAGCCCCTCGGCGCTGATGGCCCCGTCGAACGCTACCGCGTAGAACGCTGCGTTCTCCTGATCGCCCTTGGACACGGAAAATGAGGCTGATCCAATCCTCTTCCTCTCGAAATACACCGCGAATTTCATCGAGCAGAAGGCCTTCTCGTCGATGGACGCGAGACCGCCGAGGAAAGAGGCGGTCCTGGCGAGAGTCTCCTCCCTCGCGGCAGCGGCGTCCTTCGGCTGGGGCGCAGGTTCCTGCCCCTGAAGCGCCGAAGCGCAGAACAATGCAAGCAGCAACCCGATTGCGGGCTTCTTCATACCGGTCTCCTTAGTGGTCTCGGCGTCGAAAACGTCCGAATATGCGATTCGCGCACTTGCGCGGCCAAAGAGTCATTTCCGTCCCGGAGGAGCTCCCATGACCTCCCGGAACGCCTGTATGACGTGCTTCTCCTCGCCGTCCAGGATGGTTCTTGGATCAAGGAGCACCGCTCCGCCCTTGACGCGCGCGCAGACCGGGACGGTGCAATGCCTGAGCCTGATTGCCAGGTCGCCCGCGGACATCGATTTGGGCTTCGCGGACAGGACGCGCGTCGGGAACTCGGTCACGGGCGTGGCGCCGCCGCCGACCTCCGATACCTCGTCCTCGACCGCCAAATCGCAGGCTTCCCCCAGGAACGCGAGCTTGCGTTTGAGCCCCTTCGCCTTCCGATCAAGGACGTCGAGCGGAGTGTCGAGCATGCGGTACGTCGGGTTCCGTTTCCAGACGTTCTCGGAGTCCAGGAGGACCTTGAGGGTCGCCTCGAGGACGATTACCGTCATCTTGTCCACCCTCAAAGCCCTCTTGAGCGGATTGTCCCTCATCGCATCCACGTATTTCTTCTTTCCGAGAATGACGCCGCCCTGGGGCCCGCTCATCAGCTTGTCCGTGCTGAAGCAGATGACGTCGGATCCCGTACTGATGCTGTCCGAAACCACGGTCTCATCGACGAGGCCCACCCTGCCCATGTCGTAGAACGTGCCGGATCCGAGGTCGTCCACGACCGGAATCCCGTGCTTGCGCCCGAGCTTCACGAGGTCCTCAAGCGGGACGGATTCCGTGAAGCCGCGGATTTTATAGTTCGACGTGTGCACCCTCAGAAGGGCGGCGGTGGCCGGATTGATTGCCTTCTCGTAATCCTTGAGGTGCGTCTTGTTGGTCGACCCGACCTCCCTGAGCACCGCCCCGCTCATGGACATGACCTCGGGAATCCTGAAGGACCCGCCTATCTCCACGAGCTCCCCGCGCGAGCAAACGACCTCCCTGCCTTTCGCCATGGAGTTTAGGATGAGGAGGGTTGCCGCGGCGTTGTTGTTCACAATCTGGGCGGCTTCGGCCCCGGTGAAGTCGCAGAGCATCTTGGCCACGGGCTCCTCCCGGGAGACACGCTTCGCGGTCGTGAGGTCGTAGGCGATTCTCGTATAGCCCCGTACCTGGTTCACGAGAGCCTCCACCGCCTCGTCGGGATACACGGCCCTTCCCAGGCCCGTGTGCAGGACGACGCCGGTCGCGTTGACGACCCTGGGATACGCCGTGCGGTCCTTGAGGCCCACTATCCTCTCGACATCGGCGGCAACGGATTCCGCGGTCACGCTTTCCGGGCTCCTCGTGCCGTCAATCAGCGACCTCCTGGCCGCGGACGCCGCTTCGCGGATGGAGTCCACCAGGACGCTCCTCGAAATCCTCGAGAGCATGCGGCTCATGGACGGCATCTTGATTATCTCGTCGACGGACGGGATTCTCCTCAGCGCCTCCCTGTCGGGCGGGTTCTTCTCCATCGCAATCCTCTCAATCGCAAATCGCCGGTGCCGGGTCAGGATTTCGATCCGGTCTCGAGGAAGGGAACCACCATCGACGCCGCCCCCGAAACAATCGCCGAGCAGCCCTTTCCGTGCTTCGCCCTGACGAACTCCATCGCCTCGTCGACGCCCATCTTCCTCGCCCCGAACGCCTCGACTGATTCCTTCTCCATGTCGGTGCAGACGACAAGGTCGAAGCGCTTCGCCTCCTCCATCAGCATGAAGGCCGTCTGCGGGTATTTCATCTTGCACCGGTGGGCTTCCTCCACCAGCGCCTCGCGGGTCTTGAATTTGAACCAGTGCCCGAGGTCGGGATGCCCGTAGCCCTCGGGGCATTCGGCGATGAGAACTATCGTGCCGCCTTCCCTGACCGCCCCCATGAAGTGCGCCACCGCCTTGTGCGCCTGGATAAGGTTCAGGTCCTTGGGCCTTCCGCCCGGGCTGACGACCGCCACGTCAAAGCACGCCGGCACCGTAACCCCGAATCTCCTCCGGTATCTCTCGCGGCCGATTTCATGGGCCTTGACCAGATCGCCTGCCACGAAGTCGAACAGGCCCCCCGAGGGATCCATCATCGAATTGGCGAGGAAAATGTCGGGGCCGGCCATATGCGCCGCCTCGAGGAGATCCTCGAAGACCGGATTGCCCTCGATGTTCCCCGGCCTGCACTCGAACTTCCAGCCCTCGGAGCCTGACAGGGCCAGGAGGTGGTTGCGCCTGATTGTCTCCTCGCCCGCGAGCCCGGGGATGATTCCCTTCGGGCCCCCGCTGAAGCCGGCCTGGAAATGGAAGCCGATGGCTCCGGTTGTGACCAGGACGTCGGCTTCCGCGGCGTGGCGGTTGATTTCCACGGGTATGCCGCGCCTGGTTTCGCCCACGCGGACGAGGTCCTCCGGATTCGACGGGTTGTGGTTGTAGCAGACGATGCGCTCGAACACGTCGGACCCGATTTGCCGGATTTTCTCCATCTCGCCGAGGGGCCTGTGGAGCCCGAGCGCGAAGATAATCGTCATGTTGCCGTCCCGAACCCCGCATTCCGCCAGATGCTCGACGAGAACGGGCACGTACGTCGCGGAGCCGGAAATCCTCGTGGAGTCGGGAACCGAAATGACGACGCGCGTATCCGGTCCCGCCAGGTTCTTTAGGCCCAGCGAAGCCACCGGATTGCGGAGAGTGCCGTCTATCGCGCCCGCGCAAAGGGGCGCGCACGGGGACAGGGGAAGGGAAACCTCGGTGACGACAGCGCCTCCGAGGTCGATTTCCGCCTGCCCGGCTCCGTAAGGCAACCTGTGCTTTTCCGACATCAGCCACCCGCTATCCCGGCTTCTGCTCGGCGCACGCGCACGGGGACTTCCCGCAGTGCGGGCACCCGCCGCCGTATCTTCCGACCGCGGCTCCCTCGAGGTCGACGCCGTGAAGGCTCGCGAGAGTCGAAAGCCACGCGAGGCAATCGGCGAATTCCTCGCGAAGTCCGCCCGCTTCGCCTTTCCGCGCGGCCCTTGCGAGTTCGCCGACCTCCTCCACGAACCACCTGAAGGTCCCTTCGCGCCCGCGCGCGGAATCCTTCTTGAAGTAGATTCTCTCTATCAGCTTCTGGAACTCGCCTATTCCGGTCTTCACGCGAAGCCTTTCCAAATCATTTGACATCCTTGACGCAGCGGAATCCGATTCCCATGTCGAATGTGCCCGCTTTGACGAAGGCCCTCGAGACCGCCATCACGTTGAACTTGTTGTCCGCCGCGGAACCCCCGCAGGTGAAGAAGTTCTTGATGAACCTTCCGTTCACCTCGACGGTCTCGCCCTCGGTCGAAGTGAATTCCGCCACGTTGCCGGCCATGTTCAGGCACCCGTAGGGGCTCGCCGATTCCGGGTACGAGTCGACGTTCTCGATGTTGATTTCCTTCCTGCGCTCGTAGAAGTTGCACAGGTCGTTCCTGTCGAACCTGTTCCCCCAGGGCCACAGCCTCCCGTCCGCCCCGCGGGCGGCCTTCTCCCATTCCATCGCGGTCGGCAGCCTCTTGCCCGCCCATGTCGCATAGGCCTCGGCATCCTCCATCGATACGCCGTACACGGGGAGGTTCTTGCCGTTGTACCTCGATTCGAACGACTTCTCGCTCAGCCAGTATGCGATTAGCTTCTCCCCTTCGCGCCGCCTGGGCACGCGAAGCATCTTCTCCTGCTGATCGGCGATGCTGTCCGTGAACTTCTTGTATTCCTCGTGCGTGACCTCGCGCAGGTCTATCAGGAACCCTTCGAGGTGAGTCTTCAAAAGCCCGGAATGCACGTCCCCCGACAGGAATTCCCCGGCGGGGACGTATGCCATGCCCTTCGGCGCGGATCCCGCCGGAAGAAGCGGGAAATCCGCCCTGACCGACGCGTTCCGGCCGATGAAGACCGGGAACCGCGCGGTCTCGAATCCCTCCCTGGACACGTAAATCACGTAGTTCCCCATCGGGATGTCTTTGTCCGCGATGGGGGTGGTGCCGAACGGCTTGCGCAGCGGCGATTCCCCGAAGGTCTCCAGGGAGATTTCCGCGATTTCGACCGCGGAGCCTGCCGGAATCCTGGCCTCCGCCCCCTGGCCGGAAGGCGCCCCGATTGAGATTGAACCGGTTCCCGCGACGATTCGCTCGAGATCCGCGATTTCATTGCCGTGGAACCTGCCCTTCGAGACGTCCTTCGCTATGGCCAGGTATCCGTGCGCCCTCCCGAAGTCGCCCCGCTGGATTTCAGCCCTGCTCCTCAGGAGGCAGCTTTCGACCTTGCCCTTTTCCGCGTCCGCGTAGTCCCTCGATTTGCCCAGGGCTTGCGTGAACGAATCGGACGCATTCTCGCCGAGCGAGAAGGCCGACTTCAGCAAATCGGCGGACAGCTGCGACTTCCCCTCTCCTCCGGCTTTGATTGCGGAATCGAAATCGGCGCGGGCCCTGCCGAGAAGGCGGCCGCCCTCTTCCCAGAGGCGCCTCGCCTCGACGAGGTTCTTCTTCGCAATCTCATCCTCCCGCCGCCTGTCCTCCTCCTCCTTCCTCTTCTCCTCCATGTAGGCAATCTTGAGTCCGCACTTCTCCACGCCTTCCTTCGCCTCGCCGTTGTCTTTGTCAATCGCCAGCACGGCGTTGTATTTCTCCTTCGCGCCCTCGAAGTCGCCGGCGTCGAAGGCCGCACGCGCCGCCGATATCCGCTCGGATACCTCGCTGCGCCACTCATGGTACCTGTACGCGCCGAAGCCGGAACCCGACGCCGTGACGACGAACAGGAGGAAGAGAAGGGCGGCGGCGAGCTTGTTCTTCCTGATTTTCTTCATCAGCCTGCCGGCGGCACCGAGCGGCTTTGCGGATATGGGCTCGCCGTTGATGAACTTCTCGAGGTCGTCCGCCATGTCGCCGGCCGAGCAGTACCGTTTCTCCGGCTTCTTCTCCATGGCCTTGAGGCAGATGGTCTCCAGGTCGCGCGGTATCTTCGGGTCTATCCTCCTCGGAGGCTGCGGCTCGACCTCGATGACGTTGCGGATGATGGACCTCACGTCCTCGCCGTGGAACGGCCTCGAAAGGGATATCGTCTCGTACAGGGTCGCCCCCAGCGAGTATATGTCCGCCCTGTTGTCAATCCCGGGAAGACCGTCCGCCTGCTCCGGCGACATGTACATCGGCGTGCCTAGAATCTGCCCCTCTGCGGTCAACGTCGAGGATTCCTCGGTCTTGGCGATGCCGAAATCGGTCACAAGGACCCGGCCGTCCTTGTCTATCATGATGTTGGCGGGCTTGACGTCCCGGTGGATGATCCCCTCCTTGTGGGCGAAATCCAGGCCCCTGCATGCGTCGCGGATTATGCCCGCCCGTTCCTTGAACGTCAGCACGTCGTCCTTCAGCGCGTCCTTCAGCGACTTGCCCTGGATGTAGTCCATCGCGTAGTAGAAGTTGCCGTCCACCTCCCCAAGCCCGAAAACCGGCACGATGTTGGGGTGCTTCAGCTTCGCCGTGGACTGGCCTTCCCTCAGGAAACGCTCCACGGCTTCGGGCGAGGAAGTGTACGACGCCAGCATCACCTTCAGGGCGACCCTGCGGTTCAGCCCCTCCTGCACCGCCTCGTACACCACTCCCATGGCGCCCCTGCCGAGCTCGCGGATGACCTTGTACTCGCCGAATTTCTGCCCCTTCTCCGGAATCTTTTCCTGGGTCTTGGATTTCTTGAAATCCTCGAGGGCCGTGAACTTGGACGTAAGGCCCATCGTGCCCTTCGAGATCGTCCTCGGCGCCTCGCTTCCCGCCTTGCCGGCCGGCTCCGACCGGTCGGAGCCGACCACGGTGCCGGGGAACATCGTCGGGCTCTCGGGATCGGCAGGAGCCGCTTCGCCCCCTGGTTTCCCGGCAGCCGCGGAACTCTTCTCCCGCGCAACGAGATCCGGGGCGGACAGGGTGAGCTCGACGTCGCCGTCGGCAGGTGTGGCGGAAGGCTCGGGAGGCTTCGGCGCGCCGGATGTCCTGACGGCGCCGCCGCAACCGGGACACTTGAAGGAAGTCCCGGCAGGATAATTAGTTATGTCGAACTTCTTCCCGCATCCAGGGCAGGAAACTATCTTCTTTTCCGCGGCCATGACCGCTCCGCAAAACACGGCCATGATGACACCCCATGCCCCGGCTGTCAAGGGTTGTTGACAGGAAACCCGCCAACCATGAGAATGCTGCCCGGTTCGTTCCGGCGGAAATCATGTTCGTTCATCTGCACGTCCATTCCCACTACAGCCTGCTGGACAGCATCTGCAGGGTCGAGGACCTCGTCGCCGTCACGAAACAGAACAGGAACAGGGCCATCGCGATTACGGATCACGGCAACCTCTTCGCCGCAGTCGAGTTCTACCAGCATGCGAGGGCCGAGGGCGTCAAGCCCATAATCGGGTGCGAGATATACCTCGCCCCGGGATCGAGGCTCCAGAA
Organism: Candidatus Kuenenia stuttgartensis; assembly: GCA_020723505.1. Classification (GTDB taxonomy): domain Bacteria; phylum Planctomycetota; class JAKEIC01; order JAKEIC01; family DYIT01; genus DYIT01. Next base: position 15,460 of record DYIT01000065.1, read on the forward strand.
GGAGAGGCTCGAAACGCAGGACGTATACTATCACCTGGTCCTGCTCGCGAAGGATTTGCAAGGGTACAAGAACCTCATAAAGATTGTCTCCGTTGCCTATACCGAGGGTTTCTACTACAAGCCCAGGGCCGACAAGGAGCTGCTCGCCGCGCATTCCAAAGGCCTCATCTGCCTCACGGCATGCCTCAAATCCGAAATCAACAGGCTGGTCGTGCACGGAGAAATCGAGGAAGCCAGGGCGAAGATCGGCGAATTGTCGGACATCTTCGGCAAGGGCAACCTCTATCTCGAACTGCAGGACCACGGCATTCCCGAGCAGAAGACGTGCAACGCGTTCCTTGTCGAGGCGTCCTCGAAGAACAGGATACCCCTGGCCGCCACCAACGACGTTCACTACATGAAGCGGGACGACAGCCTGGCCCACGACGTCCTGCTCTGCGTCGGGACCGGGAAGCTTCTCAAGGACGAGAGGAGGAAGGCGTACCCGACCGACGAGTTCTACCTCAAGAGCCCCGAGGAGATGGGCATCCTCTTCCGGGAGACGCCGGAAGCCCTGTCGAACACGCTCGAGATAACGGACAAGTGCAACCTCGAGCTCGAGATGGGGACTTACCATTTTCCGGTCTTCGCGCCTTCGACGGGCGAAACCAGCGAGACGATGCTCAGGAGGCTCTGCGAGACTGGCCTGGACGCGAGATTCGGCGCCTCGTGGAGGAATGGCGAGACGGCCAGGCGCTTCGAGCACGAATTCGCCGTCATATTCAAGCAGGGGTTCGTGAACTACTTCCTCATCGTCTGGGACTTCGTCAACTTCGCGCGGAGAAGCGGCGTCAGGGTCGGGCCTGGACGCGGGTCGGCAGCCGGGTCGCTCGTGGCCTACGCCCTGGGCATCACGGATATAGACCCCATTCGCCACGGCCTGCTGTTCGAGCGGTTCCTGAATCCCGGAAGAAAGGAGCCGCCCGACATAGACATCGACTTCGAAGCCGACGGCCGCGAGAAGGTAATCCAGTACGTGAAGGAGAAATACGGCGAGCAGAACGTATCCCAGATAATAACCTTCCAGAAGATGAAGGCCAAGGCGGCAATCAGGGACGCAGGCCGCGTGCTCGAAATCCCGCTGCCCGAGGTCGACAAGATTGCCAAGAAAATCGTCGGCGACACTGAACTCGCCGAGGCCCTTAAAGCCGACCCCGAGCTCGCCGAAATTATTTCAGCCGATCCCGAGAAGAAGAAGCTCTTCGAAATCGCCCAGCAGATTGAGGGGCTGTGCAGACACGCCTCCAAGCACGCGGCGGGCGTGGTGATTTCCGACCGGCCGCTTGCGGAATACGTCCCCCTCTCAATTACGCGCGGAGAAGTGACCACCCAGTTCTCGATGAACGACATAGGGAAAATCGGACTCCTCAAGATGGACCTCCTCGGGCTCCTCACGCTTACCGTGATTGACAAGGCGCTGGAATACATAGGAGCCGGAGGCAATCCGGTCCCCGACCTCGCCAGGATTGACTGGTCCGACAAGGCCACCTACGAGCTGCTCAGCCGCGGAAGCACGGTCGGCGTGTTCCAGCTCGAAAGCCAGGGGATGCGCGACATCCTGCGCAAGATGATGCCGGACAAGTTCGAGGACATAATAGCGACCGTGGCGCTGTACAGGCCCGGACCGCTCGGCAGCGGGATGATTGACGCGTTCATCGACGTCAAGCACGGGAGGAAGAAACCCGCGTACATCCACCAGAGCCTCGCATCCGTCCTCGCCGAGACGAACGGCGTCATCGTCTACCAGGAGCAGGCGATGATGATAGCCAACGCCTTCTCGGGGTTCTCTCTGGCCGAGGCCGACCATCTCCGCAAGGCGATGTCCAAGAAGAACCCCGTCGTGATGGCCCAGTACAAGGACAAGTTCATAGACGGCGCCGGCGCCCTCGGCCAGGACAAGCAGATTGCGGGGGAGGTGTTCTCCCTCATCGAGCATTTCGCCGAATACGGGTTCAACAAGTCGCACAGCGCCGCCTACGCGGTCCTCGCCTTCCAGACCGCATATCTGAAGGCCCATCACCCCGTGGAATTCCTCGCGGCCCTTCTTACGTGCAAAATCGGCGAGAAGACCGAGAAATTCGAGCCCGTGTTCAGGGAAGTGAGGAACTCCGGAATCGAGGTGCTTCCGCCGGACATCAACGAGTCGGGCGCGGATTTCACCGTCAAGGGCGGCAGGATACGCTACGGTCTCGCGGCGCTGAAACAGGTGGGAAGGAAGTCGGTCGAGATGATCGTCGAGGAACGGGAAAGAAACGGGCCGTTCCAGTCCCTCGGACAATTCTGCAGGAGGATAGACCACTCGCTGGTGAACCGCGCGGCGCTCGAAACTATGATAAAGGCCGGCGCGTTCGACTTCGCCGGCTCCCACCGCCGCAGCCTGCTGGCCGTCCTGGACGAATGCATCGAGGGCGGCGCGAGAATCATCGCGGACCGCCGGGCCGGACAGGAAACCTTCTTCTCCATGTTCGAGGAATCCGCCGGCGGCTTCGAGGCGGACAAGGGCGCGCCCGATATTGCCCCGTGGTCTGAAATTGAGCTCCTCCAGCACGAAAAGGACGCCTTCGGGTTCTTCTTCACAAGCCACCCCCTGACAAGCTACCGCGAAATCATCTCCTCGTTCTCGAAACAGAGCATCAGCACGCTCAAGGGCCTCGAAGACGGAGCCGAAGTCCTCGTGGGCGGCATGATCTCGAAGTCCGCGGTAAAATCGGTCGCCAAAGGCAGGAACAAGGGAAAACTCATGGCCCGGTTCGAGCTGGAAGACCTCGACGGGTCAATCGAATGCCTGCTCTTCGCCAATCACTTCGCCGAACACCGCCGGAACGTTTCCGACGATAAAATCGTCCTGATCCACGGAAGATACGCAATCAAGGAGGACAAGGCCGAGATTTTCGCGGACAGAATCATCCCGGTCGAGAAAGTGCGAGAGGAATTGACGAAAAAAATCACTATAAAGCTCGGCATGCTCGGCATGAACGAGCCCTCGCTGTCTGCATTGAGAAAAATCTTCCGCGAAAACCCCGGCAAAGTCCCAGTCTATCTCAGAATAAGCACCAGAAACATGCAGACCGCCGTCGTCGCAGTGGGATCCGACTTCTTTGTCACCCCCTCGGACCGCTTCCATATCTCAGTCTCCGAGCTCCTCGGCCCGGAATCCATCTCCTACAAGCCTTCGGCTTGACTAATCGACTCTTCTCCGACAGCTGAACAGCATTTCGAGTCCCGCGGCTTCCATCGCAGGCCGTACGGCAGTTGCAATCGAGAGCGCCGCAAGCCTTCGGCTTGACCAATCGACTCTTCAGACCGCGCTCAGATAACCGGAGGCCCCTCGCGCGGTCTATCAAACTTCAAGGCGAAGGCGGGTTCATCCGTGCGAATCTGCGTTCCGCTAAATTGCAGGGGCGAAGCATGGTCGTGCCTGCAGCCCCCTGATAAATACGCCATGCGTCAGATTCGGGATTCATCATGGCTTCCATCCGGATGGACAAGCACGTCTTTTCGCTCTACACTTGATGCGACGGTAGATTGGAGGCATCGGGCGTGGCAGGACTCATTCGGGCAGCAAACGGTTTCAGGTCCGCGGCAGCTTCCAAAGCGTTGAGGGTGGCGGCAGTCATGACCATCTTGCTGGCATTCTCTGCGGTTCCTTCTGATCCGGACTGCCCTGTCGGAGGAGCCTTGCACGATGCATGCGCGGAAGATGCAGGAGCCGTTTCAGGCGATGCGGCCGGCCCGGCTTCCAGAATAAAGGGCAAGATTGTATTCCTGGTGGACTGCTCCGGAAGCATGAGAATCCGAGACCAGGCGGATCCCTCGGACGGAGTCAGGCAGCCCGTGTCGCGCCTGGAGGCCGCGGTATCCGAGGTGAAACTCACGCTGGAGGGCCTTGCGGAGCGGGGCGATTATGAATTCGACATAGTCCTGTTCAAGTCCGCGGCGTCAATCTTAAGTCGGGACAGGATCGGGAAGGCAGGGCTGCTCCCCTTGAGTCCCGATACTCTGAAAGCGGCTGCGGGATTCCTTGCAGAAGCCAATTCATCCGGCACCACGCTCCTTGCCGAGGCAATCAATGAGGCCCTCAAGCTGTTCGGGCCGGGGCAGGAACCGGGAGTGATGAACACCGTATTCATCTACACCGACGGCGTGCCGACGTTCCCCAGGGAGGATGAGGCCGCCGTCCCCGCGCCGACGTCGGAATTCCTGAGGGAGTTCAGGATAGCCGTGAAGGAGAAGAACGTCTGCGCCGCGAAGATAAATACGTTCGCAATCGGCGCCACTTCCGTTTCTCGCGAGTTCCTCATGGTGCTCGCGCTGGACAACGGCGGGATTTCAATCATCGGGAAAGGAATCGATTAAATGAAGCCGGGCCGGCAGCGCCGGCCCGGCTTCGTGCTTCATTTCCTCTCCGTCTTCTGGGCCAGGTTCGACGGGGGCATTGCCGCTTTCTTTGCGGGAACGCTTCCCAGGTCAAGCCACATGCCTTCCCCGAGCTTGCGCAGGTTCCCGGACGAATCCGCGAAGAACAGATCGTCGCTGGTCCTGTCGACGGCGAGTATCAACCCTTCTTCGGGAAGGGGCGGGCAGTCGGTCGCGGCCTTCGTCCTGTCGGAGTACGCCTTGAGGACCGTGCCGGAATGGAGATAGCAGACCTTGTCGCCGGCGGCGAACCTGAACTGCGGTCCGGCGATGCAGGTCCATCTGCCGCAGTAGCGATGCACGCCTCTCCGGTCGGAAACGTACAGCGCGGAGGAGGTCGCGCCGATTCCGGAAACGCCGGACGACCGCATCGATGACCAGTCGGGCCCGGCGTCCTGCTTCCAGGCGAGTTTCGCATCGGATCCCTGCACCGCGAACACGAGCGGTTTGACCGCCCTGGGGGTGATCGCGAGATCATTAATCCATCCCCCGGCCCCGCAGAATCCCGACTCGCCCTGCCTCCTGACGTAGAGGTTGCCGTTTTCGGAAAGCGCGTAGATCGATCCGCCCGGGCACGGCACGAGGTTCCTCGGTTTGCGCGGCAGGTCCCATTCCTCCCATTTCCGCTCGGTCTGGTTGTACCTCTTCATGGCGGTAGATGCTTTGCTGAAGGTGAGAACCTCGCCGAATCCGGCGGTGAACTCCTCGACGCCGGAATCCATCTCGCTCCAGCATCCCCTGGTTCCGGTCCCGACGTACAGCGTCCCGTCGGGCGAGAGCCAGTAGACCTTCCCGCCGTCGGCCTGCATCCTCGATTTGCAGAATTCCGCAATCTGGACTATCCCGAGGCTCTTCGCCTTCTCCTCGAGCTCGGGCAGCTTTGCATCCCCCCAGATGACGGCGTTCACATCGCTTTGCTGGAGCTTCGGGCATGAAGCCCACATCCTCAGCGTCCGGTACACGGTGTCGGGCGCCATCCTGGGGCTCGATTGGAACCATAACCCCTGCGAAGGCGAGGCCTTCCCCTTGTCCATGCAGCAGGAATTGACGATGCCGTCCCATCTGCCCCTCGGCGGGAGGGCGATCAGCCTTCCCTTGCCGTCCTCGGTCTGCACGGTGGGTGATCCGAGGCCGAGTCGCTGATAGCCGTCCGACGCGGGGATGAGGCAGGATCCCGCCGTGTCCACGTAGAAGCCCCGGTCGGTCAGGTTCAGTATCTCGAGATGGACCGACGAATAGCCGCCGAGTCCGCGTGCGCGCGCCGAGACGTGTTTCTCGCTGACAGCCTTGTGGAGTTCCTCGATGTGCTGGCCCTCGGACGTCGCCGCGACGGCGAGCGGGAACAGCAGGGCCAGGGCGATGCGGAAGCTTGCCGGTTTCATGCGCGCCTCCAGAAGTCGTGCCCGCGACGGAATGCGCAGGCGGATTCAAAGAAGGGGGTGCTGAATCTTCAACGGATGCGATGAACTGCTTGTTACAGAAAAAACAACGTCACGGCTCTTCATGCCGCGTTGCGGCACCCGGAGACCATGATGTTCCCGAATCGGAGGCCTCTCCGGCGAATCAGCCCCGGGAAAGCTCGGAAGCAAGCTTCTCAACACCTTCCACGGTAAGAGGATGCATCGGGAAAAGGCTTCGAATCATCATGATTGAAGGAGCCGACCAGTACCGCTCGGGCATGGGATTGAGCCATGACGACTTCGCGAAATGATCCGCAATCGTCCGGAGGTAATGGATTCCCGGAAGCTCGTTCCGGTCGTTCCATTTGATTGAGCCCCATCTGTCCGTAAGCTCTCCCGGATACATGTACGCATCGCCGACCAGGACCAGGCGGGTCTCCTTGCCGAACGTCCTCAGGAGCCTGTCCAGGGGAAGCGGCCGCACGAAGGCGGCGTCCTCGAACACGCAGTCGTATATGCAGTTGTGGAAATAGACGTGGCTGAACCGCCTGAAGTGCCTGGCCTTGTGGGTTATGGAGAACAAGGCGTCCACCATGCCGCGGTGCGGATCCATCGTGCCCCCGACGTCCATGGCAAGGAGCAGCGAAAGGTTGTTCCTGCGCGGAGGCCGAAAGACCATGTCGAGGTCCCCTCCGCACCTCGCCGTCCTGTCGATGGTCCCCTCGAGGTCCAGTTCGTCTCCCGATCCCTCGCGCCTCAGCGCCCGCATCTTCTTGATTGCGATTCCAAGCCTCCGGGTGTCGAGGACGATGTCCTTCCTGTATTCCATGAACCTCCGCTCGGCGGCGACCTGGACCGCCGAATGGAACCTGCCTTCTCCGCCGACCCTGATGCCCCCCGGGTGATATCCACCGTGGCCGAACGGCGAAGTCCCTCCCGTGCCGATCCATCTGGATCCGCCGTCATGGCGTCCGGTCTGCGAGCTTCGCCTGCGCTCGAACTCCCTCCTAAGCTCCTCGACGTCCACGGAATCCATCTGCCCGGCGAGGCCCTCGAAGCCCGGGTACGGAGGCGCGGGATTCCGGAGCCATTTCATGACTTCCTCATCGATTGACGCGGCGGCGGCGGGGACGCCCTTGAAATACTCGGCGAACGCGACGTCGAAATCGTCGAGCTGCGTCTCGTCCTTCACCAGCACGGATCTCGCCAGGGAATAGAATCCGATGAGGGAGGATCCGTGAAGCCCCATGAGTAGACCCCGGACCAGCGCAAGCCACTGCGCCGGGGTGATTCCGAGGCCACGGGCCCTGAGGAGGTAGAAGAAGCCGAGAAACAGGCCGGCATGGTCGTTGACGGGAGAGCGCGAGTCGGGTTCAGGCATGCTCTGATCCCGGAAAGAAATCACGACGAGGTACTGCTTCCTTTGCCATCCGCGGCGGCATCGGAAAGCCCTTGAATCTGTTTTACCGGAAAAGCCCCTTCCTTCCCCCGGCTCGCGGGGAGGAGGACTCGACAATCTCGAGGTCCTCGGGCTTCTTGACGAGCGCCCCGAGGAACGGGATTCCGGCGGCAATCTCGTCCTCCCCAATCCCGGATGCAATCAGGGCGCCAATCCAGTCGACGAGCTCGGAAGTCGACGGGCGTTTCCTAATCCCGTCGAGGCTTCTGAGCCAGTAGAACTTCCGCACGCACTGCGCGAGAAGCTGTTCGCCAATCCTGGGATGATGCACCCTCACGATTTCGGTCATCAGCTTCTCGTCGGGGAATTCGATGAAATGGAACACGCATCTCCTGAGGAACGGGTCGGGAAGCTCCTTCTCGGCGTTCGAGGTGATGACCACCACCGGCCTGCTCGACGCCGCGTACCTGTCTCCGGTCTCGGGGACCGAGAATTCCATCGCGTCGAGCTCGTGCAGGAGGTCGTTGGGAAACTCGAGGTCGGCCTTGTCTATCTCGTCGATGAGAAGGACCACCTGCCCGGCCGACGTCAGGGCGCGGCCCAGAGGGCCGAGCCTTATGTACTGCCTGATGTCCGATACGTCCTTGTCCCCGAACCTGCTGTCCTGCAGCCTTTTCACCGTGTCGTAGACGTAGAGCCCGTCGGCCGCTTTCGACGTCGACTTGATGTTCCATGCGATGAGGTCCACCCCGAGATCCTCGGCGACGGCGCGCGCCAGAAGGGTCTTCCCGGTGCCGGGTTCGCCTTTCACGAGCAGGGGCCTACCGATGGCGACCGCGACGTTGACGGCCTGCCTCAATCCCGGCGAAGTGATGTAGGTTCCAGTCCCTGAGAACCGGTCGAATCCCTTCCGCATCAGCCATTTCCGATAAAGCCGGCCGGATTCTACCAGCACGCGGGTCCGGGGGTCAATGAAGCACGCATCCCACGCGAAGCGGGAAGCAACAAGCTTCGCGTGGGATAAGCGAGAAGAGCAAGAGGAAGGAAACGAGCACTCGGATTCTGGCCGCCTTCCCGGCATCATTCGAATCGGATTGGAGAGCGGGGATTCCACTCGCGGAGATCTTCGCTTTACAAGCAGCGTCCTGCGGCATACATTTCCGGACCAGGATCCATTGACCGGAGGTGAACATGAAGAGACGACTCCTTGGGGCCGCATTTCTAGCCGTGCTTCTTCTGGCATCCTGCGCGTCCGAGGAGGAGGATGTCAGGAAGGACGATTCCCCGGGCCGGACTGATCAGGACAAGGCCGCCGCTCCGGAGGAGCAGCAGCCTCCTCCGGCCGAACCCGCGAAAACAGCGGATCCGGCTCCTGCTCCGGACCCCGTTCCCGCTCCCAGGGAGGAGGATCCGCTGGGCGCCGAACTGACCGACGAAGCCAACGGCTTTTCCTTCCGCCCGCTGGCCGGGATGAAGAGCTTCTCGGACGCAGCAACGGAAGGGATAGACAAAACGACAGAGGATTTCATGAACGCCTCCGGGATGAAGAGGAGTCCCAATACGGTGTTCCTGTATTATTCCGCCAAGCCGTTCATATCGCTCATCGCGGATTTCGGGACCGACGAAAGCCTGGAATCGGGCATAAGCGAGGATAAATTCAGGGAAATCCGGACGAACTACGAGAAGAGCCTCCAGCGCTTCGGAATGGCGCTGGCCGGCATGAACAGGGGCAAAGCGGGTGCGGTCGAAATGCTGCTCGTCGAGTACAGGAGAATCAGGCAGCCCTATCTCATGGCGCTTTCAGCCGTGTTCCACGGGCTCGGCAACGGGAGAATCGTCACAATCACATATGCCGTGGACTCGTACGCGTGGGAAGAACCCTTGAAGAAGAAGCTCATGATGTCCATGGAGTCGTTCAAGACGCTTAAGAAGAAGGAAGGGCGGTAGCCGGAGGACGACTGCCGGGCGCCGATGAAACTGAACCCGAGATTCCGCGGATTCGCGCTTTGCGCCGCCCTAGCCCTGCTCCCGGGGTGCGCATCCGGCGGCGCAAGTCCGGAAGCCGCGGGGAATCAAGGCCCCTGGATTCGCATGCCGAAATCCGGACCCGGCGACTGGCTGTACATCCATCCGGAGAAGGACCAGACTTTCGAGGAGTTCGCGGCGTCGAAGACGGCAGCGGGCCGGCCCGCGCGGGACGCCCGGATAACCATACAGCCTCTCGGGAACGTCGACACGGCGCATCCGGAACTGATGGCGTCGCTCTCGGAGTTCGCGGGCATCTTCTTCGGCCGGCCAGCCCTGGTCCTCCCGTCGCTTCCCATCCCTGAGGAATCGTTCAACCCGGCGAGGAGCCAGTACGACGCGGGAAGGATCCTGTCGTTCCTGTCGTCCAGGGCGCCCGCGGGCGCATGCGCTTTTATAGGCATTCTCGAACGCGATTTGTATCTCGAGGGGTTCGCGTTCCTGTACGGCATCGGTTCCCTGCGCAAGGGGATAGGCGTGTGTTCCGTGGCGCGGTACAACTTCGAGTACATCGGGATGGACCCCTCTTGCACCCTCGAGAAGAGGAGCCTGAAAGTCGCCTGCCACGAGATTTCCCATGCGCTGGGAATGAAGCACTGCACAAGGTGGCTTTGCCTCATGAACGGGGCGAACTCAATCGTCGAAGCCGACAGGTCTCCCTTGAACCTGTGCCCGGATTGCCGCAGAAAGCTGCAATGGCTGATGGGCCTCGACCTTGACGAATGGGGCGGGAAGCTCGCAGCGTTCTACGGGGCACGGAGGGGATTCGAGGCGGAAGCGGAGTTCCTCGGGAAGGCGATTGAATTCGAATCCGCGAACAAGAAACCGCGAATGGACGCGAATTGATGCGAAAGAAGATCGCCTTGCTGCGTGGGGACATCATCGGCGGAGGGCATTGGTGAAATAGACCGCGCGAGGGATCAACTGTTACATGAGCGCGGTCTGGAGACGCTTGATTAAACGGAACGCGTTCTGCGGCTGCAAACAGGCGGGAAGCCTTCGATGGAAGCCGGGAGACCTGAACTGGTCCCGATCCGCCGGAAAAGAGACGCTTGATTGAACGGAACGTTCATTCGATGGGGTCGGAGACGACCTTGCGAATTGGCCTGGACACGGGTTCAATCCAGCGTCTTTCGACGAGTCTGAGGAAGTCGAAATCCCTGTCGACTTCGCCGCCCGTGCGCCTGAACACGAACTGCAGGAGTTTTTCCTGGGCGTAGACCTTGTCTCTCCAGCCGTAGACCGGGTCCGTGGCGCCCGAGAGGGTCACGTAGATTCTGTCGGCTTCGGGCGGGATGCTCTTGTTCTCGGTGAGGGCCGCGCGGATTTTTTCCGCGTAATCCCTGGCTTCGGCCATGAGCTTCTGCTTGGCAAGTATCCTCATCTTTTCGATGTGCAGCCTGTGCTCGCCTTCCGGATAGTTCTTGTAGAGCTCATCGAGTAGTTCCGTCCCCTTCTTGAAGTCGTAGGCGACGAAGCACATGACAGCCTCGCCGAACATCTCGGTTTCCTTTATCCAGACGTCGTAGCCGGACTGGATGGCTTTCATGCGTTCCACGTACCTGTTCTTCACCGCTTCGACCTCGGCGATGAGCTTGTCCTGGCTGTCCTTGGCGGCGATGAGCTTCCTTACGGTGATTATGTACCTGCCTTCCGGGAACA
>DYIT01000066.1:0-25952 GCA_020723505.1 Candidatus Kuenenia stuttgartensis
TGGTGCAGGATATAATCAAATCGCGCGGCGGGACAATCAAGGTCGAGAGCGAGCCCGGACTCGGTTCCAGGTTCGAAGTGCGTCTTCCGAGATGTCTGCCGCAGGAAGGTGAAATCCGTTCATAGCGAGGGAAAATGGCAACACGGGCCGCCAGGGAGAGAATCCTCATTGTCGACGACGCCGCCGACACCCGCGAGGTGGTGCAGCGCAACCTTTCCGCCGAGGGATTCGAGACTTTCGCCGCATCCGGCCCCCAGGAAGCCCTCGCCTTCCTCGATCATTCGCAGGTGGATCTCGTCATAACCGATTTGAAGATGCACGGCGCTTCCGGGCTGGACATAGTGCGTCATGTCCGGGAGAACCTCCCCGGAACCGAAGTCATGATGATAACCGGTTACGCGACAATAGAAGGCGCCGTGGAGGCCGTCAAGACGGGCGCGGAGGAGTATCTCGCGAAACCCTTCACGTCCGACGAGCTGATAGCCGCCGTCCGCAGATCAATCGGGAAGCTGCATCTGAGGAAAGCGGCGAGCATGCCGGCGGAGCAGAGCCGAGCATCCATGTACGGCCTGCTCGGAGCCTCCGACGCCATGCAGGAGGTCTACAAGGCAATAGGCAAGACCGCGCCGACCAACGCCACGGTGCTCATAACCGGCGAGAGCGGCACGGGCAAGGAACTGGTGGCAAGAGCCATGCACTACTCGAGCCCGAGGGCGTCGGGCCCGTTCGTGCCGGTCAACTGCGGCGGCATCCCGGAAGGGCTTCTCGAGAGCGAGTTGTTCGGCCACGAGAAAGGCGCGTTCACCGGCGCGATTGAGTCCAGGGCAGGATTCTTCCAGACAGCCGGAGGGGGATCAATCTTTCTCGATGAAATCGGCGAAGTCAGCCTTGCCATGCAGGTCAAGCTCCTCAGGGTGCTCCAGGACAGGGAAGTATGCATGGTCGGGGCCACGAAACCGCGAAGGGTTGATTTGAGGGTCATAGCAGCGACCAACAAGGACCTGGTCTCGCTCGTGAAAAAGGGGACCTTCAGGGAGGATCTGTATTTCAGGCTGAACGTGATTACCATCGCCATCCCGCCGCTCAGGGAAAGGGGCGACGACGTCCTGCTCCTCGCAGCGTATTTCTCGAGGAAGTTCTCCGAGGAGCTGGGAAAGCCCGCCCTCAAGTTCTCCGACGCCGCGCTCGCGGCCCTCAAACACTACGACTGGCCGGGAAACGTCCGCGAATTGGAGAACGTTATTCAGAGGACGGCTCTCTGGAGCGAAGGAAAGGAAGTCGACGCTTCGGACTTCCCGTCTCTCATGAGATTCAGCGCAGGAAAGGGTCAGGGAGCGCACAAGACCCTTTCGGAGATGGAAGCCGCCCACATCTCGAACATGCTGTCCTCGGTCGGCGGGAACAAGACAAAAGCTGCGGAAATTCTAGGCATCGACAGGAAGACGCTCAGAGAGAAGATGAAGAGATACTGCCTCGAGTGAGGATTTCCCGCGCCCGTGCGTTGGATGACCGGCGCATTTCGCCCCGCCGGGTAGCAATTCCCCGGGATTTGCATCTGGCAGCCGAGACCGCTGCCCTGACGACTGCAGAAGAAGCATTCGAATCTCAAGCCATAACTCGTTCACTGCCAATGAGTAACGAAATCGGTTTTAAATACATCCGATTTCCCGCCTGAAAATGCCGTTTGGCTCGCCGTGTGCGTTAGCAGAAGATCCGCTTCAAGTTCAAGGGCATTGGAACAGAAGCCCGGAACCTTGTAGGAACCGGCCACGGGTTTTCCCGTGAGACCAGGGACGATGGACCGGAAATAAAACTGAAAAGAGAGGGTTTATGACAGCTATATGTTCAATGGAGGGTCCGATTGTGTCCGCTTCAAGAAAAACGCAGGGGATTTGCCTGAGCTGCATCTTCCATCCGGAATGCAGCTTGAGGCGCGACAAAGCGGCGCCGGTGTGGTTCTGCGAAAGCTTCGAGTGCACGGAGCGTGAGCCCTGCAAGGACGAGCAGGTGGATCTCAATCATTGCAGGAAGGATGTGAACCCGGAGATCTGCGACACGAGCCTCAAGGGCCTCTGCATGAATTGCGAGAATCGCGCTTCGTGCTCGTATCCGAGGCCCGAGGGCGGAGTCTGGCATTGTTCTGAGTACAAGTAACCGGCGCCCGGGAGGGCCTGGGATTAGTTGAGGCTCGCGAATCATGAGAATCGACACCATCCAAGGCATCATCGGGAAGCACAAGAACGACAAGGGCGGTCTGATCTCGGTCCTGGAGGAAATCCAGTCCAAGCTGGGATATCTTACGAGGGAATCGCTCGAAGCCGTCGCGGAAGGCATGGGCAAGCCTTTGACGGACGTGTACGGGGTGGCCACTTTCTTCCGGGCGTTCAGCCTCAAGCCGAGGGGCAAGCATCTTGTTTCCGCATGCGTGGGGACGGCATGCCACGTGCGCGGGAGCCATGCAGTGGTCAGGGAACTCGAGAAGGTGCTGGGCGTGAAACCCGGAGACACGACGGCCGACAACGAGTTCACCCTGGAGACCGTGGCTTGTCTCGGCGCATGCGCGCTCGGGCCCATGGTGGTTATTGACGGCCACTTCTTCTCGAAGATGAATTCGGGCAAGGTGAAGGGCGTCATCGACAGGGCGAGGGCCGGGCTCGACAGGTCCGAGGGCGGCGGGGACGAGAGGGTCTTCCCTCTCGTCGTCAGGTGCCCGCGGTGCAACCACGGCCTCATGGATTCGGGGAAGCTCATAGACGGCAAGCCGTCCATAAAGCTCACGGTCTCCTTCGGCGGGAAGCACGGCTGGCTGCGCCTGTCGAGCCTGTACGGCAGCTACAGCGTGGAATGCGAATACGAGGTGCCGGTTGAGACGGTGGTCAACTTCTTCTGCCCGCACTGCCATGCCGAGCTGGGCGGATCGCAGGAATGCAGCGACTGCCAGGCACCGATGGTCCCCCTTCTCGTCGACGGCGGCGGAATGATCCAGGTGTGTTCCAGGCGCGGATGCAAGGTCCATATGCTGGACCTCAACGGGGTCAATTTCGACTTCTAGGCCGCGCCCGGTGCGCGCAGCCTTCCGGACGTCCGGCGGCCGCATGGCGCCCGGTCCGGCGGCAAGGAGTCGGAATCTCTTAGGAATGGCACGCGATGGAGATGTTGAAAAGCAATCTCGATTTCAGGCTGATGCAGGAGCGGCTCAAGGCGAGCTCGAGGCCGGATATGCCGGTCATCGTCATTTCCGCCGGCACGTGCGGCCAGGCCTCCGGCGCGAACGACCTCATAAGAATAGCCAAGAAGGAGTTCCTGACACGGGGCCTTTCGGAGAGGATTGGGCTCCGGATTACCGGTTGCCAGGGCTGGTGCGAGATGGAGCCCTCCATACTGGTCGAGCCTCAGGGGTATTTCTATCCCAGACTGGGCATCGAGTCCGTTCCGGAGGTGATTGACGCGGCGGCTGAAGGCAAGGCGGTCGAGGAGCTGACCTACCAGGATCCCGAGACGGGAAAGAGGATTCCAAGGCAGGCGGACATACCCTTTTTCGCGAACCAGACGAGGCTCATCATCTCGGGCAACGAGAAGGTGGACCCAATCCGGATATTCAACTACGTCGAAAAAGGCGGCTACTCGTCCCTTGCGAAAGTACTCGAGAAGAACGACCGCAAATGGGTCGTCGAGGAAATCAAGGCGTCGGGCCTGCGCGGAAGGGGCGGCGCCGGATTCCCCACGGGCAGCAAGTGGGAGCTTTTGAGCAGGCAGCCCTCGGACAGGGGGAAGTGCCTCATTTGCAACGCGGACGAGGGCGATCCGGGCGCGTACATGAACAGGGCGGTGATAGAGGGAAATCCGCACAGCGTAGTCGAAGGCATGATAATCGGGGCTTTCGCGACCGGAGCGGACAGCGGCGTGATATACGTGCGCGCCGAGTACCCGCTCGCCATCAAGCATCTGATCATCGCGCTCAGGCAGGCGCGCGAGCTCGGCCTGCTAGGGAGGAACATCCTCGGATCGGGCTTTTCGTTCGACATCGACATCGTGAAGGGCGCGGGCGCCTTCGTGTGCGGCGAGGAAACCGCACTCATCGCCTCGATTGAGGGCAGGATGGGCGAACCCAGGCAGAGGCCTCCGTTCCCCGTCCAGAAGGGCGTGCACGGGAAGCCCACGGCAATCAACAACGTTGAGACATGGGCCAACGTGCCGATTATCATCGACAAGGGCGCCGCCGCGTTCGCGAAAATCGGGAAACCGACGAGCCCGGGCACCAAGATATTCAGCCTGGTCGGCAAAGTCCGGAACACGGGCCTTGTCGAGGTGCCAATGGGAATCACGATTGGCAGGATCATACACGACATCGGGGGAGGGCCCCGCGGTTCGGGGAAGATTAAGGCGGTGCAGATGGGCGGCCCCTCCGGGGGATGCATACCCGCGTCCAGGTTTGATCTCCCCATCGACTACGACAGCCTGAAGGCCGCGGGCGCAATCATGGGCTCCGGGGGCATGATTGTGATGGACCAGGACACCTGCATGGTCGACCTGTCGAAGTACTTCATGAACTTCCTGAAGGACGAGTCATGCGGCAAGTGCTTCACGTGCAGGAAGGGCACGCAGCGCATGTACGAGATTATCGACGGCATTTCCAGGGGCGAAGGGCCTGAGGAGAAGATAGGGCTTCTCGAGGACCTTGCGCTGACCGTGAAGGACACGACCATGTGCGGCCTGGGGCAGTCGGCTCCCAATCCGGTCCTGAGCACGCTGCGCTACTTCAAGGACGAATTCAGGAAGCACATCGACGAGAAGCGGTGCGATTCGTACGTGTGCAGGGATCTCGTCGGCGCGCCCTGCCAGGCTGCCTGCCCCCTGGGCACAGAGGCGTGGAGATACATAGCCTGCATCGAGAAGGGGGACTTCGACGGCGCGTGGCTCGCGATGCGCGAGCCGAATCCGATGCCTTCAGTGTGCGCGCGCGTTTGCAGCCATCCGTGCGAGGCCCGGTGCAAGCTCGGATCGACCGGGGCGGATCCGGTCGCAATCAGGGCGCTCAAGAGGTTCATCACCGACAAGGCCAATCCCTCCGCCTACGTCCCGCCCGGCGCCAGGAAGCCCGAATCGACAGGGAAGAAGGCCGCGGTGGTCGGCGGGGGGCCGGCGGGCATTTCCGCGGCCCACTACCTCTCGTTGAAGGGCCATTCGGTGACCATTTGCGAGGCCGAGGACCGGCTCGGGGGCATCCTGGCTTACGGGATTCCCGAATACCGCCTCCCGCGCGGGGTTATAGAAAAGGAAATCGAGGCGCTGCTGCACAAGGGCGTGACCGTGAAGCTCAACAGCGCGCTGGGCAGGGATTTCACGCTCGAGAGCCTCTTCCAGGACGGCTTCGGAGCGGTGTTCCTGGCTTTCGGAGCATGCTCCAGCAGGAAGCTCGGGATTCCCGGGGAGGATTCCGCCGGCGTGGTGGAAGCTATGAAGTTCCTGAAGGCATTCAACCTGCGCGGGGAGAATCTCGCGAAGGGCATTCGGCGATCGACGCCGCACGGACCGCGCTCAGGCAGGAGGGCGTGAAGTCGGTCACGATTCTGTACCGCAGGACCCGGAGCGAAATGCCGGCGTTCAGGGACGAGATTGACGAGGCGGTCAACGAGGGCGTCGAAATCGTGCCGCTGGTCGCGCCGCTGGAGGTGAACGTCAAGGGGAAGGACGGCAAGCTCTCCGGCGTGACGCTCATCAGGAATTCGCTCGGGCCGGTGGACGCGAGCGGTCGCCGCAGTCCGGCGCCCATCAAGGGGTCGGAGTACAAGCTGGCCCTCGATACGCTGATCGTGGCGGCCGGCGAGGAGACAGCCGCAGCCGAACTGCTCGGGCGAGCCGTTAATCTCTCGGCGGGTTGCGTGGCCGCGAATCCGTCGACCTGCATGACATCCATGCGGGGGGTCTTCGCGGGCGGCGACGCCTCGAGGGGACCCGGCACGGTAGTCAACGCGCTGGCCGACGGGAGGAACGCGGCCGAGTGCATGGATCGCTTCCTGGCGGGGGGCAATCCGGCCAGGGAATTCAGACCTTCCATGCCGTCCGTACACGTCGAGGCGGCGCCGCGCCCGGACAGGGACGAGGAGGCTCCGCCGAGGGCCAAGCCGAAGACGCTTTCGCTCAAGCAGAGGCTTGGCGGTTTCAAGGAGGTTGAGAAGGCGCTGAGCGAGGCCGATGCCCGCAGGGAAGCAGGCCGGTGCTTGCGGTGCGACCTGGAATTCCCGGGGTCCGGGGAGGACGAGGAAGTGTGCAACGCTGTTGGTACGGAGAAGTCATGATTAAGCTCTGGATAAACGATTTGCCCGTAGAGGTGGAAGAAGGATCGACGATACTGGAGGCCGCGAAATTCCTCGGTTTCCCGATTCCGACGCTCTGCCATATGGACAGCCTATCGCCCTACGGGGCTTGCAGGCTCTGCATCGTGGAAATCGGCGAGGGCGACAGGGCGAAGCTCGTGTCGTCGTGCACATATCCCGTTGAGAACGGCCTCAAGGTCCGCACGGCGTCGGAGAGGGTAGTCAAGGCGCGGAAGATGATTATCGAGCTTCTTCTCGCCACGTGCCCGCAGTCGAAGGTCATACAGGACCTCGCCTCGGCGCACGGGGTCAGGCAGCAGAGGTTCAAGCAGGAATATGACGACTGCATCCTGTGCGGACTGTGCGTTCGCATGTGCAAGGAGCAGATGATGGCCGGGGCCATCGGGTTCCGCGGCAGGGGCGAGCGCCGGAGCATCGGCACGCCTTTCGACGCCAAGTCGGAGACATGCAGGCTATGCGGAGGCTGCATCCACGTCTGCCCGGCCTGCACGCTCAGGTGCACGTACTCCGAGCCGGAAAAAGCCGTGTGCGGCGGATGCGCCAACCTCGAGCCTCCCTGCATCGAGAAGGAGGAGTTCCACGACATGATGTGCTACATGCGGCCCTGCGTCGCATGCGAGATTATCCCGACCGAAAAGAAGCAGTCTTAGGAGCCCTGAGGGAAAGATTCCGGCTTCCGAGTCGTCGGCATGCGCAATTCGGATGGCATCGCCCGGACGAGCCGGAAGATGTTGTTTATTTCGTACCGGCTTGTCCGGGTCATATGGAGGATGAGGATATATGTCGTTCTCGAAAGTCAATTCATCGGCGGCCACGCTCACCAAGAACAGGACCGAGTCATCGGTAGTGCCGACGTCCGGCATGTGCGTCACCTGCGTCGACGGGTGCATCGGCATGTGCGAAATCGGCAAATCCGCATTCAGGGGGCACGAGGTGATATACCCCCAGCCGTTCGGGGTAATCACCACGGCGGGGGAAAAGCAGTACCCGGTCGACTACTCCCACTTCAACATCATGGGTTCGTGCGTCGGGGCCCATGGAATCGAGGCTGACAGCGAGAAGGCCATCTTCCCGGCCGTCAACCTCGAGGTCCGCTTCGGCCGCGACAAGGGCATCAAGTTCCGCCTGCCGTGGATTATCCCCGGCATCGGATCGACGAACGTCGCGAAGAACAACTGGGAAGGGATAGCCGTCGGGGCGGCCACGGCAGGCATCGGGCTCACCATCGGCGAAAACGTCGTGGGAATGGACCCGAAGGCGAGGTTCGAGAAGGGCAAGGCCGTGGATACGGACGACCTGAAGCGGAGGGTGACCCTCTACAAGGAGAGCCAGATTGACGGCTACGGCGCAATCGTGGTCCAGGCCAACGTCGAGGACACGAAGCTGGGCGTCCAGGAATACGCGCTCAAGGAGCTTGGCGTCCAGTGCGTGGAGCTGAAATGGGGCCAGGGAGCCAAGGACATCGGCGGCGAGGTCAAGATAAAGGAGCTCAAGAGAGCCCAGCTCCTGCACGAGAGGGGATACATAGTTCTGCCCAATCCTACCGATCCGGTGGTGATTAAGGCGTTCGAAAAGGGCGCGTTCAAGGAGTTCGAGCGCCACTCCAGGGTCGGGATGGTCACGGAGGAAGGCTTCGCGAAAAGGGTCGAGGAGCTCAGGAAAGCCGGCGCCAGGTACGTGTTCCTCAAGACGGGCGCGTACAGGCCGGCGGATTTGGCCCTGGCTCTCAAGTTCGCGTCCAAGTACAAGATTGACCTCCTTACCGTCGACGGCGCGGGCGGCGGGACCGGGATGAGCCCGTGGCGCATGATGAACGAATGGGGCGTGCCGCCCGTCGAACTGCATTCCCTCCTCTACAGATACGCGAAGATGCTCTCCGACAAGGGCGAGTACCTGCCGACGCTGGCCGTCGCGGGCGGGTTCACCTTCGAGGACCAGATTTTCAAGGGGCTGGCCCTCGGCGCGCCTTTCGTGAAGCTGGTCGGCATGGCGAGGGGCCCCATCTGCTCTGCAATGGTGGGCAAGACCATCGGGCGCTCGATACAGGACAACCAGCTCCCGGTCTACGTGGAGAGGTTCGGCGGGTCGAAGGACGAGATATTCGTCTCCGCCGCGGAGCTCAGGCACAAGCTCGGGGACGACAGGTTCGAGAAGATGCCTCCGGGCGCCATCGGCATGTACACGTATTTCGAGCGGCTCGCCCAGGGGCTCCGGCAGCTCATGGCGGGATCCAGGAAGTTCGGCATCGATTACATGACCAGAAACGACCTCGCTTCCCTGACCATGGAAGCCGCGGAAATATCCGGAATCCCGTTCATCATGGACGTCGACAAGGCGGAGGCTGAGAAGATCCTGTCAAAGTAGGACGACTGCGGGAAACAAGGCATCAAAATACAGGTGAGTGGTATGATGATGCCTGCCCGGGGGGCGGCGGAAGCCGCCCCCCCTTTTCTTTTTCCGCGCAACCGCGCGGAAAAAGAAAAGGGGAACCTGCCGGTTTCAAGCTGATATCCCTCTTCAACTACCCTTTTACTCTCACTCGAACTGATTCCACTTGGTCAGGACCAGAAGCGAGATTAAAAGGAACATTGTGCCACCTGCGGGGTTCCAGTTGCGTTCATGCACCGGGCTTGAAATTAATGCTGCCCGGGAAAACAGAAGGGTCGCAAATTAAACCGGCGGCATGTAGAATGGCGGGCTGTGCAGGACCGGGGGGACGCGAGTCCGCGTTCCCATGCGGGTCCGGGCGGTTTGTCGAGGGCGGAGTGTGGGATTCGCGGCTTTGAACGCGAGGGTGGCCGGTCTTCTGGCCGGTGTCGAAGAAGTGCGGCGGCAGGGGGCCTACATCCTGGGGAGAATCATCTCGTCCTCCAGCGAGCCCTTGATTCGGCACAAGGGGAAGGATTACATCAACCTGATTTCCAACAACTACCTCGGCCTTTCGACCCATCCGAAGGTGAAGAAGGCCGCCGAGGAGGCGCTCAGGACGTACGGCACAGGCATGTGCGGTTCGCCGCTCGCCTGCGGGACAACGGAACTGCACGCGAAGCTCGAGAAGAAGATTGCCGCGGTCTTCGGGACCGAGTCGGCCATGCTTTTCGCCGCCGGCTACCAGGCGCTGCTCGGCACAATACAGGGCATACTCGGGCCGGGCGATCTCGCCATGGTCGACGAATTCGCCCACAGATCAATACTCGACGGCGTCAAGCTCTCCGGCGCCAAGCTCAGGGCCTTCGTCCACAACGACGCCTCGGATCTTTCGGATCAGCTCCGCAGGCTCGCACCGAAGCACGAAGTCACGATGATAATCGTCGATTCCGTGTACAGCATGGAAGGCGACCTCGCCCCGCTGCCGGACCTGGCCGCTGCCGCCGCCGCTCACGAGTCGCTGCTGCTCCTCGACGAAGCCCATTCGCTGGGCATGGTCGGTCCGAGGGGTTACGGCCTCATGGACCATTTCAATATGCCCGGATCAGCCCAGCTCGTGTCCGGGACGTTCAGCAAGTTCGCAGGGTCGTGCGGCGGATACACTGCAGGCTCGGCGGCAATCATAGATTACCTCAAGCACCGCTCCTCGCCTTTCATATTCTCCGCCGCCGCCCCGCCCGCGACCGTAGCCGGAGTCTTCAAAGCGTTCGAGCTCATAGAAGAGGAGCCCGAACGGCGCAAGGCGCTGAGGGAAAACACGGTCTTCTTCAGGGGGTTGCTTGCTGCCGCGGGGCTTCGACTGGGCGGAAACACGCACGTCGTGCCACTCAGGCTCGGGGACCTCATGCTCGCGATGAAGGTGACCAAGAGCATCTTCGAGAACGGGATTCTGGCTTCGCCCATAATGCCGCCGACGGTGCCGGTCAAGGATTCGGGAATCAGGTTCGGGATAATGGCGATGCACACCAGGGCCCAGCTCCAGAGGACGGCGGAAATCGTGATAGGCGCGTGCAAGGAAGCCGGGGCGGCGTAGCGGGGGTCGCAATCGCCGCTTCTGCCCGCCTCGCTTTCCCAGCGGCTCCCGCAGATATCGAATAATGGAGATGAAGCCGCCTTGACTTTTGACCCTACAACGCTAAACTCTCACACGGAGCTTCAGAGAGATTCTTCGACCCTGATTCACATGATGGCGCTACGCGCCACGCTGATTCACATGATCGAACTCCAGCTTTTTCGAGGGGGGTTAATTTCCTCCTTTCCCCCCATAAATCATGTAAATCAGCATGGGAATCATGTAAATCAGGCTCGAATAAGTCGCGGGACTTATAGGATTAGCGCAGTAGGATTAACCTGGGACATTCGACATTCGACGTTTGACTTTGGACTTGAAACCTGAGGTCCGCCTGAATGGGCACATCCGCAGTAAGAGTGACGACTCCCCGGGACATGAAGAAGTTCGTTTTCCTGCCCGACGAGCTGTACAAAGGCGATCCGAACTGGGTTCCGCCGCTGTACATGGATCTCCGGAGGAAGATGAATCCTGCGAAGAATCCCTTCTTCAGGAACGCGGAAGCCGCGTATTTCCTCGCAAAGAGGGACGGCAAGGCGGTCGGGAGGATTGCGGCGATACGCAACGGCCTCCACAACGAGTTCCACAAGGACAGGACGGGCTTTTTCGGGTTCTTCGAGACTTCGAACGACCCGGACACGGCGAAGGCGCTGCTCGATGCTGCGGCAGGGTGGCTCGCCCAGAAGGGGTTGAACGCGATGCGCGGACCCGCGAGCTATTCGGAGAACGAGGAATACGGCCTGCTCGTGGACGGGTTCGACGGGCCTCCGGTCTGCCTCATGCCCTATAACCCCCCCTGGTACGCGGGCCTCCTCGAAGCAACGGGGTGCACCAAGGCGAAGGACCTCTGGGCATGGTACATGGACAGGTCGCTCGTGAACTTCCCGCCGACCATGGACCGGATTGTCGAGCGCATCAAGACGAGGCCCGGGGTTGCGTTCCGCGATATTAATCCCCGCGACGTGAAGGGCGAGCTGTCCCGTATCAAGACCATCTACAACGACGCGTGGAACAAGAACTGGGGCTTCCTGCCATGGACCGACGAGTTGCTGGAATACATGGCCCCGGACTTCAAGAGGATCATCATCCCGAGCCTCGTCATGATAGCCGAGGTCGACGGCGAACCGGCCGGTTTCTCACTGGTGATTCCGAACGTGAACGAGCCGATACAGAGGATTCGGGGAAGGCTCTTCCCGTTCGGCTGGCTGCATCTCCTCCGCAATCTCAAGAAGACGAAGGGCGTCAGGTACGTGATTATGGGTGTGAGGGAGAAATACCGCAAGCGCGGCCTGGAGACCGTTTTCTTCGTCGAACTCCTGCGCAGGGGCGTCGCCCTGGGGTTTGAATTCTGCGAGATGTCGTGGGTGCTCGAGGACAACCAGGTCATGAACTCGGCAATCGAGGCGCTGGGCGCGAAGAAATACAGGACGTACAGGATTTATGACAAGCCAATAACCCCGATACCGGGTGCCGCCGGCACACCGTAGACCGTACGCCTTCAAGTGAACAGGAAAGCACGTGAACAGGAGACTGCAGCTGAGCCCAGGTTGCTCTCCTGATTCCTGTTCCGCTGCTCAACTGCGCTCAACCCGGACGAGCAGGTATCACGAGCCCTTTTAGGTGCCGGCTCGTCCGGATTGTGGGAGGCGGATGTCCGGGTTCTCATCATGCCGCCAACCAGGACTCCACCGATAAGAACCGCGAGGCTCCCGGAGGTTCTGCGAAGCCCCATTCCTGAACCGCCGGTGAAGCAGAACTGCCGGGCCGCATCCGTGTATCGTCATTCCGGCGAATTCCGGAATCCAGTCGATTGGCAGTCAACAGGACCCGATGCGGTACAGTACTCCGGTTTCTCCCTTCGCTGGTCGTCATTCCGGCGAAAGCCGGAATCCAGTCAAATAACAGTCTGATACAAATCCTTCCAAGAGAGTGCCGTTTCGCTTGCTCGCAAGTATATACACCACTGGTTGTTTGTTCATTTTATCGCCCTGGATTCCGGCTTTCGCCGGAATGACGCACGACCGCTAAAAAACCGAAAGCCCCCATCCCGCGTTACGGCCCGTCGGCGGCCCCGTAGATCGACACGGTTTCGGACTTGCCCTTGACAGATACGTTACCCAGGTGGCGGCAGAGGCTCTTCGATCCCTCCGGAAGGACCTCGAACAAACCGGACGTGAAGAGAATCTTTTCCGGGAATTCCTTCGAGAGCCCCTCGACCCTGGAGGCAATGTTCACGGTGTCGCCGATCACCGTGAACTCCTTGCGCTTCTCGCTGCCTATCGATCCCTGGAGAACCTCTCCGAAGTGCATCCCGATTCCGTTCTCGAATGTCTTCCGGCCCTCCGCCGCCCACTTCGCGTTGAGCTTCCTGAGGCCGGCCCTCATGAGGAACGCGGCGTTCAGCGCGGACTCCGCGGGATTCTCGAGGTTGAGCACTCCTCCGAACACCGCCATGACAGCGTCTCCCATGAATTTGTCCACAACCCCGCCCTGGGAAGTGACGGCGGAAACCATGGCCTCGAAATACTCGTTCAGGCGGGCGACTATCTCCTCGGGATTCAATCCCTCGCAGAACCCGGAGAAGCCCCTCAGGTCGGAGAACAGGACGACGACCTTCTTTCTCTCCCCGGTCATTCCAAGCTTCTCGGAAATAATCTTCTCCTTCACCTCCGGGCTCACGTACTGGCCGAACAGTTTGCTTATGGCCGCCTTGTGCCGCTCCTCCTCCAGGACCCTCAGAATAAGCCTCCTCGAAATCATGCTGAGAAGCGCGACCACCGCTCCGCCGAAGGCCATCATGAACGATTTGACCACGTATATCGACGGCGCGCTCAGGTCCTGGGCGAGCGTCGAATCGCAGGCGGATATCCCGGCGAGGTTTCCCATGTCCAGCAGATACATGGACATGTATCCGCAGGCGGAGATCAGCCCCGCCATGACCGAAAGGCGGGGCTTGAACACGAATCCGGTCATGATAATCAGGTGGAAATAGAGGTAGGAGATGGGGCCCGTGATGTAGGTCGCTGATCCGGCGGGCATCATGAAATGCGTCAGGAGGAAGAAGAGAGTGGGAAGGGAGACGAACGAGATGTAAAGGACGGCCCCCTTCATGAGGCCGGATCTGGCGAGAAGGAACACGATGAAGGAAAATCCGCCCGCGAAAAAGCCGAACAGCGCCGGTGCGAGCAGGTTCTCGGCAGCGCCGGAAAGATGAACGGCGAGCGGGATTCCACCGCCCAGGAAACCTAGAATCGCCGAATACAGCCCGGCCTTCGTCAGCGCGTTGGTGGCCTCTGCGTCGATGTGCTTCTCAAAGGCGAATTCGTATGCCGGGTCGGTAGAAGGCATGTGATTCCTCCGGGAATGCATGTCCGGTTCCAAGGGGCTGCCTTTGCCCGCGGGAACGCTTCATTCGCCCAGGGTTGATTCCGCCGAATAGTGAGAATCGGTTTATTGACGCGGAACCAAGCTTAACCGCGGAGAAAACCCCGCGCAACTCCCGGAGGATCGGAATCAGCCGGCTGTCGATTGCAGATGTCATGGTTCTCATGAATCCGACGCTTCCGGCCTGGATTCCGGCTTTCGCCGGAATGTCGAAAGGCTTGAGGATGCTGGGGAAAGCCAGGCGGCGATTGGTGGCAGTTTACTCAGTAAGTATCGCCGTCATTCCGGCGAAAGCCGGAATGACGCGGCGCCTTATTCCTTCCTCAAGTCCTTGAGCTTCGCCTCGAAGCGCAGGTAGGCGTCGTCGGGATCGATTTCGAGGGCGAGCCTCATGAGTCTCTCCCCCTCTTTCCGGTCGTCCCCGCTGTCCCTCTCGTAGAGCGCGTTGCCGAGCCGCATGTACAGCCGTGCGTTGAGCGGCTCCAGGGCGATCGCCTTCCTGAACGCCTCCACGCCCTCGTCGGATTTCTCCTTGTCGAGGAGCAGCCTGCCCAGCCTCTCGTAGACGTGGGCGGCTTCCAGGCCCTTCTCGATTGCAGTCTTGAAATACTTTATCGCCTTGTGCTTCAGGCCCCATCTCATCGCCCAGTCGCCGGCGAGCGAATACCCTCTGCCGGTGGCGACCTTGAGGTTCTTTACGTATTGAATCCATTCCTCCTCGATTTTATCCAGGCTCTGGAGCTTCATGAAGCTCTTGAACTGCATGACGGCCTCGTCGGGCGCGACCGTCTGCTTCCCGCTGCCGTACTGGACGCGTTTCACGGCTTTGTTCGTCGCAAGGTGCACGAAGTATTTGAGGAACGGCCCCGCAAGCCTCTGATTCTCCATGAGCATGTGCACGAAGGACCACCCCCACGCGTAATGTATCGCGTCGAAGTCGCCGATTCGCATCATGTCTTCCAGCCTCAGGACCTCCCCTCCTGCGAGCGCGTCCATGAGCACGACGACCCTGCCTTCCTGGACGAGGCCGGTCTTGAGGGATTTCTTCCCGGGATCCCACTCCGAGGCGCCGTAGTTCTCGGCCATGCCCTCGGCCAGCCACGGGGGGTAGACGAAAGAAGGATTTATAAGGTGCACGAGGTAATGGTTGCACTCGTGGAAGAGGATTGCGGTCGTCTCGTACTCATCCGTGCGGTCGTAGAAGAAGTTCAGCTCGAGGGGATCCACGAACTTGAAGTACCCGACGGCCCCCCTGGGCGCACCGGAGACCTCGTAGTAGCATTCCTCATCGTGATAGAAGCACACCTTGAGCTTCCCGCCGTTCTGCGGCGTCTGCGCCACGCCGAAGCTCTTCGCGAACACGCCGAAATACGCCTCCATCAGGTTCCTGAAGTTCTCGCAGATATCCGGCGAAATCGTGTATTCGAAAATGAAGTGCGGGGTCTGCGTCACGTAGCGGTTGCGCCAGAGCTGGTGTTTCTTGAGGTCGTCAACGAACTTGAGCGCCCGGTCGTTCCGGTCCTTGAGAATCTTGTCGCGGTCGGCCTTCTTTATCCACTTGCCTTCGAAGGGCACGAGTCCCTTTGCGACCTTTTCCTTCTCCTTCTCGTCCTTCGGTTCGTATTCCCCGCTTTCAGACAGCAGAACGGCGGTCAGGACCATTGAATCGGGAATGACCACGTCCCCGTGCTTGAACGGAATCCTGTATCCCCTGTCGACCCGGTGTATCTTACCGAAATTGAAGAACCTCCCGTCCTTGAGCTGAATCGTGTCCGCCGACGCCCCTGCCAGTGAAACCAGGGAAATGACCGCGGCCGCAGCGGCCGCCCGTAGCCCCCGCGCCGGACCGGACGCGGAACGGCGAATGCCTCCGGACCCCATGTTCATGTCCTCCCAACCCTCTTTGATTCCGCCGCCATAATCCGGATGCTAGCTACCGGCGGAATCGACCTCGCTTTTCACCGGTGCATCATCCTCCCGCCCCGGAATCATTTCGACCACGCATTCCACGAGTCGTTCAGAGCCTGCCAGTGCGGGTCTTTCCAGCCCTTGAACGTCTCGCTGAGCGACTTGTCAAGGATGTCCCTCTTCTCCCTCAGAAAAGCCTCCATGGAACCGCTGGCTTTCCTTTTCCTGAATTCCTCCTCCTCCTCCTCCTCGGTCATGGGCCTGTCGTCCCCCTCCTTGGCCTCCCTCTCCATGGCCGCCTTTATCTGCTTCTCGCGCTCCTTCTCCTTCTCCTCCAGAATCGTTATGAGGTTCTTGAGATACTTGAAAATCACGTCCTTCGTCATGTCCTTGTTTCCCGGACCCATGAAATACCGTACGAGTGATCCGCACTGCGCGAGATACGCCTGGCCCGAGTCGCTGTTCCAGGATCCGAACGACGACACGTCGGCCTTGAGCAGGAGGTCTTTGATCTTCATGAGGTTGCCTTGCTTGCGCGCCTCCTTGATACGGTCCCTTTCCCAGTTGTCCGGCTCGAACATAAGCTGCTTTCCCTTGGCTATCGCGGTTCCGATGTACTGGTCGAGCCCTTTCTCGAGCCACAGCGGCAATCCCTCCCAGAGCAGCTCGTTCTTGTCGCTGAAGAACTTGTGGACGATCATGCGGTTTATGTACTCGAACTCGAACTTCTTCTCCCCTGACTCCACGTTGGTCGTGATTTCCCTGTTCTCGAAAGCCCATGTCCCGGCGGAGGAATCCCGGTATGCCTTCTCCTCGTCCCAGTTCTTGCACACGCGCAGGACGCACCTCGGGCAATACTCCGTTCCTATGTGCCCGAAGGTGGCGTTCAACCACGCCCTGCAAGACTCCGCCTGGTTCGCCGACCGGTCGGCTTTGGTCCTCGGCGTGTGATACACCACGAGGAAATGCTCGGTATCGAACCAAGCCCATCCTGCAGGCAAATCCTGCTTTGCCTTGGCAAGTATCCTCTCGGCGGCTTCCATCCTAGCCTTCTTCCTCTCCTCCGGGGTGAGCGCCTTGCCGCGGTTCTTGACCGCAGCCTTAATCCTCTCAGCCTCCTCTTCCTCCTCCTTTGCCGCCGACTTGTCCCGTTTAATCGTCTTGAACGTGTTCAGGGACGATAGCACCGCCGGCGCGAGCTTTCCGACGTAGGTTTCCATGAGGTCGGTCTCGACCGCGAAGTCGCCAATCCTCGTGTGGAATATCCAGGTGACAATCCTCTGCTTCCCGTATCGCGCGAGCTTTTCCACGGTGATCTCCAGCTTGGTCACCGTTATGCTCCCGTACTTCTCGTCCTTCTCGCTGCTGACGAAGTACCCGCCGGCGTCGAAGTTCTTCTTCAAGTAGTCCTTGTAGTCCTTGTAGGGGTTCGAGAACGCCTTGAGGATTTCCACGATGTCCGGCTCGCCGTCTCCGCCCTCCTTCCCCTCCTCATCCTCCGGCTTCTGGGCGGGGAACAGAATCACCTTCATCATCGGAGTGTGCTCGTACCCCCCCTCGGTGGGATACGACCTGTCCGATTTGAACTTGGCGACAATCCATTTCTCCTCGGGCTTGATGGGCAGGCGGACCCATTTCTCCGGAGGATTGATGCTGAATCCGTATTTCCTGTTGTCGTACCCCTCTGCAAGAGAGACAAGCGACAGGAATACGAACAATGCGAACACGGCAGCTGTGTTCTTCCTCATGTCAATGGCCTCCCGCCTTCCTCCTGAAGGAAGACTCAAACGAACCCTTGGACCGCGCGGCTCTCCCGTGAGCCTGCGCCGCTTCCCGGAAATCCTCCGGCGCGCCTGACCTCCATGCCCCACGCACCGGGCAACGCCCGGCGGAGGCATCCCCAAACGGAACTCGAAGCTTCACTCATTTCACGCGCCTGCCCTGGCGCTCCTTCCTGCCGGATGCTTGTGCGATCTCTCACTCGCAACAGCCTTCCCAATCATAGACGACGATTGGGATGCAGGCAAATGGAAAACGGCTGTTCCCCGCGCGTATCCTGCGGCAACAGAGTGCCGTGCCACCGCTATGTGCCGCGGCTAGGCGGAATGCCGCGGCGAACACTTCCCGACGCACGGATTACCGCCTGCTATTCCGGAGCGCGGATTAATCTGTTCAGGACTTCGGGCCCCTCTCCAGCGCGCAAGTCATGCAGTGCGGCCCGCCAAGGCCCTTCATTAGCTCCTCACCCCTGAGGCCGGCGTCCCTGCCTCCGCGCTTCTCGATTTCCCGGAATCAATCATTGTGGAAACGCGGGTTTGTTTCAATCGCCTTCTTCTGAGCGCTCATCGATTTCTCAATCTCGCCCAGTTCGAGGTACGCGTTGCCGAGGCAGGAATAGACCTCCTCGGCTTTCTGATCCTTGAGCCCCTTCGCAAGCGACGATTCTCCGGTCCGTGCTGGACCGGTTTCAACCCTTTTTTGCCTTTGCCAGCCGATAGCATATCTCGAGCGAAAGTACGTTGAGTGCAGTCGACCAGAGCCTGCCCTTCCCTCCATCGGCTTTGGGGGGCTCCCAGGATCCGGCCGCGCAGCCTTCGGCGCACTGCGATTTGAGCAACGCTTCCAAAAGCCCGGCGGACCATGCCTTCCAGCAGTCCCCGCCCGCCTGGAACGCGGCAAGTGTTCCGAAATACCAGAACTCGGAGTCCGGGGACTCGCCCCCCGCAGCGGATGAGGGCGCGCTCTTAGCAAGGACGGCGGCCGCAGCGGCGATTTCCGGGTCAGACGCTTTTGCCCCGGTGAAAAGCCGGATAACCATGGCGCTTGCCAGCGCCTTGGGCGAGTATTCCGGCTTTGCGCCCTTGCCGGGAGCTTTCATCGCCACCTGGCGCGTTTCCGGGTCGGTCACCGAATCCAGCCATTTCAGCATCCCCGCTGACCAGCCGTCGGGAACCGAGAGACCGGACAACTGGGCCGACTTGAACGCCAGTGCCGCCCAGGCCGTGCTCACGGCGTCGCAGGGCTCGCCTTTTTTCGTGCCGAATCCGGACTCGGGAGTCTGGAGGGTAGCCAGATGATCAACCGCCATCCTTTTAATCATTTGGGCTCCGGTCTCTTGCGCGCTTCCTGACGGGTTGGTTCCGCCGGCAGCATAAATCCGGGTTTTTGCGGCGGAATCATGGCTGTCATTCCTTCCCCTCCGGCTTCTTCTCTTCCGCCTGCTTTCCGGCCTCGGATTTATTAGTCCCGGCAAACAGCCAGACGTTGCCGCGTATCCCGCCTACCCGCTGCATCTTGGGGTCCTTGACATGGTAGCAGTTTCCGGCGACCAGGTCCGGGACGCCATCGTTGTTCCAGTCGCAGACGGCGATGCGGACCCTGCAGTCGAGTTTGATGGGTTTCCCGACGGCTTCCAGACCCTTGCCTTCCGCGAATCTGGGATTCCTGTCCTCGCCCGTGTTCGCGAAGAAAACGACATTGCCCCACTCGGTGCCGACGACCAGGTCGCGCTTGCCGTCCCGGTCCCAGTCGAACAGGACCGGATTCGGCCTCGTGGCGGGCGGGTTCGATGAGAGCGGGAAGGCGATGGCCTTGTTGAACACGGGCTCCTTCGCCGTCCCCTCGTTGAGCAGCAGCTGGATGCATGGCCCGCTGTATCCAATCAGCAGGTCCAGCAAGCCATCGCCGTTCCAGTCAGATGCGTGGACCTTGGTGTATTGCTCGGCGAACTCATGCGTGTTGCCCACCCTTTTAATCCGCGGCGTCCCGCCCCTGGACTCGTCCGTCAGATACCCGCCATTGAGCACTTTCCCGCCTATTTCGAGCTTCTTTCCGGCTTCGAGCTCCGGCTCGCCTTCGGCCTTCGTGTTCAGGAAAATCCAAATCTGCCCCTCGCTGTCCCCGGAAACCAGGTCCTTCTTGCCGTCGCCATTGAAATCCGCTACGAGCGGAAAAGCTCCGATGCATCAGCCCGCGGGCAGGGAAATCTCCGCGCCGCCGGCCTTCAGGAACGTGAATCCCTCGAAGCGCGGGGCCGAATCCTCGCCCACGTTCCTGTAAAACCGGATTTTACCGCCCACGAACTGGCCGACGAGCAGATCCTTCTTCCCGTCCCCGTCCCAGTCTGATACCACCGGGACAAGGTGCCCGACCTCGATGTCGATCGGACCGCCAGTGGTCTCGATGCGAACGCCTTCGCCGAGCTCGGGCGGCTCGGCAGGGACAGCGGCGCAAAAGGCCGCGGAAAACATTGCAGCAGCGAGGACAACGCATGACGCACGCATGGGATTCCTCCAAATGGACATTGAGAACCCGGCAACAGGGTCATTATACAATCCCAATCCCTGCCCAGAAACTCAGGAAGGGACGATCAAATCTGGAACTCAGCCTAGAACTCAGGAAAGAATGGCCGTTGGGCGATTACATTGATCGCTCCTGCTGCTTTCAGGCATAGAAATCGCCGCCTCGAAGGGCCGGGAAGATACGGCGGCTCCCACAGACTTTTTCTTTCGGCGGCTCCCACAGACTGTGAAGTCAATCCGGAATCCAGGACTAACCCGTTTTCTTCTTCCTGCTTATTCTCCCGGTAGCCTCGTTCAACTCGAGGTTCCTCGAATCCAGCACAAGGCGCAGGATTTCCTCAAGCGTGGCATCGTCGACCTGGACGTTCACCATCGTGTCGGTTTTCTCTAGGGGCCCGTCCAGAAAGAACCTCGCTCCCGTCAATACCGAGAGCCACTCGATGGTTTCCTCCAGAGGTTGATTCAGCACGTCGATGGACATTCTCACGAGTTTCCTGTCCGCGTACTCTGCCCTCCTTGCCGGGGGGACTCCCTTTCCCGTCCTTGGGAAGAGCTCGATATCCCATGAATTGGACCCCGGTTGAAGATCCCGGAAGGCCCTCACCGGTTTGCGTCCGGGCGAGAGTACGGTCATCAGATAAGGTCCCGGCTCGAAGCCGCTGACTTTGAATTCCCAGGTTTCATGCCGCATGTCCATCAGCTGCTTCGAACCGATCCATAAGGCGCGTATTTTTTCGGGTTCAAAATAGACCACCGCCCCCTTCCAGGGCGGAGCTTCAGCCGGAGGCGCAGGATCCGCGAGCGTGATGCTTCCCTCAATCCATGCCCCTTTCTTGAAGACGATGGGGTTCTCGACGGTCGTCCTGACACCTTCTTCCACATTGAATCTAACGCTCACAGGCACGTACCCTTTGGCGGCCAGGACGTAGCGGAACTGTCCTGCAATGCTTCGCAAAACGCGCCTTAGCGGATTAGCGGTCACAATCGGCCGAAAACGAGGGCCGGCGAGTCTGACGGAGCTTTGAGCATATTCAATCGGATTCGCGAAGTTCGCCTCAATCACTTCCTCGAGAGGCTTGCCGTCGAGTTCGCTTACCGCCGTGAACTCGAGGTATCCCAGGGGCCAAATCTCGATTTTCGCGTTGCTGTCTCCTGCATGGGCCATGAAGCTCTTCAGGACGCGGTATTCCATGTCATATGGAATCTGCGGAATCATCTCCACCTCGCCTTCCGGAAGACCGGAGAAACGGAAATACCCGTCATTCATGGATGTTGCGTACCTCTCGCTATGCCAGCCGTCTTCCCCTCCGGAAGATACTGATACTACTGCTTTTATGCTGACGCCCCCGACGCCGAATCCGGCGCGTGCGTCCACTACGTAACCTTCGATTGAGAAACCTCTTTCGAGAACGATGACAATGCGCTCCGGATCCTCGTCAAGAACGATGTCTATCCCGCGGCACGCATGCATTCGCGACTCGGAATCCGCGATGAGCCAGCATCTTCCGGATTTCGAGGCTTCCAGTCTGAAAGAACCGTCAAGGGCGCTTTCCGTCCTGGGCCAGTTCTCCATCGTACTGCCGGTATCCGTTCTGAAATAAGCATTCAGTGCTTCCCCGGGATTCTTCAGGACCTCCCCGTCGCCCCGCGGCGGTATCAGCACAATACTGACCCCCTGGATGGGCGCGCCGCGTGCATCAACGACTTTTCCTCTCACGGTTCGGCGCGTCTTTCCGATTGCCGTCCTTGCAGGATTTGGAGCCGGTTGGCAAGCAGTATCAGCCGCGATTTCCGCGGCATCAGGCCTTCCCGGATCCCCGGTAATTGCAGCTTCCCCGGTTCCCAGGTCGCCGCGTGCTAATCGCGTTTCCGATCCGGACTCATCGCTCAAATCGGTTGATACATCGCTGCCGCCTGTGATGAAAATCACGGCCAGGAACGAAAAGAGGCCTATGAACAAAGCGGCGCTGATAATTGATATGAGGGGATTTCTTTTCATTCTCTCCCTCCATAACACGGACGGGCCGGAACCAATCATTGATGCAATTACAGGCTCGTCCGGGTTATGTCACGCGCTCCGCGCGTGCCTTCCTCTATTTCTTTTCACAAGAATACTATGCTCTTATTTTCTGAGTTCTGATTGCGGAATACAAGGTTGATTGCGCCGTAAAAACCCCTTTCCGGTCTTTCGGCAGGATCAACCCTGAGCGAAGGGTGCGTAAGCGCCCTGAGTCGAACGGTTTATGGAACCCCTCGACTGCGCTGCGCTCCGCTCGGGATTGATTCGCCCGAAAGGACGGCTTTTTACGGGCGAATCAAGGTTCGATGGACTCCACGCGAAGCACGAGGCGGATCGCTTCGCGTGGAGTGTCACTTTCGTGTAAAGAATGCCCGCTGCCGTTGCGTCGACCGGAGTCCGGTAATAGAATTCCGCATCCGGTTTTATTTTTGAGGTGGCGGATGAAAAAGACGTATCTAGCGTTGATTTCCCTTGTTCTTTTCCCCGCGCTCGTCTGCTCGGCCGAGACCGTGGAGTTCGCCTACACCTTCACGAAAGGCGACATGCAGGAATTCCTCGTGAAGTCCAGGTCGAAGCTCTCGTTCAAGGCCCCGATGATGGGCGAGATTTCAATGGACATGGCCGGCGAAACCGGTTTCACCATGGAAATCCTCAAGGTCAGGGCCGACGGCGTGGCGGTCGTGAAATTCACTGTAAACCGCCTCGCCATGGCTGAAGGATCCGGCGAACTGAAAAAAGTCGGAGACATACCCCCCCAGGCGCGAGAGATTCTGGCGCTCATGGACCGGTTCGGGCGCATACGGTTCCTGAAACGCGTCCGCATCACCATGAACTCCGAGGGCAAGCGGGAGTTCGTGGTGATTCAGAAAGCCTCGGCCGACGTGGACGGCATGAAAGTGGACGTGGAAGCTTCCGCTAAAGCCGGGGACGAGGAGGTCACCCTGAAGGCCTCGGTGGATTTCAGCACCGGGAAGATTGAGGCGAGCGTAGAAGTCAAGAAGACGCCGGAGGAGAAGGCGAAGGAAGTCGCGGCCGTCAACGAGGCGCCCGGCATGGACCTGTTCCCCAAGGAGCTCTTCGACATCCTGAAGATGCCGGACCAGCCGATGACGGTCGGGCAGGCGATTACGGTGAAGCTGCCGATGCTGGGCGAGCTCAAGACGCTGCTCAAGGAAATCGAAACGCGGGGAGAGAGCAGGATTGGGCACATGGTGTTCACAATCGTCCCGCCGAAGGGAGATCAGGGCGGGCCGAAAATCCCCGGGATGCCCGAAATGCCCGGCATGGGCGAGGACGAAAAACCCGGCAAGAAACCGGGCGGCGACGACGGGGACGACGGGGACGAGGACGACGACGATGAGGAGGACGACGGTGAGGAGCCTTCAGACGAAGACGACGAGCCCAAGCCTCCGAAGGCTCCCAAGAGTCCGGAAGGGGACGGGATTCCACCCGATGCCAAGGCCGCGATGCCGACGGTGAAGATCAGCGCGGACATCCACTGCTTCTTCGATCTCACCGCCGGAAAGCTCGTTTCAGTGGCCGGCAGCGTGGAGCAGTTCATGAAGTCCTCGATGATTGAGTGGAAGGTCAGGACGGAATACGACGTGAAGAGAGTGAAATAGGATTCCCGGGGATTTCTTGAATTGACGCGCATGACCACCGGCTTCAAGCCGGTCGCCGATTGTTACCAACAAGTTGAGTTGTATTTGCCGGAAAATGGCTTTCGACACTGACAACGCTGATAAAAGCTGAACACGCTGATGGGATCCCGATGGTTTGAATGGGTTTCTTCAGCGCTTTCATGGATGTTTCAGCGATCTCAGCGTCGAAAACGCGTCTATATTATTCTGCGCACCTTAGTACTTGCCTTCCGAAAGCCGGTTGAGCTCGCGCCTGATTTCTACTCGCAGCCCGGCGACCGCCCTGCCGATGCATTCGAGCTCGAGCCCTTTTTCGCTGAGGAAGCCCGGAACGCCCACGCGCTTTTCCCGGCATTCGCCCTCGGCATTGAAATACAGGTATTCCGTCCGGGCGTCGATGAGCATGCACTTCGCGAACGCCAGCACAGCGGCCGATTCCCCCAGCGGGCTCCCGGTGGCGGCGGCGAAGGTCGCGTAGACCAGCGCAGCGTCCGCCCCCAGCCTCGCGGCGGCGACGCGCACTTCCGCGGTGCCCGCCCCGCTCCCGGCAAGACACGCAGGTATGAAGACCACGTCCGCGGAGAATCCCGCATCCCGGAGGAAATCGGCCCAGAGCTTTCTTTCGTCGCTGCGGATTGTCTCGGCGGCGTCGCCGATTTTGAGCACCGCCACCTTGACCCGGCTGCGCGCAGCGATTTCGAACGAAGGCTCGATTTTCGAGATTTCAAGCAGCTTCGCTTCGACCCTGCGCCTGAGTTCGGCAATCCGCTGCCGGAGGACCTCAATCATGCGCGGGTCGGCGTCCGCCTTCCTGCGCGCAGCCTCCTCGACCCCCTCGAGTTCCGAAAGCACGGTCTTCACCTCGGCCGACGAGGGGGAAGGGGCGGCAGCGACGTCCCGGGCGCGCTCGAGGGTCCTCCTGGCTTCCGGGACCGACTCGCAGGCCTTCTCGAGCTCCTCCCCCCCGTCCCCGAAGTCGACGGAGCCCGTCTCCGGGACCGCAGGCGCCGAAGCTTCCGCTGCCTGCCCGGCCAGCGCGTTCCAGGCCCTGCCATAGGCCGGGGCCTCGATGCTCGCGTACATGGCGCATCCCTCGAGGCACGCGAGCGCGGCCAGGGCGGCGAGCGCGGCCGATAGGACCGTCCCCGGAGCCCTTCTACCGGTCAGCGGCGCGCGACTGTATTGCGCGGACCGTCTCATTGCGCAGCACCTCAAGAGCGGCTTTCCTGGATTCGGCCTTCATGGCGTCGGGATCCTGGAAGTACCAGGGCCCGATGGAATCCCTCTCGTCCTCGCCCTCGACCGCGAACTCGAGGAATTCGTTCTCCACGTCGAAGCACACGCCCTTCGCGAAAGTCAGCACCGCGTTCTCGTCCCCGGGCGATATGAATAATCCGAGCACCGTCAGGTAGAGAAACCCCCAGATGTTCAGCGACGAGGCCGTGGACGAGGCGGAAGCGTAGAGCAGGACCACGTCCGCGTGGAGGCGGGCGGCCGCGATGCGTATCTCGTGGAACTGCGGATCGCCCGACAGGATTACCGACGATATGAAGACCACCCGCACCATGCCCGTGGACTCGAGGCTCTTGCGCCAAGCGTCCTTGTCTTCCTGCCTAATCGTCTCGATGCCGTTGACGCCGACCTCGGCGATGGCAAGGGTTATCGGCCTGTCTTTGGAAAATGAGGCGGCGGGTCTGATTTCCAGCACCTCCTTGACCGCCTTGTTCGCAGCCTCCCGCTGCTCGGTGAAAGCAAGCGCGCCCTGCGAGTGGGAGTCGGACGACAGAATCGGGAACCTTGGAGCGATCCGCGAAAGCAGCCTTTCCGGGAACTCCGGCGGCTCCGGATACAGCGACTTGCAGCCAGCTGAAGCTCCAATCAGGGCTGCCAGGACCAGGAACAGCGTTGCTTTCATGGGTTTCCTCCTAAATGCCGTGGTGCGGAATAGTTGGAATCCGGCCGGCTCCTTCGAGCTTGAAAACGACCGCCTTTCTCCAAGGTGAAGGGTTTCATTACTCCGATTCGCACACGTTCAACATCTCACCGATTCTTCCACTCTTCAGTTCCCGCGCGTTAAGCGCGCTGATAACCCGGAGGAGCAGTTGTCAAACAGGATGAGGTTTTCTGCTCCTCCGGGTTGTTCAGCAGACGAACCCGGAAAAGGTTCACGGAATTCCCGTTCTGCAGCGTACGACATTCCACGAGGAGGGGGCCCTGCGTTTCCTCTTCACAGGAACCGGCTGAAATGCAATCATCCCGGCCATGAATCCGGCTCAATCCAGCGCGTCCGGGACGCCCGGGCAGGCGGGGCAGGGGGCTGCGCCGAGGAAATGGCTCGTCATGGCATCGGTGGCCGCCGGGATA
>DYIT01000066.1:25962-26170 GCA_020723505.1 Candidatus Kuenenia stuttgartensis
TATTCCTCGGGACCATCGACGCCAGCATCGTCAACATCGCCCTGCCCGTGCTGGAACGCGAATTCGACGCCGGCTTCGCGGCCGTGCAATGGGTCGTTCTCGTCTACCTTCTGGTCAGCACCGCGCTTCTGCCCGCCGCCGGACGCCTGGCCGACATGGTGGGCAAGAAATACCTGTACGTGTTCGGGTTCGCGGTGTTCACGGCGGG
>DYIT01000067.1:0-2576 GCA_020723505.1 Candidatus Kuenenia stuttgartensis
CTCCTCACGCGGGAACAAGCTAGCATACCCAGGGGGTTTTTACGAGAGAATCAAGATTGATTTCAACATAACTGCTCGGTTTTCAATGGAACCGCGCCCACCCATCTCTCAGGCCGCGAGATGGAGGGTACTCAGATATCATACGCAAGGCTATCTCTCCCTTATAAGGTGTCACCCGCTATGTCAAGATCTGAAGTGGCAAATAAAACATTTACTACACCAATCAGCGCAAACAGTGCTGGGAGCACGTTTATTACAAGCGTGATACTTCCCAAAGAAAATCCTCACCCTTTCATCAACTTGAAACTCACGGTGTACTTATAGAACTCTATCGAAGGAACTATTGCGATGGCGCGTTTGAGTCTCGGGTCGTCTTCGAGGGCGATAATCACGCCCCGGACGGATTGCCCTGGTTCCGCGAGTTCCTCCTGGACGTAACCCATGTACCGAAGAGTCTGTCCGACTACGACGTCACTCGCTCTGCCCTTCTTGAGTTCGATGACGAGAAGGGTTTTCCTGTCCTTGCTGACGGCCAAGATGTCGATGGAGCCGGTATCCGTGGGATATTGCTGTCCAAGGGTTTCGCCGTCTTCCTCGTAGATCGAGAAGTTCTTGCCGAGTTCCGTCGCGGTCCAGTTCTTGACCAAGAAATCTTCGAGATGGGCCTCAAGGGCGAAGACGGCGGGGTCCTCGACGTCCGGGTCCCGGGCTACGAGGACTGGCGGCACTATTCCCGTTAGAAGGCTTTCGATCTCCGCCGCGTGCTTGCTGATGTTGCTTACCGTGCCTGCCGATCCCGTCGAATTGCGAAGCCCCTCGCTCATCCCTTCCCGTGCTATCGACTTTGGATACCATTTCACATCCCGTCTGTGAGGCAAGATGCCCTTTGGCTCGTAGCGATATTCCGAAATCACCTCGCCTGCGTAGTAGGCCCCCTTGCCGTTCGGGCACAAGACCAGGTCGCCGACGAGCATACCCTTGCATATTGTGTGTAGCATCCCGCACGCCAGCCCGGCGGATACTTTCGACTTGTCCGGATTCTTCTCTAGGAAGATAGGGATCATCTCGCGGTTGAAATCGCGCCAGTTTTCTGGGAGTTTGACGGTCAAGTCAACGTCCTCCAGCCATCCAGCGCCGATGAAGCCTCCCTTGTAGCATTCCTCCGCATATATGCTCTTGGCCTCTGCCATAATCCTGTAGATACAACGGGACGAAGTCATTCTTTGCCTTCCGGCTTCACCAGCCTTAGCGGATGAACCTGAGTCCATTCGGCCTCAGTGAGCATCGGAACCCGCGCCTTGCACCGCTGACAATGAGGCCACTCGGTCAGATAGAGCTCCCTCAACAAGGCGCATAATGTCCACCGCGTCAACCCCCGCGCCTATTTTTTACTCTACCACAGGCGCGTGTCGGCTGCACGCGCTTGTCAGCCTTCAGCGGGTTCCCTCCAACCTCGTACAATGCGTCTTCGTAGTCACCTCCAAAGTCCACCCGCGTGATCTCGGCGAACGCCGGCAGAAAACTGGACGCCGTGGAAGATCAAGGTCGCCGCGTCTTCAACCGGACAAGCCATATAGAGAATATGGCTGCCGATGCCGCCGTGCGTAATCGGCTCGACAGGGTCCGGCGGCCTGCGCTTGGCCAGGGAAGTCGATTGCAGATGTCTTTCGTCTAGCGTCCGATCCCCTCGAGATTCAAGGGCCTGCAGGCGCCGGCGTAGCAGTCCGATTCGTTTGCATCATGGACCTGGATGGAGTTGGCCGGAAGCTTCGCCCAGGGGATGAGGAGGGGCGAGTGAATCCGGTGGAAATATCCTCGAGCGAAAAGGGCGGCGATGTTATGGAAGTCGGCCTGGTGGGGGCGCAGCCATGGCGCTTCCTCGGGGATGCCGCCCTCCAGCACGGTCGCGCGCGCCAGCGCAAGCTTCGCCAGCGCCGAAGGCGAGGGGACCGGGTGGTCGAACCACGAGGCCTCGACGGCCTGGAAATCGGCGGACTCCGACTCAATCCAGCGGCCGTCCCGGCGGAAGGAGGAAACAAGCCCGGCCAGGTCTTTCATGACCGCCGACAAGCCCTCGTTTCCCTCGCGCAGCATGGTGACGGCCAGGAGCAGCGCCGCGGCGTCGCTCAGGAATCCCTGGCGCTGCAGATCGCCCGAGGCGAGGGCATGAGCAAGGCGGGATCCGTCCCAGAAGACTTCGAGAATCCTGTCGACGAGTGCCGTCGCCCGAGTTTCCCATTCAGGCCGGTCGAGCAGACGGGCCGCCCGAGCCATGGCGCATGCGGCCAGGGCGTTGAGCCCGCAAAGTATCTTGTCGTCGCGGTCGGGTTGCGGCCGCCTGCGGCGGAGCGAAAGAAGCTTGTCCTCCATGGCGGCGAGCGGCAGATCGTCGATGCGCGACAGGTGTATGGCGCCGTGAAAGTTGCCTTGCGGGGGCAGCAGGTAGGAGCGGTTGAAAACCGCGAACTCCTCGTCGTTCAGCGCCGACCGGATCTCTTCCGGGGTCCACAGGTAGGTCGCCCCCTCGCGGTGCCCGGTGTCGGCGTCGATGGCCGTGGCGAACAGCCCGTCCTTGG
>DYIT01000067.1:2586-26161 GCA_020723505.1 Candidatus Kuenenia stuttgartensis
CCTCCAGGCAGCGCACCACTCCGGCGGCCATGATGGCCTGTGCGCCGTCGCCGAGCACCCGGGCGGCCAGCGCCGACCACCACAGCGCCATGGCCTGGTCGTAAAGCATTTTTTCGAAGTGGGGGATGGTCCATTCTCGATCGACGCAGTATCGGAATATGCCGCCTTGCAGGTGGTCGTGCAGCCCGCCGCGTCGCATGCGCTC
Organism: Candidatus Kuenenia stuttgartensis; assembly: GCA_020723505.1. Taxonomy (GTDB): domain Bacteria; phylum Planctomycetota; class JAKEIC01; order JAKEIC01; family DYIT01; genus DYIT01. The sequence goes on from DYIT01000067.1 coordinate 2,792, forward strand.
GAGGGTCAGGCGGCAGGCCCGCTCCAGTCCGGCATGGGGCTCGACGCAAAGGGCGTAGAGCATGTAGAGCAGCGTCGAGTGGGGAGGGAACTGCGGCCCCGTTCCGAAGCCGCCGTGACGCGAGTCGAAGAGCAGGAGCAGCTCTTCGGCGATCCGGTCGCGCGAGGCGGCCTCCGGCATCTCCTCGCGGGAGAAAAACGGGGGGATCTCCCGTTCGTGGCCCTTGAGGTAATCGAGGACCCTTTCGGCGACAAGGAGCAGCGAGGCCATTCCCCTCAGCGACCTGGCTGGTGCGTAGGTCACTGCGAAGACCGGGCGGACGTCGGAGGTGAGGAACACGTTCAGCGGCCAGCCGCCTCCGCCGTTCTGCTCCTGGGCGAAGCGCATCAGGACCTGGTCGATGTCGGGACGCGTCTCGCGGTCGACCTTGATGCAGACGAAATTCCCGTTCAGGAACCGGGCCGTATCCTCGTCCGAGAAGGCCTCGGCGGACATGACGTGGCACCAGTGGCAGGTCGAGTAGCCAACGGAGACTAAAATCGGCTTGCCGCGGGCCCTGGCCGCCGCCAGGGTTTCCGCGCTCCATTCCTGCCACCAGACCGGGTTGTCGCAGTGCTGCCTGAGGTAAGGGGAGGACGAGCGGTCGAGGTTGTTGCGCTCAAGATCGACCTTGCTTTCCATTTCCATATGTGACATATGACCATTCCTGCGGATGTTCTGCAAGTCAGGCATGGGTATGGAGCAGGCCGTCTGATTCGAGCAGGAAATCGATCTCATGCCCGTCCCTGTCCCTGACTCGCCCGACGCAAGCGCCGGGAATTAGCCGGTCCAGGCGCTCCTGAACAGGGATTTCTCCGTGTACCTGCCCGCTGAACGGCTGCGTGCATCGATTATTCCCGATACCGGCAGGAAAGGCTCCGCCCTCCGGCATTTATAACACGGCATATTATAAACGCGGACCGAGGGCTGGTCAGGTCCCTGCAGCGAACAAATCCGTCCAGGCGACCGCCCTCACGCCCGGCGAGAGCGCCTGAGAAGCAGGCCGGGTCCTGGAAGGCAGGTGAACCAGCGTCATGTCCAGGCCGCCCCGGAAATGGCGCCTTCCAAAGGCCTCCGCAAGCCGCCGCATGGGCCCGGCCATGTCCGGAGATGGAGTCGAAGTCGCCTTCGCCTCGACGAACCCCGCCCCTCCGCCGCGACGGGGGATCACGAAGTCGACCTCGAGCCCCTGCTGGTCCCGGAAGAAGTACAGTTCCCGCCTCATGCCGGCATTGGCCTGGGCCTTGACGATTTCGGAAGCGATGAATCCCTCGAACAGCACGCCGAAGAAAGGGGACTTCACGAGTTCCCGCTCGGACTCGATTCCGAGCAGGTGGCATGCAAGCCCGGAGTCCGCGATGTATACCTTGGGCGCCTTCAGAAGCCTCTTGCCCGCGTTCTCGAAGTACGGTTGCACTAACAGGACTTGCGCCGTTACTTCCAGGATATCCAGCCATCTCCCCACGCTGGGCACGCTCATGCCGAGGGACGACGCGATATCGGCCTTGTTGAGGATTCTCCCATGCCTCGCGGCCAGGAGGCCGATGAACCTGCGAAACACCGCCAGATCATGGACCGCTGCCAGGGCGCGGACGTCGCGCTCGATATAGGTCTGCAAGTACGAACTGAACCAGAGAGACGCGTCACCGGGCCTTGCCAGGACCTCGGGGCAGCCTCCTCGAAGCGGCGAGACCTTCCTTGCCTCCCTGAACGACATGGGCCAGAGCTGCAGCACGGCCGCCCTGCCCGCCATCGATTCCGAGACGCCCCGCATCAGCCCCGCCTCCTGCGACCCGGTTAGGAACCATCTTCCTTTCCTTCGAGGCTCCGAATCAATCCTGCTCCGCACGAAGGGAAGGAGGTCAGGCACGTTCTGAATCTCGTCCAGGATCGCCGGAACACGGAGACCGTCGAGGAATCCGCGCGGGTCGCTCCTGAAACGGGAGATGACGTCCGGATCCTCCAGGAGCCGGTAATCCGCCGCCGGGAACAGCCTGCGCAGGAGGAATGTCTTCCCCGAGCGGCGGGGCCCTGTCAGCAAAACGGCCGGAAATCCCGCCGCCGCCTGAAGGAGCTTCCCTTCGATGTCCCTGCTCACGTATTTCATATTGTGGTATTTAACATGAAATATTAAAATGCTCAAAAGCAATTCCTCACGGTACCGGGGACACCATTCCTATTACTGCCTTATTAAGCCTGATAATTCAGAATATGCTCTTTCCCCTGCCCAGGATGCCGGCAGGGATTGCTTCGACGTCTTGCGCGATGCGGTATCGTTTTGAGCCCGGGTAGAGCACGGCGACTCGGGCAAGCTTGAGATCCTGCAGAGCGATGCGGATTGAAGGGGTCATTCTCGGCGCATCGGCCCTCTTGAATTCTATGCCCAGCAAATCCCGCCCCCTGATCAGCACGAGGTCGATTTCCGCGCCCTGGTGCGTAGCCCAGAAATATGCCTCATCGCATTGCTGCGTGGCCAGCACCTGCTCCATGATGAATCCCTCCCACGAAGCCCCTGCCTTGGGGTGGTTCATGAGATCCGCTTCGGAATAAATCCCGAGCAGCTGGTGCAAAAGCCCGCTGTCCCGCACGTAGATTTTCGGCGCCTTGACCTGACGTTTGCCGATGTTCGCATGGAATGGCTTCAGCTGGCGAATCATGAAGGCGTCCGTGAGCAGATCCAGATACCGCCGGGCAGTGGCCTCGCCCACTCCGAGCGATCTTGCAGGTTCGGCGGCGTTCCAGATGTTCCCGTGGTAATGCGCAAGCATGGTCCAGAAACGCCTGAGCGCCTCCGCGGGCACGCGAACTCCCCACTGAGGGAAATCCCGCTCCAGCATCGTCAGGATGAACTGCCTGCGCCATTCCCTGCTGTCGGCATCCGAGGAAGCCAGATACGAAAGAGGGAAACCTCCCCTTAGCCATAGATTCGCCTCCGCGTCCGGGCCAAGCTCCGCAATGGAGAATCCGGACATCGTCATCAGCTCAATCCTGCCCGCAAGGCTTTCGGAAGCCTGCCTCAAGAGGTCGCCGGACGCGCTTCCAAGTATCAGGAAACGCAATGACGATTCCCTGCGATCAGCGAGCACGCGCAGGACCGGGAACAAATCCGGCCGGCGCTGTATCTCGTCGATAACCACCAGACCCTTCAAGGACGCGAGCGCGGTCATGGGCTCGTCAAGCCTGGCCAGGCTCGCCGGGTCCTCCAGGTCGAAATAGTTGACCGATTCGGGGGGCACGATTTCGCGAGCGAGGGTGGTCTTCCCGCACTGGCGGGGGCCGGTGAGCAGCGCAATCCTGCTGCGCCGGAGCGCGACTTCAATCTGTTTTCGATATGCTTTCCGCTCTATCATGCCATTATTGTACCATGAAAAACCGCTATAGCAATACAGTTTTTCATGGTATATATCCGGCTCGAGCATTCCCGGCAAACCGACCGCGGGCCCTAACTCCAAATCCTTCCTCTTGAACTGTTATACTGATATCAGGAATCTGCAATCCTGTCCGGAGTCTGCATATGAGCCACATGAAGGCAGGCGTCCTTGCCCTCGCGGCAGCGGCATGCTTTTTCAATTCCCACGTCCTTCAAGCGCAGGGTCCAGATGAAAATCGGGGACTTGACGTCTTCGTGCTGGATCTGATGGACCAGTTCAGACGAAGTCAATCCAATCAGGAGCGCAGGCTCCTTGTGAACCAGATAGGGAAGTGCGGGAAGAAGGCGGCCATTGCGGCGGACCTGCTGATTGGCCTTCTCGCCGACAAGGACGAAGAAATGCGCCGACTGGCAATCCGCGGTCTTGGATCTACAGGCGAAACCGTGGCGATTCCCCAAATTAGAAAACATCTTTCCAGCCCCTCGCCGGAAACACGGCTGGCGGCGGTCTCCGCGCTTGCAAGCCTGGGCGACTTTTCCGCAGTCCCGGATTTGGTCAAAGCTCTAAAGGACCCCGATAGCGGCATCAGGGCCAACGCGGCTGCCTGTCTTGGTATTAGCGGCATGCAGGACCCACATGCATTCATGCCTTTAATCTGGTGCTTGCATGACCCGGATTATGGCGTCAGACTGCATGCTTCGGGCTCGATCCGGCAATACGACGGGGTTGAAAAAGTCGTCCCTCTAATAGAAATCCTATCGGAAGGGGATGAACATCTGTCGACCAATGCTGCCTCGGCTCTGGATGGATACTACAAGAGCGACACTGCGGTTAAAGCTTTCGAAAGGCTCTGGAACAGATTGGACGATTTGAGGAAAAAAGTCTGGGGAGCATTCGGAATCGTGAAGGGCTTCAACTCGGAAAAAGCCTTTCTGGACCTTCAAGCCCTTGTCAAGGACAGCAGCCCGGAGGTCCGGGCTAACGCCGTTACCGCCATCGGACTACTGTGCGAGTTCGAGAAAGACAGAAGGGAACGGATATTGAAGTCAGCTTTCAAGGACGAGTCTGCAGAAGTAAGGGCGCGGTCCATCGCGTGCCTCATTTTGTTGAACCTTAAAAGGAACCTTGAGATTTATTTAAAAGCCCTTGAAGACCCGTCTCCAAAGGTTGTTGCCCGAGCGGTGCACAAATTGTCGGTGAGCTCTGCGCCGGAATCGGTCAGGCCTCTTATCGAGGTGTTTAATAGCAGCGAGTTGTTCCTTTCCAAACAGGAGTTGCTGGTTGAAGTTCACATTGCACTCAATGGGATAACGGGTGCAAATTTGAAGATTCTGTCATGGCACCCAGAGCGGATGTACAAGCAGTGGCTCGAATGGTATGAATTCGAGGGCTATGTCAAGTTCCCGCCAGAGAAGAAGTAGATTTCGTTACTTTCAATAAGCGTCTTTCACGGAATTCGCCCGGCCAGTACGGGAGGAGATTGGATTTAAATGACAAATGGTAAATCCCGGATCATTCCCGGAAATGATGAGAGGCAAACGGTATTTGTCCGCAATGCAGAGTCGGGAGACGCCCAAGCGGCAGCCGACCTCCTGAGGCGGTCGATAACCGAACTCTGCGCCGCCGATCATCAGAACGATCCCGCCACGCTCGAACGATGGCTCAGGAACAAGACTCCCGAGCGGTTCCTCGAGTGGCTCGCAAGCCCGGAAAACCGGGTGTTCGCGGCAATTGCAGGCCCGGCGCTCGCAGGGCTTGGCATACTCGGAATCAGCGGAGAGATTCGACTCTGCTACGTGCTCCCTGGCATGAATGGGCGCGGAGTCGGAACCGCTCTGCTTCGCGCAATGGAGGCCGAGGCAAGGGAAATGAAGATTGAGCGCATTTCCCTCGAAAGCAGTTTCACGGCCATGGGCTTCTACAAGAGGCGCGGATGGCGGCCTGCAGGGGAGCCAAAGCCGGGCTTTGGAGTTACGATGCGGTATCCGCTCGAGAAAATCCTGGTCCAGCTTCCCCTGGACACGGAGCGCCTGCCGCACGTCTTCTACCGTGCATGGAGGCCTGCCGAGGAATGGACGATTGACGTGGTTCCGGCACAGGGACACCGGCTCGAAGAGTACGGAGCCGCGCAGGAGGGATACAAGGCGGTCAGGCTCATTGACGTTGCCGGCAGATTGCGCGCGGAGCTAATCTGGCGGCTGGCCACGGGCAACAACGTCGAAATCACGGAACTCGCGGTACTGGAACCCGCAGACCGGAGGCGCGGCATGGGTTCGGCGCTTCTATATGCCGGGATGGACAGCATTCGTTCTTTCCGCAAGGGCAAGCAGTTTGAGCCCTGCAAAGTCTACGCTTTCTGCGAGGCGGTGAACGGTCCGGGCAGGGCGTTCTACGAAAGGCACGGGTTCGCAATGGCGGCTCAGCTTCCGGGTTTCTATCGCGATTGCGACGCGATCCTGTATGTGCGGGAGTTCGAGTAACGCACGAAGAAGAAAGTATCCGGCTGGATCCTCCCTCGCCTCCGGATTAAGCCGGATAATTCAGAATATGTTCTTTCCCCTGCCCAGGATGCCGGCAAGGATTGCTTCGACGTTTTGCGCGATAAGGAGTCAATTCTTCTCATATCTTTTATAGCTGACTGTGGTTGCAGACAACGGCACCTGTATGTAGACACTTGTGGTCGGGAGGAAACCTGTTCCCGATGGAATGCGGTCATGACATAATCTGTATCGGCTCCATCTGGCGCAAGTCTGTATTTTTGGTGAGTACATGGAGTGGATTTGCACCGTCTGCGGATATGTTCACAAAGGCGACCTCCCCCCCTCCTTATGCCCGGTATGCAACGCCCCGTCCGTTGATTTCAAGCCGGCAGATTCGACCGGGGCTCAGCAGGCATCTTTAGGCGGCGGAGTTCCTGCGGAATCGAGGGGAGGCAGGGACGGGCTGGTCGGCAAATTGGCGATTGTGGCGAACCTGGCAAGGACCGGACGCAGCGAAAACGCCGCGATGGGCACGCAAAAGGCCTTCCCGGACTGGGACCATGTGCTTTTCAAGGGCGCCCAGCTGTCCAGGATGCCGCTCAACGAGGACGAGCCGGCAAGCCTGAGGACGGTCATAGGCGGGACCGCGAAGCATCCGCTCGAGATTTCGCTCCCTATATACGTTTCCCACATGTCTTTCGGAGCGCTTTCAAGGGAAGCCAAGATTGCCCTTGCCAGGGGATCTCGCAAGGTCGGGACGGCCATGTGCTCCGGAGAGGGAGGGTTGCTTCCTGCGGAGAGGGATGAGGCCGGCCTGTACGTCTACGAGCTCGGGACGGCGGCCTTTTCCCACAGGGACGAAGCCGTTCTGAAGGCGGATGCAGTGGAGATAAAAATCGGCCAGGCGGCCAAGCCCGGTATCGGGGGTCACCTGCCCAAGGAGAAGGTCACGGCCGAGATAGCCGCAATCCGGGGCCTCGGACCGGGCGAGGGCTCCGCATCGCCGGCGCGGCATGCCGGCATCGAGGACAAGGACGATCTCCATGCCGAGGTCGAGCGCCTGAGGAGGCTGACCGGCGGAAAGCCGGTGGGAGTTAAGATCTCCGCAGGCCACGTCGAAGACGACCTCTTGTGCGCGCTTTACGCGAATCCCGACTTCGTGACCCTGGACTGCCGGGGGGGATCCACCGGCTCCTCGCCCGCGTTCGTCAGGGACAACGCATGCATGCCGCCGGTGTTCGCCATTCACAGGGCCAGGAAATGCCTCGATGCCGCGGGGAGCCGCGCGACGCTCTGCGTGACCGGCGGATTCAGGGACAGCATGGACGTCGCCAAGGCGCTGGCTATGGGCGCGGACGCCGTGGCCTTGGCAACCGCTTCGCTCGTGGCGATAGGCTGCAGGCAGTATCGGGTCTGCCACACCGGCCGCTGCCCGGTGGGAATCGCCACGCAGGACCCGGAGCTGAGAAAACGCATGGATGTGGATCGCTCCGTCGAGATGTTCGTCAACTTCTACGAAGGGACCAGGTCCGAGCTCGCTACTATTGCGCGCCTCAACGGCAGGAGCGACATCCACGACCTGGACCTGTCGGACATTTTCACAACGAGCGCCGAGATTTCAGGATTCACGGACATCGAACACGCGTAGGAGTCGCAATGAGAACGCGCTCAATCCTTGTCGCGCTGGTCTTTCTGGCCGCGGCCGTACCGGCTTCTTTTGCAGCCGATATCCAGGGCGAATGGCTCACCGACCCGGATCAGGCCCTCGAAGCAGCCGCAAAGGCGAAGAAGCCCGTCCTGGCCGTGGCCATGGACCACGCCTGACTGCCCTGCAAGCAGCTGAAAGACGGTCTCTTCAGCACGAAGGAGTTCGCGGAAGCAGCCAGGGGCTTCGTACTTCTCAGGCTCGAGCCGGGCCCTGCCGAACGCCTCTTCGGCATCACCGCCGCGCCCATGGCGGCGGTCTCCGACTGGCACGGAAGAATCGTCAAGGCCGACCTGAACCTGCGCGGGAGCGTCCCTGAAGCATGTTCGGCCCTGCGGCAGGTGCTCAACGACTTCGACTACAAGGCGGCCTCCATCCCGCCTGCTCCCATTCCCAAATGGGCCGAGGCCCTGGTCAAACCCGGCGGAGCCGAAGCCATGGCTGCTGTCCTCGAAAGCGCACACCCCGCAGCAGGCAAGGGCGGGAAAGCGCAGGTCTTCGCCGATCTCGAAAAGCTCTACAAGTCCCTCGACTCCGAAGGCCGGATATTGGCGTTCTGCACGAACTACTGCGACGTTTGCGCTAAGCGCGCACCGGCCTACAGCCGCGAATTCAAGGGGCACGACAAGGAAGCCGATCTGCTCAAGGAAATGACCTTCGCGAAGAACGACGGCGTCAAGTTCAAGGCAATCGAGACCTATGGCAGGTTCGGCCCCCTGGCCGACTGCGGGTTCTTCGAGAAGCGCGCGGCCGAAAAGGAGCGGAATTCGAACAATCCCAATGTGGTCCTATGCAACTGCCTCGAAGCTGTCGGACTTATGGCCGCGAGATTCACGGGAATCCGGGACCGCGGAACCTGCGCGGATTTCAGGGCCATTATCGGGACTCTCCCGTTCCTAGTACGGATTCTCGACACCGAAGGACGCAACAACGGGGCATGCAACTACGCGTCCGGCTCAATCCGCGCGATAGTCGAGGCCACCGGCGCGCCCGAGGGACTCGAAGCCTACATCCATAACTTCAAGGCTCCGGCCAGCAACGACGAGTGGATGAAGAAGCACACGGCGAAATATCACGAGCAGGCGCTGACTTGGATCTCGGCGGTGACCGCGCAGGATATGGGCGCGGATTTCGACGCCTGGAGCAGATGGTTCGCTTCGGTTTCGAAGTCGATTTTCTGGGATCGGGGCGAAAAGCGATTCATCGTGGATGCGGCCCGCGCGAAGGCGTACAGGGCCGCGATTGCGCAAGCGGAACGGGGCAAGTGAATGAAATTCGCGGATCGCATTCATTGCGGCGGCGGATTCATCGCGACAGCACTATACGGATGGCGACCTTTTCCTGGCCTCGCGCGACCGATAGATCAACCTCGTCGCCGGCCTTGAGCTTGCGAAAGACCTTCTCAAGGTCTTCATGCTTGCGGATTTCTTCCCCCGCAACGGAGAGGATTCGGTCGCCATCGACGAGCCCGCCCTTCTGGGCAGGCCCGCCACTGGTTATGCCGAGCACCTCAAGCCCCCCCTGGGGATGCGGCTGAGTCATTGCGCCGAGGATTGCCTCGGCGGCGCTGAGGGGCTCGGGCAGTGTGCGGGTCACGTACGCCTTCCACTGGGCCTCGAGCTGCTCCGTGGTCCTTCCGATCGCCGCCAGCGCCTTGTTCCAGGCCTCGCGGCCTGGTGTCTCCTTCCTTATTTCGTCGAAGAAGACCGAAATTGCCTTCAGGTATTTGCCCGCCGGGTAGATCCTGTCAGGCTGGTCCGGGTCCGGGTAGCAGAACAGGAAATGCACGAACGACCAGGACAGGCTGTAGTTGACGTCGATATCGGACGCCTTGAGGAACTTGCCGTAGTCGAGCTCCAGGAGCTCTCTGAGCGGCTTTGCATTTTCCAGGAGCGCTTTCTTGGCGAAGGCCGTCCTCGACCTCGCGATTCGAGCGTCGTGCAGGCAGACGTGGAGCTTCCCGCTTACGATTCTCGAACTCGCCATGCAGTCGGCAAGGCCCTCGCTGAACCAGACCGGGACGGCCTTCATGAACTTCGGGACTGCAGCATGGACGAACTCGTGCGTGCCTTCGTGGGCGAATTCTTCGAACACTCTGGTGCTTTCGAATACCCCGCAAAGCAGTCTCCTGCCTGGGTCGTAACAGGCCCCTGCGCCTCTGGGGCATCCGAAATCCCAGAACTCCTGGCGGTTTCCGAACAGGCAGATTTTCGATTTCTCAGCAGCGGGCGCGACTTTGAGGATCGTGGAATAGGATTTGTGCAGGAACTCCATCCACTCCCCCAGGGATCGCGCGTCGGTTTCGGTGCAGGTGTACTGGATTCTGTAGTGCGCGGTCTCCAGGGTTTTCCATGCGGGTTCAGCGGCGAGGGAAACGGACGGCGCGGCCGCGAAGATGCAAATCCCGAGAATCCCAGCCAATCTTGTCATTGGACCGACTAAATGAGTTTTGACGTTTGTCAATTATAACAGGGTTTCCCATATGGTCCCTTGTCTTCTGCTACGGCCGCGAGTCCCCGCGTCCCACTCCAATGAGATCCCGCCTCTTCACCTGCCTCGCCGCTGCCGGCCGCAGGATTAGCGGCCGGCAAGGCGCCGGGAATCTTCAACGCGGGGCATCGTGCGTTCCCGGCATCGATTCTCTTGTCCGGGGTTCGCGGGCTACTGCCCGGCATCCTTCAGCCCCATGTACCCGTAGCCGGGTCCGTAGTTCGCCACGTAGTCCCACCTGAAGTCTCCCGCCTGATCGTTATCGGTGTTTCCGGTCCTGCGCAGTATGCTGTTGAAGGAGTTGGACTGCGTGAGCGTTCCTGACCAGCCGAGGTCCGAAGGTTTGTGCGAAATGGTCACGTTCCAGCCCACGTAGTCGACTCCCGTGCCTGCGGAATCCAGCAGCCAGGCTTCGCCCTGGGAGGTGCCGGCGGTCCACCCGATTGAGTGAGGAAGCGAGATTATGTCCCAGGCGCGGTACTGGGTAAAGGAGTGGTAATAAACTATCGCATCCGCGAAGACTTTCGCCTCCATCGGGCCCAGGACCAGCCCTTGGGGCAGCACGAAGCTCCTCAGGCTGGCGCCGCCGCTGGACGTCCACAGCACGTAGCCGGATACGTCCTGGCTCACGCTTGAGCTCGGATTATAGATTTCGACGTAGGGACCGTAGAAGGAGTACATCTGAATCTCGTTCACCATGATGCGGACCGGATTGGCGGTCGTGAACGACCATACCTTGCCCTTGGTCGCCGAGCCGCCCTGTGAGTCTATGCGCCAGTAGTAGGTGTTGCCCGAGGAGAGGGTCGTGACCGTGGCGCTGTCGCCTGCAATGCCGGCCTGGTCCGGGACGGTGGCCTGGGAGACCGTGTTGTAATCCGTGCCTATGTACAGGTCGTACGATGCTGCGCCGGTCGCGCGCTCCCAGCGGAGCTTGAGGCCGCCAGAAAAGTCCGCAGCCGTGGGCGGCGCGAAGGTGCATCCGTCGGTCGGGGTCGGGTTCTCGACCTGCATGGGAACGGAAGCCGCGGGCGGGTCGAAGACGTGAATCGAGTCGACGTACCACCCGGGATTGGTGATTCCGTTGCTGTTGGTGTAGAGGCACCATTGTATCGAGACGTTGGTCTGCGTGTTGTATGCGCTGAGGTCAACGACCACGCGCTGCCACCCGGACCGCGGCACGAGGAAGCCGGTCCAGGCGGCCTGTGTGTTGACCGTCCCGTTGTACGCGGGGGTCACCGTCGTCAAGAGGGAGAACGGGCCTACGGTCCCGTTCACGCTGATTTTCACGTTGCACCCGTCGTTCGGTTCGGTCTGGATCCACTGGTAGTACACCAGGACCGGAGCCGTGGTCCCGGAGAGGTTCATGGCGGGGGAAGTGAGGGTGGGAGCCCAGCCCAAGTAGTCGGTGTACAAGCCGGTCATGTTGGTCCCGCAGCAGTAGAGCCCGTCGCGCGTTTTCTGCGGCCCCACGTAGTAGCGGTCCGTAGTCGAGGCGGGGTCGCGGGTGCCGCGCGCCCACGGCGTCGCAAGCGTCCAACCGGTGGTCCCGGCTTCGAAGGTTTCCTGGAACACGGACGTCACCACCCAGAACGAGTAAGTTTTCGTCTCGGTAAGCGCGGAATAAATGGAGTCGGTCACGCGGACGGTCACGGTGTGGGAGGCCGTAGCCAGGGGTTTGCCGTAGAGGAGGCCGGTGTCCTGGTCGATTTGGAGCCAGGACGGACCGGTGTCGATTGTCCAGCCCCGGTATCCCGACCCGCCGGTCGAAGCCAGCTGGCAGGAGTAGTCCAGATTGACGCCGGCGTCCGGTATGAAGGTCGTGTCGATGGAAATCCCCCTGACCTGGAACGAGACCGTTTCGGTGTCCGATATCGAGGGATAGCCATTCTCAGCGACCTTGAGGGTGAGCGACACCGGGCCGAGGTCGTTCTCGACCGGCGTCCCGCTCATGCGGCCGGTCTCGGCGTCCACGGTGATCCAGTCGTCGTTGGTGCCGCCGGGTTCGAGGGTCCACACGAATTTGCCCGTGCCGCCGGCAGCGGAGGGCAGCACGCTGAAACCCACGCCGACCTGGGCATCGGCCTGAATCGGGTTGATTGCGGGGCCCTGGTAGACGTGCAGGCTGTACGGCCTCGTGTCCATGAGCGCCCCAATCGTCACGCGGACCAGGACCGTAACTGCGCCTATGTCTCCCGATGACGGCCCTGACGCGGACACGATGCTGGACCCGACGATTGAGAGCCAGCCGTAATTGGATCCGCCCGGCTCTATGGAGTAGGTTGCCGCCGCAGCCGAGCCGGCGACGCCGAGGGCTTGGGAAAAGGCCATGCCGACAAAAGCGTCCGGCAGGGATTCGACCGTGAGGGCTATGGACTTAATCTCGAAGTGGAGCGTCTTCACGGCGAAGACCGCGGGATTGGACGTGTCCGCAGCGCCGACCACGAGCGTCACCGGGCCGAGGGCCGATGGCGCGGTGCCCGTCACCACGCCGCTCGAGGGATTAACGGTGATCCAGGAGTCGTTGCTCCCGCCGGTTTCCTTGCTCCAGAAGTACGATCCGCTGCCGCCCGAGGCGCGCAGAAGGAAGTTGTATTGCGCGGAAGCGGCCGCGTTCATAAGGGGATTGTTGTTCTCGATGGTGATTGTCCCGCCGTACACGCGGAAGTCGAAGGTTGCGGAGACGAACAGGGCCGGGTCGACCTTGTCCACGGCGCGGACCTTGAGTTTCACAGGCCCGATGTAGGAGGACGAGGGGAAGCCCTGGATGTAGCCGGTTGAACCCACGGTAATCCATGCATCGTTCGTACCGCCGGTGATTTTTGACCAGGAGAATTGCCCTGAGCCTCCGTCGGCGGACAGAGTGAAGTAGTAGGACAGGTTAACGAACGCATGGGGCAGCGACTGCGTGGTGATTCTGACAATCGATGGACTGGTCCTGACCGAGAAGGCGAACGACCGGACGTCGAAATTGGCGCTGTTTCCCCTGTCCGTGGCGCGCACGACAAGCGTAACGGCGCCGATACTCGATACCCCGGGCACGCCGCTGAGCGCGCCAGTCGAGGTGTCGAGAACCAGCCACGAGTTGTTGACGCACCCGGGCTCGAGCGACCAGTCGTGGGATCCCGATCCGCCCGAAGCAACCAGAGTGAATCCGTAGAGGCTGCCCTCGGTTGCGTCGGGCAGTTCAGTCGTCTCCACCTCGACTGCCATTGTCAGGAGGTAGTTGTTGCTTACGTCGTCGCCGCTGCATCCTGCGAAAAAGACGGCCGGGACCAGGACGATTAGGATTGCGGATTCGAGCGCATTGATTCTCATTAGATTGCCTCCGGAAAAACTGGACTCGCGACGTCCGGCCGGGTTACCCGCCGGTAAGCAATTTACCCGATGGTAACGAATTCCGGTGAAATCCGTGAAAAATGAAGTTAAAACGCAAATCACATGCCGGAAATCCGCAAGCAACCGGTGCCGTGTCCGCAACTACTCCCATAGCCTGGAGACAGGGTGAGAACTTGCACTTGTGCGCCATGGAGTCTTGCTCAGGGATCCGTCGGCGACGCAGGACTCATGGCTCCTTTGGCGGACTGCGGTTCGAGACAAAGGCACCAGCCGTTCGGCTTTGCGTAGAGTCGACCCTGCCGCGGATTCCGGGCGCGAATCCCGGGGATTCTGGAATTGACGCGAGGTAGAATCCCCATACAAGGGCTGGATAATTATCCCGGAGCCTTGTACCGCGTATTTGAAAAAGGCGGGGCAAGGAATCGGTATGGAGGCTGAAACATGAAAAGACCCCTGCTTGCAGCCGTCTTCGCAGCCGTCGCATGCACCTGCGCGGCCCTCCATGCGGCCGACGAGGAGCCGGCATGGAGGAACGTCGAAACCCCGGTTGAGTCAGCCCTGCGCGCAGTATGGCTGCCGGACGACGACACCATCTTCGCATGCGGGGACAACGGGGTGGTAATCGTCAGCAGGGACGCCGGAAAGACCTGGAAAATCGCGTCCTTGCCGTCGAAAGCTGCGCTGAGAGGAATTCACTTTGCTGATTCGAAGCACGGATGGATCTGCGGCGACGGGGATCCCGACGGCCCGCAGCCCAAGGGCCACGTGCTCTCGTCCAGGCCTATGACCTGCGGGACCTGCCTCATCACTTCCGACGGCGGATCCTCGTGGAAGCGGGTGTGGGTCCACACGAACTTCGAGCTGCGGTCCATCTGGATGGCCTCTCTCAAGGTAGGACAGATCTGCAACCACGGAGGCGAGGGACACGTCGACGGGGACCGCATCGTCACCTCCGACGGCGGCCTGACATGGTCCGGGAAACGCGTATTCAGGGGAATGAACGACTGCTTCTGGAACGACGAGAAGGAGGGCTGGGCCGTGGGCAGCGGCGTTTTCGGACGCTTCGTGGGCGGGCCGCCGAACATGCCCGCGCTCATGACGAACCAGGAGGCGAGAATCATCCGGACGACCGACGGCGGACAGGAATGGGAGCCCGTTGACGCGCCGGACATCGGCAAGGGCAACCAGCTGAGAAGCCTCTGGTTCTCCGACCGCAAGACCGGTTGCGCGGTCGGCGACGCAGGGGCGGTTATACGCACCGAGGACGGGGGCAGGAACTGGACCGCTGCGGAAAAAGCCGTGGAGAGCCGGCTCGATGCCGTGTGCATCGCCGGGTCGTCCGGCTGGGCCATGGGATCTGCAGGGGCGATAATCGGCACCTCTGACTGCGGAAAGAGCTGGAAGAAGGAGGATAGCCCCACGGGCAAGGACCTGTTCGGGCTTCACGTTCGCGGCAAGACCGCCGTGGCTGTCGGCGATCGCGGGACCGTGCTGGTAAGACGGGCGAAGTAGGCATCTGTGCGCGCCTTAGGTTCCGGTACGGGTACAAGGTCGAGGGCTTTTCCTGAAGTTGCATGTTCCCCGTTTCCCTTTCTTTATTTCTTTTTCTGGAGGCGGAGCAGAAGGGGGTATGCGTGTCTTCCCAAAGGGAGCTTGAGTGAAGCGAATCCGTCAGCATCCACGCTGATGGAGCAGTTGCCAGGAGGAGCGCAGTCGAAACTGAAGCGCCCTGCGGCGTCCGTCCTGGTGGAGGTTTCCGCGTGCGTGCCATCCAGGTCCTCCGGAGCGGGTCGGAGTTTCACCGACGCATCCGGCACGGGATTGCCGGATTCGTCCACGGCGCATCCGGTGATTTCCCTGCCTGATTCGAAGGTCAGATGGATTTCCGCGGTTCTGGATACTGATACGTCCGCCGTCCCGGTCAGGGGCCGGCACCCCTTGGACCAGAGGAATGCCTTGTAGGTACCGGGCACCAATCCCGAGAATTCGGCCTTGCCTTCGTCCGTGAACCCGCAGTCCGCCCATTCCCATCCTTGCGGGACTGGGCTCCCTGGCGTCTTCTTATAGAGCTGAATGTTTTTGAACTGGGGGTCATCCTTCCCGTCATGGTAGAAGACGTTCAGCCTGCAAAGCCCCTTCAATACTATGTCGCAGGTTTTCGGGACGAGGACGTCGTCATTGCCGAAAATCGTGATTTCAGTACTGCCCATGCGGCCCTCGGAATCGACCGCGACGAATCGACTCATCATGTCAGGCACGCTTTCGATCACATATTTGCCCTGCAAATCGGTCGTGCCTGTCGGCAGGTCCGGGTAGGCATTCTTCCTCAAGGTTTCGTCCTTGCCCGCCCAAGTGCAGAGCAGCGCATGTACCCGGGCCCCGCGCACCGGATGCCCCGTGGAATCGGTTACGGTGCCCTGGACCTTGAAGCCGGGTTTGAGAGTGAATGAGAACTCTCCGTCTTCTTTCCTATAGTCACAGACTTCATCAATCAGCATGGCATAGCCTTTGGCCTCGCATTTCAGGATGAAGGTCGAGGAATGCGATCTGTCGAACTCGAGCATCGTTTCAAGCGAAAAGCGACCTTCCGAGACCGTGTGCGTGCAGGGGTATCCACCGCCGCCGGAGGATCGGCATTCGTTAAGCCAGTCTCCGAGATTGATTGTGTGCACCTCAATCAGTACGCCTTCGATTGGCATCCCATAGACGTCCCTCACGGTCCCCTTCAAGATCACGGATTCGAGGGTAGTTCCATCCTGCGGGGGGAAATCCATTTCGTCCGGATCAGCCGGGTCCTGGTCCTCAGGCGGTTCGGCGCCTTTTTCCGTGGAAGCATTGGGGAGCTTGCCGGTCGCATCCTGCGGGGAGGGATTTGGGCCGGCGGGTGGATTGCCCGAATCAGCAGCGCTCTCGGTGCCGGGCTCCAAGGCAGGCTCTAGGATGGAGTGCGAGTCCAGGCCGCGGGCGAGCATCAGCATTGCGAAAAGACCTGCCAAGAGGCATGCAGCAACGAAAAACACCAACGCCCGCTTCACGCTCCCTCCGGTGATTCGCTAGAGCCCAGATATGACAGCGTATATTGTAAGCCATTTCCGAGCCTTGCGGTGGGAAGAGTCTGCGCCATTCCTGCGCCGAGGCGGCGCTTTGCGACGTTCACGGCGCTTTATCCGGCACGAGGCGATTCCGTGTCCGTAACTTCCGGTGCCGTGTCCGCAACTATTTCGATATGTCCGCCAGCGATGCCGCCTTCCTGGTTATTCAACGAAGCAAGTCGAAGAGCCTGGCCGTCTCGGGAATAGGCCCACCAGGCAGCCGTCAAAAAAGCCAGAACAGCGAGCATCGCAACGCATGCGAAAGGAATTGCCCATCGCAAGGCCCTGCTGCGCATGCGGAACCCGAGGACTCCACGGCATAGCCCGGCGACGATCAAGGCGGTTATCAGCGTCCCAGAGGACCACAGGATTGACGCCGCTACGGGGCCCATCGCGTCGGCCTGCCCTTCCCTCGCCCAGAGAAGGCTTGCCGGAAGTTCGGCGCGGAAATCCGAGATGAAGTCCGCGTCGTCTGCATGACGAGCCGCAGGCAAGAGAAAAGAATCGGAATTGAAATAAAAACAAATGCACGCTGAGATCAGAATCGCTGCGAGGAAGGATGATATCCAGTATGGTCTCAGTATCGCCTTCTCGCACTGGTTCAGCATCCGTTTCGCTTTCCTCCGGCCGGCCTTGTCTTCCCTGGGAAGCATCTTGAGGACCTGCTTCAGATTGTCCCTGGCGTCGTCGAATTGCCTCGTGTTCTGGTCCTTTCCTGCTTTACGGAGCTTGTCGCGCGTGAATTCGCCGATGGGACTTCTTATATCCACTACCTTCACCTTCGACCCCAGGAGATATGCGAGGCAGTCCTGCCCTTCGAACGCGTAGGAAACCTCGAGGACCTGTGTCTTGTACGAAACCGCCTGCTGTTGAAGCATTTTATTACCGAGCGGTGATTCGCCACGGCGCCCAATCAGGTCCGCGAGCTCGCGGCGGTGCGGCTGGAACTCGGTGTCTTCGGGCAACCGGTTTTCCTCGAGCATGATGTCTGTCAGCTGGAACACAGCCCTGGCCGTGTCGGCCTTGTCCGCAGACTCGACAGCTTGCTTGTGCATCCCGTCCTTGCGGACGATCCTCTCGTCCTGGCTGCAGGAGTAATCGAAGCGCACGCCGATGTAGCGCAGGAACTGCCCTTCGCCGCCGCATTCGGGGCAGGGTATATTCCGCCTTCCGTGGCAGAGATTGCAGGTGTCATTCCCCAATCCGGAGCATTTCCCGCACGTTATCCGGCCTGTGCCGCACGAGCAAGGAACCTTGCCGCTGCCATGGCATTTCGTGCACGAGGCTCCGAGGCACAGGAAGCAATCAGCCCTCATAGTTTCATGGCACTTGGGGCATGGTTTCGTTCGTGCTCCCTTGCATTCGGGGCAAGGGACGTTCCCCATCCCTCTGCATTCTGTGCAAGTCACTGTCCGGTCGCCATGGCACCGCGGGCATTCCTCGAGCCATTCGCTGCCGTCGACTTTCAGGTCGAAACTCGCGTCCTTGAAGGGCGCATCCAGAAGCACCGGGTACTTCCATACGTCCACTTCCTTTTCGGACATCACGGTCCTCGGCGGCTTGCTCTTGCTGGAATCCGGAACGCGCCCTGCGAAGGTCTTCCTCGACTCGTACTGGGAATACAGTACTTCATGATAGATGGGAGTTTCCGCGACGCTGGTTATTTCGATGTCGTCCCCAAGATTTTGGAAATGAACGCCATCTGTTGCTCTGCAGGCAGAGAATTCAGGAGTATCTTAGTCAACTCCTCTAATTTCCGAATGTCGTCTTCTCTGAGTTCAGGCTCGCCAGGCATTTCCGGTTCCCTCATACCCATGCCATGCCTCGCCCGGGGCGGTATCAGCCCGGGCATGCAGGTTTCCTCCGTCCGTCCATTCGGGATCTGATTCCGGTACGGCCTTCGCAATCCCCTTTACCGCGCCGCGATGCCGCCCCGGCACGGATAGAATACCATACGCTCATTTCACGGAGGGGGCTATTACGATTTTGAACTTCTTCGCAGCTATTTGCTCCGACGCTTTGTTCAGGGCTTCCTTCAGGAGGCCGGGATACGGATTTTTCGCCGCGGATCCGGCGCCTTCGCCCTCCGTTGACAAGGTTGCGACGAATTCCGCATAAGACCTGGACCCGCGTTTAGTCAGCAGATCCCTCGTATTCACGACGCAAAGGTTCCTGAACGCGCCCTCCCCCGAACCGCCGTTCACCAATATCGAGAAGGACGCGGCTGACGCGGCGGCTTCCAGTATCTCAAAAGCCGTCAACCCGAACCCTGATACCGTAACGCGTTCCGAGAGCGGCGCGTCGCTCATGGCCACCGCAATCGAAGGGTCCTTCCTCCATCCCTGATTGACGGAATCCATAATCCGGCTGAACACGGCTGCAAGGCTTTCGCTCTGGGCCGCGAAAGACTCGAAACGCGTAATGAGGAAGTTGTGGGTGAAACGGATGTCAAGCGCGACCTTGAAGTTGAGAGGCTCGAGCAGGGCGTCCGGGACCCGGAAGGCGCCTTTGTCCCCGGGCGAATCTCCGCGGAACTCCAGGGTGCAGAAACGTATATGCGTGGTCTCGATGCGGATTCCATGCGACCTGAAATGCATCTTCCTGCCCCCGCTGACAACATTCGTGCCTTCGGCCAGCTGCAGGAAATTAGCCTCGTTGATTTCCCCCTTGACCATGTACTTCTGCTCGAATTCCGCGATTTCCTTCTTCACGGCGTCAATCTTCATGCCCTGTCCGAAAGACCAGAGTTCCTGCTTTTCGAACGCTTTCATGAAATCAGCCCACAGGGCCGCGGGAACCTCCGGGAAAGCGGCATCTATCTGCTCTAGCGGGCCCGGGGCGGTCTTCGGAGAATCCTCCGCCGCCGTCAAAGCAGTGAATGACGCGAAGGACGCCGCGGTCAGAGCTGCGCAAAGAATCAGGGATCTCATATCTCGCTCCTCTCAATAGAACCCGGCTAGCGCGATCGGCACAGGGAGCAGAACGCATCAGATTGCATGTCGCCCGACGAGTTCCGCCCGGTCAGGTGCGGAATAGTGTTTACCAGCCTATGGCTTTCGACACTGACAACGCTGATAAAAAGCTGACCACGCTGAATGGATCCAAATGTTTCTGATGCCTTCTTTCAGTGTTTTCAGAAATCATTCAGCGGCCTCAGTGTCGAATGCGCATCAAAACTATTCTGCACTCCTTAGTAACCTGCTTTTCCTACTCAACGAACGCGAAAAAGGCGGTTTTGTTTGGCGGAGAGCCCTGCTCGCCATGACTGCCGGATTGTTTTCGTTTTCCCATGGTATTGCAGATCGAGACGCTGTATAATTCACACATCGAGGGGTTTTTCCGAAGCGATGCATTCATTTCTGCCTTTCTCTTGCATTGCACCGGCCGACCGCGCCGGGTCTGCAGCTGATCGGTGAAAGTGGCACATCCGATTGAAAGAAGTACCGGAAGCCGAAGAGGGCAGCAGTAAATTCCGAAGACCGATTCAAGCGCTCGTTTAGTCGCAGATCAGTAGCAGTCATTCCGACGCAGCCTCCGCGAATCGCCTTCCATTTTACATCGGGCGTCGAAGATTCCATTCCCGGCCAATCATCGGCTTCCACCCGCGAACGTAACGGGGTCGTTCAGCGGGGAAACCTGCTTCACCCCGAACAGAACAAAGGAGATATGAAAGATGTCGAAGAAACTGTTCATCGGGAGCCTGAACTGGACGACGACGGAGCAGGAGCTCCGCACGGCATTCGAGAAGTTCGGCGTGGTCGAGGAAGCGAAGATAATCACCGACCGGGAGACCGGAAGGCCTCGCGGCTTCGGATTCGTCACGCTCACGGACCCGCAGGCGGCCGACCGGGCAATCAGCGAGATGAACGGCGCCGAACTCGGCGGCCGGGCTCTCGCTGTCGACGAGGCCCGCGCAAAAACCCCGCGCGAGGGCGGCGGCGGATTCGGCGGACGGAACCGCTGACAGTCAATCTCTTCCGCTGCTCCCCGGCCTCCCCGGAGAGCAGCGGGGGGAGTCTGGAGAAACAGCATGGAAATAATTGCGGCCAACCTGACGGAGTGCGTGTCTGAGGAGGATATCCGGAGCGTTTTCGAACCCTTCGGTAAAGTCATCAACGTAATCATGGTGATGAAAAGACTGACCGGGATCTCGAGCGGCGTGGCGTTTCTCGAAATGCCCGAAAGACCCGCTGCGGAGAATGCCGTACGGGACCTGAACTTCAGCAGGCTCAGGGGCCGCGCCCTTGTCGTTATCGAGGTCCTGAAGCAGTTCAGTCCCTTGTGATCGTCAGAACGCGCCGGCGGTCAGCACCCGCTCGCGAAGGAGGCTTCATTGGACGAGGTGACTCTGTTCGACAAGATTAGCAACCTGCTCGGGGTGCATTCTCTGACAATCACGGAGATCTGCAGCAGGCTCAACAAGACCCGGAACGAAGTAATGGTAATCCTGGAATCAAATCCCTGCAGTTTCGATTTCACGATGAACAGCGGTGCGAAGATGTGGAAGACGTTCGAACAATAGGACGTGCCCTGAGCACATCCGCCCCTACATCTGGGCACCCTCGATGCGCGCGCACGGCATCACCGTGAGGCGGGAGCTGTTGGTGAAGTTGACCATGCCGGCCTTGGAGCCGCCGCGTGCCGCGGACCGCAGCTCGGTACCCATGAGGGGCCATGCCCCGCCGCGGGAGACATGCCAGCCCGGATATATCGGCGCGGGCATGTTCAGGCACAGCTCCCGCGCATTTCCGCCCAGACCCCGCACCCCGTAGACGGACTCGTCGTACGGGAAAGAACGAATCGGAGAAGGCCTCATCCCCGTCTCAGAGGACTGGGCCATGCAGCAGAACAGGGCGTCCATCTCGTCCCCCCACGGGTAGATTCTGCCGTCGACGCCGCGCGCGGCTTTCTCCCAGAGCATCTCGTGCGGCAGCACGTACAGCATGCGGCCCGCCTCCCTCTTCCATGCGGCATAGCGCATGAAGTCCCTGCCCGAGAGGCCGAACACGGGCCAGTCGGGCTCCCAGTCGGCCGGCGAATACACCAGCCGCCCGGCGCGCGACCGGAGCCCTTCGCCGGCATTGCGCAGCCATTCAGCCGTTGGTATGGCATGCATGCCTTTCCCGTCCTGGGGCCAGTAATATCCGCCGTCCGGCGATTCCCTAGGCGACATCCGCCTCGCCCCTTCAGGGTCATGCAGAGCGATACTGTTCAGGAATTCGAGATATTCGGTACAGGTCACCTCGTATCGCGCGAAGAAAATGTCGCCGGTTTCCGGAGTCAGGCGCGGACCGGACAGCGGCAGGCTCCTGTCGCCCTGGTACACGAACCTGCCGCCGGGCACGACCAGGAACCCGTCGGGCACCTCGTCCTCCCCGTAGAGCGTCACGCAGACCTCCTCATGCGCAAGGCGGTCAACCTTCACGTGAACCCTCACGGGGAACCGGCCTTCCATGCAGACCAGAACCAGGTAGGAACCCATGGGAACCGGAAGCTCCCTCAGAGGCGTCCTGCCAAGGTACAGCCCTGCCCCCGGCCGGTAGCGCGAGTCGGGCTCATAGAGGAGATTCATCATCTTCGCGGGCGGCGAGGGCGGCCCTGCCGCGCCCCGGGGAGCCTCGACGCCCTTTGGGAACACAGGCCCCAGCGTGAGGTCGTCCCGCTCGGCGAGCGCGTAAAGCCACAGGTCCGCGCCCTCCAGGGGCTCCTTCCTGCAGGAAATCCCGTGCGCCCTGATCCTTGACGGCGATCCTGGCTCCAGCTCCCGGAGGTGCCAGGTTTCGACCGGCAGGTCGAGGGGCCTTCCGGAAAGGGGGTGGACGCCTACCATGTCGAACTCGCCGGGATCGACGTCTCTTCCGGTCTCGAGGCAGCGGCAGTCGTACGCAACGGAAGCCAGGCTAAGCAGCCCATCGCCTTTCATCCGGCTCGCGTAACGGCCCCTGGCGTCGAATTCCGATATGACGCCCGCAAGGCGGGCCGACTCGCGCGGGTTCTCGTCCTTCTCCGCAGCCAGGAACCCTTCCCAGCAGAACTCGAGGAAGTCGTCGAGCAGGGGCCGGTCCTCGGCATCGAAAGTGAGGCCCTTCACGTATTCCGCCTCTGGAGCGCTGCGCAAAGACCTCAGCAGGGCCTCTGTATCCCGTACCTCCCTTTTCAGCTTCCACAGCAAGGCCTTGTCCGCGGCAGGCTGCCAGGGCTGAACCCGGGCAGTCTCAGAGGCAAGGGCCCGCTTCTTCTCATCGATCAGCGCGGAGGCATCGCGGAGCCTGCAGAGCAGGACCGAGGCGTTCCCGTGGTGCGCCGCGGCGTGCTTCCGTTTCATCTCGCGCTCCTTGACGCCGTCAAGGAAAGTCTGCACATCCTCGAACAGCTCCCGCACCGACGCATGCCTCGCTTTCTTGTCCAGCGCCATGGCTTTGAGCACAATCCGTTCCAGCTCAGCCGGAACCGGCTCGGGACAGAAGCAGGCACCGCTCGCAGGAACAGCGCCGGTCGCGGGATGCCTGGGAAGCTCGTCATGCCCGGCGCGTTCCTTTTCGAACCCTGCGGCCCCTTCCCGGGCCCGGGCGCCGCCGGATTCGAACGACTTGCGCATTTCGGAGACCAGCTTCGAGGGCGGGGTGATTCGGCCCGACACGACCTTTGCGAGTATATTGACGTGCGAATCGCCCTCGAAAGGCGGCCGGGAAGTCAGAATCTCATAGAGTATCGCACCCAGGCTGTAGATGTCCGACCTCGCGTCGACCTCGGATACGAGGCCGTCGGCCTGCTCCGGCGGCATGTACGCGGGCGTGCCGAGCACCGTGCCTTCCATGGTGAGCATGGGCTGTTCCTCTCGAGCCTGATTAACATGA
>DYIT01000068.1 GCA_020723505.1 Candidatus Kuenenia stuttgartensis
GGGGTGGACCCGGCGGGGGGGATACATGCAGTGTTCAGGGCCGAACAGTCGGGCAGGAAGTGGACGGTGTACCTCAAGGGGACGGCGTCCGCTGACCGCTTCGAGTTCGGACAGGCGAGGCTGGTTCCCCGGAGCGAGGAGGAGGACTCGCCGAGGATATGCGCGGAAAGCGGAGAGGCGGTCTACAGCTTCACGAGGAATTCCGAGGCCGGCCACGAGGTCTTCTTCAGGAGAATAACTGCCGACGGCATGGGGTTCTCGTCCCCCGTCCGGTTGCCGGTGTTCCCCGCGGCACTGGCCGGAGCGCTGCTCGAATTCACCCTGGAGACCGGGTTCCTGGCGGGTTCCCCTGGACCATGCCGGGCGCGGGTGACGCTAAACGGATGGCCGGTTGAAACCGGCGCCCTCGCGGAGGGAAGGAACGCCATCGGGCTTGATCTGCCGGCTTTCGCTTTCGGCCCCGACCGGGCCAACGCGCTTGTGTTCAGTCCGGTGGAATCGGAGGGGCCGTATTTCGAGATAAAGGACGTGCGGATAGCGGCCGACTTGAGGGGGTTCGAGGAAGCCGTGGTGGAGAGTTCCCAGCCCAGGGCCGAGACGGCGGCGAAATCATCGGGCTTATGGAACGGCGGCCTGGTTCCGGACATAGCCCTGTTCCGCAACCGCATTTCGTTCAGGCGCCTGAGGGAGGAGGGGGGGCCGGCGTTTCTCAGGGTCTCGGTCTTCAACCTGTCTCCGGTCGAGGCAAGGAACGTCAAGGTCGTGGTTTTCGAAGGAGAGATGGACGGGGACGTTGCGGGCGAGTCGTCCCGCATCCCGGCGGTCCCGGCCTTCGGATCCGTCGAGGCGGAGCTGGTTCTCGACGGAATCCCGCCTGCCCGAGGGTACGTTGTCTGGGCGGGCACGCAGGGTCCGGACCACAATCCGCCGGACAACCACGTGGAGCTCAAGGGGACGGGTTTCGGACCGGAAGGCATTGCGAGGCTGTTCGTCAGGGCGGATTCGGAGGAGGGTCTCGTCCTCTTCTCGCGGGAGCGGGACTCCGAGGTGTTTCCTTTCCCCGGCAACGCTCCTGTGGAGCTTCCGCCGGGGGCGTACTCGGTGAGAATCGGCGCTAGGGAGAGGGACCTGGTCCTGCGGGCAGGGCGCGAGACGAGGGTCGACATGACCGGGAAGGGCTCGGTCTTCGTGGAAGCCGCCGGTGATTTCCCCCTGGAAGTGCGCCATTTCGAAAGCGGACGCCTCGCCGGATCGCACGCATGCAACGAGTCCTTCGAGATAGGCGAGGGGCAGTACAGGATTCTCGTGATTCCGCCGTCCGCACGGCCCGTGGAGTTCCCCTACGTCCGCGTCTCGGCCGGCACGGAGACGCGGCTCGTCGAGAAGGAGTTCGGCGCGCTCCTGGTCACTGCGCCCGCGAGCTTCAATCTCACGGTGTTCGACGCCTTCACGGGCAGGCTGGTCAGGCGGCACAGGTGCAACGCGGAACTCCTCCTCCCGGAGGGCGTGTACAGGATTGTCGCGGACCTGTGCAAGGCGGGCCAGTACGTGGAGGACTTCATCCACGTGCCCGCCGGCAGGAAGGTGGAGACCGGAATCAGGTCGCTGGGCGTGCTGAACGTCGCGGCGGTCGAGAACTTCCCATTCAGGGTGGTCGATGACCGGACGGGCTCGGTCGCGGGAGTTCACTGGTGCAACAGCCCCTGCATGGTGCCTTCGGGCACCTACAGGATTATCGTGGATGCCCGTTCCCTGGGTGAACGCACGCTCGGGCCCGTGACGGTCGCGGGGAACACCAGGACCGATCTGAAGCTTGGAGGGATGGGCCTCCTCATCGTCTCCGCCATCGGGAACTTCCAGGTCTCCGTGTTCGAGGAGGGGACCGGAAAGCCGGTCGCCATTCACTGGTGCAACTCCCCGATACTTGTCGGGGCGGGGAGGGTACGCGCCGCGGTCCACCCGCCGGGACTGCCGGACGTGCCCCTGGGACCGGTGGAAGTCCCGCAGGGCCGGACGGTCCGGGTGGCGGCCGGCGTCATGGGTACCCTCCTCGTGAAGGGCGCGGACGATTTCCCGGTGGAAGTTGTCAATTCCTCGGGCGCTAGGGTGCAGTCGGGAAGGTGCAACAGGGAATTCGTGCTCCCGGCCGGGACCTATCGGGTGTTCACGGAGCCGGTGCGCGGGACTCGCGTCGAGGTGGCGGCGGTGCAGATCGAGGAAGATCGCCTCACTAAGACGCAGGTGCGCGGATTCGGTTTCCTCCGCGTCAAGGCGATGCAGAACTTCAGGGTGCAGGTATTCCCTCCCGGTGGAAAGCGCGCTTTCGTCGAGGGGCTGTGCAATGACGACCTCGTGCTCCCTGCCGGCGCCTGGGTGGCCAGGGTGGATCCCGGGGGATTCAGGCTCTTCGAAATCGGCGGTATCGACGTGGTCGAGAATCAGACCTGCGAAAAGGCGGTCACCGGATACGGCTGGATCAGGGTGGATTCCATCGAGAATTTCCCCTTCTCGATTTTCGGCGAATCCTCCGCGAAGCTGGTGCTGCACGGGTACTGCAACGACAGGTTCCTGATTCCGGTCGGGAGATACAGCGTCGTCATAAGCCCGAGGGGGCTCGACAGGGCGGTGCTCGGCCCATTAGAGGTGGAGGACGGCCGCGAAACCCTGCACAGAATGACCGGGCTCGGATACCTGACCATAAAGGCGCCCGACAACTTCGAGGTGGAGATTAGCGAAAGCGAATCGGGGAAGCCGATTAAGAACTGGTGGTGCAACCGGACTACCGTTCTCAGGAAGGGGACGTACGTCGCGCGGATTTTCATGCGCGAAGCCGGTCGCGAGGAGCTGTTGACGGCCGTCGTTGCCGAAGACAAGGAGAACTCCGTTTCCCTCAAGGGATACGGCAGAATCAGGGTGGAAGGTCCGGGGAGAGATGTTGAGGTGTTCCCGCCGGGGGGCGAGCCGTCCTTCAGGGCGGTCCCGGCCTTCATAAGGACGGTCAGGTCGGGGAAGTACCGGATAGTAGTACTTGCCACGGGCGAGGAGAAGGAGGTCGTAGTCGAGGAGAACGGCGTGGCGGCTGTCTCCTTCGGGAAGTGAAAGGAGGCAAGGATGCGTCCGTTTCCGGTTGGGGCGGCGGTATGCGCGGCTGTTGTGTGCCTGTCATGCGCATCGGCGGCGGCCGAGAGCAGGGACCTCTGGCTCGCCATTGGGCCCAGGAAGTTCGAGTCATCAATCAGGCCGCTCGTGGAGCACAGGCGGCGCTGCGGATACGAGGCCCGCTTCGTCGCCATCGAGGAGGCGTCGGCAGGCGAAGCCGCGACGCCCGGGAAGATACGGGATTTCATCAGGGCGGAGAGGGATCGGTCCGGGGGAAGGCTCAGGTTCGTGCTTCTCGCCGCCGACGCGGGGCCCGTTAAGGAAGGCGAGACCGGGCCGTGGATTCCCCCCGCCCTCCTCGAACCGCGCTTCAAGTCCAAGACGATTCCCTGCCCGGATATCATCGCCTCCGACGCCTTCTTCGGAATGATGGACGACGACCAGGTCCCGGACGCGGCGGTCGGAAGGCTTCCTGCGGACTCGGAGGAGGAGCTCGCGGCCATGGTGGCGAAGATTCTGGCCTACGAAGGGTCGTCCGACTTCGGCGAATGGAGAAGGAAGATAGACCTCGTCGCGGGCACGGGAGGGTTCGGCCAGGCGGCGGATTCGATGATTGAACTGATGTTCCGGAAACTGCTCACCGATTTGCTGAATCCGGGGTTCGACGTGAGGCTCACCTACGCCAATCCCGCGTCCCCGTACTGCTGGCCTCCGCCTTCGTTCGGGGCCAAGGTCGTGGACGTCCTGAACGAGGGATCCCTCTTCGCCGCTTACGTCGGGCACGGAAGCCCCGACTCCTTCGGCACCCTCAGCTGGGAAGGGCGCATGTACAGGATTTTCGAGGCCGAGTCCGCCCGGAAGCTTTCAATCCGGCGCGGCCCGCCGGTCATGGTGATAATCGCATGCTCGACCGGGCATTTCGACCATCCGGATTTCGACTGCGTCTCCGAAACCCTCATCAGAAAGGCCGACGGGCCGGTCGCGGTCTTCTCATCGACCCGCATAAGCCATCCCTATTCGAACGGCCTCATCGCGAAAGAGCTCATAGCGAGCGTGCTTTCCGGAAAGCACGCGGCTCTGGGGACGGCCCTTGACGAGGTGAGGAAATCGCTGCTTACGCACGAGCCGGACGACCTGAACAAGATGATTGACGGCTTCGCGCGCATGTTCATGCAGCCCGCCGACCTGAAGCCGAACAGGGAGGACCACGTCCATCTCTACACGCTGTTCGGGGACCCCGCGACCCGCATCCAGTTCCCGGGGACGGGCCTCAAGCTGGAGGCGCCCGCAGCCTCGTCTCCCGGCGGCCTGGTCGAGGTGAAGGCCGCAATGGATCGGAAGGTTTCCGGCAGAGCGAGGCTGAGCATCGAGGTCCAGAGGGGCGTTCTGAAGGAGGCCGTCCTGAAGCCGGAGGGCCCCGGAGCCCTGGCTGCGATGGAGAAGAACTGGGCGAAGGCGAACGACTCGGTGCTGGTTTCCGCGGATGTGGAGTTCAAGGATGGGGCTATTTCCGCGGTGCTAAAAATCCCCTCGGAGGGAGTGAAGGAAGGCAGGCACGTGGTCAAGGTCTACGCCGAATTCCCTGGCGGATCCGCCATGGGATCATCGTGGATGGAGGTGGTCCTGCCGGCCGGGGAGGAGGAGTATTCCCGCCGGGATTAGGCCTACAACGCTAATCCTATGCAGGCGGCATCGCCGTGCCTGGATTGCGCCGGTCCCCGCGTATCAGCTTGGGGATGCATGCCTTGTGGGGGGAATTCAGGCCGCCCCTACCATCCATATGCCGATTTCCTCGCGGGGCGGAGGAGCGTCGAACGTCTTGACGACGAGGCCTCCGCGCATGACGGCAATCCTGAGCGACGCGAACAGGGATTCGACCTCCGGAGGCGCGAGTGCGGCCGTTGGCTCGTCGAGGATGAGGATCTCCGCCCTGCAAGCGAGGGCTTTCAGGAGCTCGACTCGCTGCCTCTCGCCTACGGTCATGTCCGATATCTTCCGTCCGGGATCGACGCCGAGCAGTGCGTGAATCTCTCCCGCCTGTACGGCGAAATCAGCATCCGATACGGCGCGTGTACCGCCGAATCGTTTGCAGATGCCGGTCATCCTCACAGCCGTTGCCATGTTTGACCCAGGTGACTGAAGCCTCGGGCTCAGCCTTGAATGCCACCCTATTCCCCCGGGGTCGCCGGAATTTTAATCTCGCCGGAGACGACCTTGCCTCGCAGTACCTCGACCTTCTTCCGGGCCTCCGGAGAAACGAAGCTCGCATTATTCGAATCGTACACGTAGTCCAGGACGCCTTCCTTCAGCCCGAACCACCTGACGCCGCTTCAAAAGGATCCCGTCTGGAACCTCCGGATGAGTGGACCAGTGCGAGTCTGCTCATCGGTTCCTCGAGGAACACCTCCTCATTTCAGAATGCCGGATTCCCCTTTCACCTTGACTAATTCACGTATCTTCTTCTTGAAATGAAGAAAACTTGGCGATTTATTTCCGTCAATATCCATATGCGGCGTTATTTTCTCAGCCCACCTCATTTTCTCGCGACCGACTGCCTGCCACCCTTTCAGTGCCAATGCCTTTGATCCGCCGGGAAAGACGGCATCGGCCAGCTTTTCCCATGTCCCGCAGATTTCGTCGTTGGAGTAGGAATCAAGAACCTCGAGGTTCGCATGCGGGTAGGCTGATTTTACGGCATGAACGTCTCCCAAAAGCCAGGCTTCGCCCTCTTCGATTGCGATGCAGAACGCAGTCGTCGGTCTTGGAATGCATCTGTCCAGTACACCGAGCAACTCTGACTTGAAAGCCTTACAGTCCTTGTCGTCCAGGTCGCAAACGACTATAACCGCTGAAGGGTATGAAGGTTCCCAGTTCGCGAATGTTTTTCCGTAACCTTTTAGTAATCTGGGCAATACGCTCAGAAGCATTCGTTTCCGCGGATTGGATTCGATTTTCATGCTTTTTGGGATGCGCCCTATCCCTTTATACGAATGAATCTTGAATGACGCGTCACTGTCAACGATTTTCGGAACAATGACATCTAGTGCCTTTTTCCCGGATTTATCTTCAACGAGAATCTCGAAATGCATCTTTTACCTGCTGTCCAGATACTCGCTGTACCAAAGCCCGCCCAGCGGCAGCCCCTGCTCAACCATGTTCCTCACTATTTCGTTATCGCTCGCGCGCTTGATAGAAGAAAAACCGGCTTTTCCCTTCTCCAGAACCCAGACTTCCTCAGGTAACAAAGCGTCCACGAAATATGGTTGATGCGTTGTGATGAAAACCTGCGATTTCTTCCCGCGTCGCGTGGTGTATTCCCTGAACTCGCTTGCAAGCACGTCCATTAGCGTGTGATACAATCCGTTTTCCGGCTCCTCAATGCACAGGAAAGGCGGTGGCGAGGGATCCTCGAGCAGCAGAAGGTATGCGAACGCTTTCAAAGTCCCATCGGACATCTGCTGTATGAAGAATGGATCCTTGAATCCCTTGTCCTGGAATCTCAGCAAAAGCCGATCATCATCCGTCTTCACGGAATCAATCTTCCCTAAGCCGGGTATCTTGTCGGCAATCCTGTCAAGGATGGACCTGAACCTTGAGGGATGGTCGCGTTCCATGAACTGGACCACGTTTCCGAGATTGTCTCCGTGGATGCTGAGGTGTTTTTGCGGCCCGGCCAATGGAAGAACCCGAGCCGAGTCCGGCGTGAAATAGCTGAGATACCAGCCTTCGATGAATTTCCTGAAGGCTGAAATCCTGGGATGCTGTTTTAAAGCCCCGAGAGTGGCAATCCCGAGCCTGCGCTTGTCTTCGAGCTCGACCAGCTCTGTCTCTTTGCTTTCCCTCCCGGACTTGTGCAGAAGGTCCAGCAGCTCATCTATATCCTTCGATTCGTCTCTTCCTTCATCGGTCCGAAATCCTTCCTTTTCTCCTTTCCATGCAACACCTTTGCCTTCGTTCAGAATTAAAAAAGAGAACGGCCTACCGGTTTCTTCACCATGCCTCCGCTGCCTCAACCTTTCCTTGTGGACGTATGGTCTACCTCCCCGATCGGAATTAATCGAAAGCTCATACGTAATCGGCCGCGAATTCACGTCCTCCCTGTAATAGACCTCGAACTCGACAGGTCCGGTCTGGCCTTGAGATCGAATCCTTCCAAATCCCCCTCGCCCTCGGGCATCGCAGGCTTCCTCAACTCCCGCCTTCAGGCAATCTGAAAGAAAGCCGAACGCGTCAAACAAAGTGCTCTTTCCAGTCCCGTTTTTCCCTATGACGGCCGTTATCGGCGTCAGAGGTTCCACCTGCTGATAATTCCACAAGCGGCCAAGCGTTATATCCTTGAGCACTTTGAAATTCCCTATTCTGAATCCTTCAATGGTAGCCACGTGAATCCTCCGATTCAGGGATCCTTCTGAAAGGCAAAGATAAGCATTTCAATAGGT
The DNA here is from genome assembly GCA_020723505.1 of Candidatus Kuenenia stuttgartensis. GTDB lineage: Bacteria > Planctomycetota > JAKEIC01 > JAKEIC01 > DYIT01 > DYIT01. Next base: position 7,539 of record DYIT01000068.1, read on the forward strand.
TACCGCCTATCCCGGCGCGTTTCAAGGACGGCCGGCCTGTAACCTGGAATGCGGACTCCGGGCCGCACGAAAAAAAAGGCCGGCCCCGGAGGACCGGCCTTCGATTCGTATCCTGCGCTGGTTCGCGCGCCTACCTCAGCACGCCGTGCAGCACGAGCTTCGCTTCCTGCTTGAGGGTGAGCAGCTCCTTCAGATCGGCCTGCATCTTCTCAATCTTCTTCTCGTCCTCCTGCCGCGCCTGCCTCCAGATGGCGAGCTCCTTGCCGATGGTCTCCTCGGTCACGTCGGGGGACTTGAGGAGCTCCTCCGCGGCCTTCCTCTGCTCGCGCATCTTGGTCTGGAGGTCAGATTGGGCCTTCAGAATGCCCTCAATCTTGGGCATTATGATCATGCCTTCCTCGGGCAGAAGGTCGAGGCTCTTCTGTATTTCCCTGACGCGCGCTTTCATGACTTCCTCGGGATTGCCGGGACGGTCGCCGCCCCCGCGGCGCTCAATCAGCTTCTTCAGCCCGTCTCTGCCTTCCTTGAGGAACGCGTCGAACTTCGTCTTCTGCTCGTCGTTGAGCATGCTGCGCACCTTCTCCTCGAGGTCCTTCTGCAGCCTCTCGACCGTCTCCTTGACCTTCGAGAAGTCGCCGGAGTTCCTGGCTTCCTCGAGGATTTTCATCATCTGGTTGCGGCTTTCCTTCGCGAGCTCCTTGATGGCCTCCTGCTGCTGCTCCGTGAGGCCAAGCTCCTTGGCCACGAGCTTGACCATCTCGAGCGGGTCGCCCCTCCTGCCGGGCCGCTCGCCCTCCTCGCGGCCGGGCCTGTTCATCGCCTTGCGCACCCTCTTCTCCATCTCCTCATATTTGGCCCTCTGCTCCTCGGTGAGTAGTTCGCGGATCTTCTTGTCCTGGGCATCGCGGAATTCCCTCATCTTCTGCATCTCTTCGGCCTTGAGCTCGCGGAACTTCTGGAGCTGCTCGTCGGAAAGGCCCAACTCTTCCTTCACCTTCTCGAGCATCTTCTCCTGGTTCCTGTCTCCCTTCCTCCCGGGTCTCGCCGGGTCGTCGGGCTCCTCGCCCTCGTCCTGGCCGAACGATGCTGCCGAGCCGAGGAATAAGGCGGCTGCGAAAACGGCCGACAATACAATCAGTCTCATACTCCCTCCTCTGCAATGAATGACCTCGAGTTCCGTCCTGGTGACTGCCCGCACTGATTCTGGTATATTGATAGCTTATCCGCTTTGAAAGTTCCGATGGATTCCGCAGAATCGAACGGCTTGTACCGGCGTCATGTCGCAGAACAGAACCAACCTCGGTCCCGGGGCGCAACTCCTTGTGGCGCTTCTGATTATCGCGTCCGCCCGCCTCCTGGCGGCGGCCGAGGCCTCCTTCGTCATCTTCCATACGAACGACATCCACGGCAGGATGGAGCCCGAAATGAACGCGGACGGCGGAGGGAGCGACCTCGGGGGTTTCGCGAGGCTCGCGATGGTCGTGAAGAAGGAGCGCGCCGCGAATCCAGGCGGAGTTCTGCTTCTCGACGCAGGCGACTTCATGCACGGGTATCCCGAGTGCGACGCATCCAGGGGGATGGCGGTTCTCACGCTCATGAAAGCCGTCGGCTACGACGCGTGCTGCCCCGGCAACCATGATTTCGCCTTCGGCTCCGCCAACCTGAAGCTCCTGTCAGAAAAGGCCGGATTCCCGTTCGTCTCCTGCAACATCGTGAATGCGGGACGGGACGACCCTGCGGGCTTCATCAGGCCGTGGTTCGTGAAGACGGCGGGCGGAGTCAGGGTCGGCGTGGCGGGAATCACGGCGCCATCGTCCAAGTGGTTCAACATGCAGGAGCACGTGGCCGATGTGGATTTTTTCGCGGCGAGGAGGGTGCTCGACGCGGCGATTGCGGGAATGAGGAAGGAATGCGACGTGGTCGTGCTCCTGTCCCACATGGGATTCTCGTCCGACAAAGCCACGGCGTACAAGTTCGGCGGAATCGACATCATCATAGGCGGGCATTCGCACACTTACGTGAATCCCGCGGTGACCAAGGGGACGACGCTCATCTGCCAGGCGGGAAGCCACCTCAAGTCGGCCGGAAGGGTGGACGTCGTGTTCGATTCCGGCGCCAGGCGGATAACCAGGAAAGAGGGGAGGCTGATTCGGCTCGACTCGTCGGTTCCCGATGACGATGAGACCGCTGCCCTCGTCAAGGGGCTCCGGGACCCGAGGTTCGACGAGGTCGTGGGGGAGACGGGCGAGGCTTTCGGCCACAGGTCCCTCGGCGATTCGGCGTTTGGCAGGCTGGTCACCGACGCGATGAGGGAGGAGACCGGGGCAGACGTCGCGATGATAGGCGGTTCTTCGCTTCACGAGGGGATCCGCAAGGGGCCCGTCACGAGGCGTAGCCTTTACAGGGCGGCCCCTTACGGGGAGGCGCTCAGGATTTACTCCCTTACCGGCGGGGACATAAGAACGGTACTCGAGACGGCTGTCTACAACGGGCATCCCTCGATACAGGTGTCGGGTCTCGGGTTCAGCTACGACTTGAACCTGGCGAAGCGGTCGAGAGTGGTGGGAATCACCGTTGGAGGCAGACGCATCGCGGAATCCGACAGGTTCAAGGTCGTGACTACGTGGTACTTCGCGCGCGGCGAAGGGGAATACGGCCGAGTGTTCAAGGGAGGGGAACCTGCGGCCGGATCGCCGTATGAATGCCTGTGCAGCTGGTTTTCAAGGAGGAAGAAGGCGACCGCGCCGTCGCCGGTCCGCATGTCGGACGCGGGCGCTTCGCCGATGTTGCCCGGCGAGGTCGTGAACGTGAATTCCGCGGGCGTCGAGGATCTCGCGAGGCTTCCGGGAATCGGCCCCGCTATTGCCGGCCGCATTATCGAGGCCAGGATCAGGAGCGGCGGATTCTCGAGCGTCGAGGACCTGCTGGGCGTAAAGGGCATTGGCCCTGTCCTGCTCGAGAAAATCCGTCCTTTCGTCGCGCTTGACGGAGGAGAAAAGGAGGACGAATGAGAATCCATCCGGGTGCATTCCTGTTCCTTGCGGCCGCGGCGTTCATCGCTTCCGCGACGCCCATGCGCGAGGCTCGAGCGCAGGGGAGGCCGGAGGACAGGGTCAGGATTGCGATTCTCCACACGAACGACATGCATGGAGGCGTGAAGGCGGCGGATGGCGGCGGCAAGGGAGGCGCGGCCGGCGGATTCGCGCGCATACACGCGCACGTGCTGAAGGCCAGGAAGGAGATGAAGGACCTGGGCGGATTCGCGTTCCTCGTCGACGCGGGCGATTTCTTCCAGGGCACGCCCGAAGGCGGTCTCGGGAAGGGCGCTGCGGTCTTGGGCCTCATGAACCGCATGGGCTACGACGCCGCCGCCCCGGGCAACCACGAGTACGACCACGGTAGGTCGAACTTCGAGGCGCTGGCCGCGGCCGCGAAGTTCCCCTTCCTTTCCGCGAACATCGAAGTCGACGGCGCGGGCGGTCCGCCGCCCGGGGTGAAGCGCTTCGCGATGCTGGAGGCGGGTCCTGTGAAGGTCGGATTCTTCGGCCTCATCACGGCGGACACCCCGCTCATAACGTTTCCCGGGAGCACGGCGGGGCTTGGGTTCCGCAGCCCCGCCGACGCGGCGGTGGAGTGCGTCGCGGCCCTCAGGGCTAAGGGCGCGGACGTCGTGGTCGCGATCACCCACATGGGGGCGCGCGAAGACGCCGAGCTCGCGTCGTCGGTCAAGGGCATCGATCTCGTCATCGGGGGCCATTCCCACACGATTCTCAAGGAGGGGGCCAGGGCCGAGGGGACGGGAACCCTGATTGCCCAGGCCGGGGCCAACGCGCTGTTCATCGGCAGGGTGGACATCGCCGTGAATCGCAGGTCCATGGCCGTGGAGGAGATTTCGAGCCGCGCAATCCCCCTCCATGGGCCGGACGCCCCGGAGGACGCGGAGCTTTCAGCTGAAATCGGAAAACTCTGCAGGGAAAGCGACGAACTGATGGATTCCGTAGCTGGTCTGGCCGCCGAGGATTTCGCCTCAGGCGGACGCAAATACGAGGGGAGGTCGTCACCCATGGGCAACCTGATTGCCGACGCGGTCAGGATCGCAACGTCGAGCGACCTGGCGTTCGAGAACCGCGGGGGCATACGCGCCGGTTTCAGGAAGGGTCCGATATCCCTGAGGGACGTTTTCAAAGCCAGCCCCTTCCAGGACTCGGTCGTGATACTCGAGATGAAAGGGAGCAGGATTCTCATGGCGCTGGCGTATTCCCTGGAATCCGGGGCGAGGTTCATGCTGGAAATCTCGGGCGGCGAGGTCGTCTATTCCTCCCGGGGCGATGAGGCGGAAATCAAGTCGGTGAAGATAGGAGACGAACCCCTCGACCCGGACCGAATCTACAGGGTGGCCATGTCGAGCTTCGTGGCCGCAGGAGGCGACGGGCACCAGGCGTTCGCGGACGTCAAGGCCAGGAAGGATACGGGGCTCCTGGTCAGGGACCTCGTGGCTGAGCATATAAGAAAGAGCTCGCCCGTGAGGCCGGACGAAACGGCGAGAATCGGCAGGGAGAAATGAACCGCGGGAGGTCGGAGGTTAGATCAGCAGAGTAAAACGTTAGCTGCAAGCCGCGGTGATGGTGGGTGCGTGGATGGGGAGGATGGGAGGATGAGAGAAGAGGGAAGAGAGACCGCAGACCGTGGGTCGCGGACCGTGCGGGCCGAGACCGCTGAAGAGTGGACTTGTTTCCATGCGGCTGGCATAATCAGGAACGGTTCATAGTCACCCGGTTGAAATAATGTTGTAGAAATTGCACGAATGCGCAGAAGGCACGCGCGGAGCGCGTTATATGACCCGGACGAGCCTGGACGGCATCCTTGTCCGGTTCCGGCTCGTCCGGGTCATGTTTGTCCGGACAGGCCACATGCATTCAGGAGAAACCTCATGGGAGTCACGCGCGGCGTTCGGCTTCAGGCCATGCTGGCTTGGCTGCTGGTTCTTCCCTTTTGCATTCCGGCGGCGCATGCGCAGGATTCGGTCGGCGGCGCCGTGCGGCGGCTGCTGAAATCGCAGGCGCCGGGCGAGAAGGCGGCCGCCGTCCGGGAAATCGCGGCGGCGAACCCCTCGCCGGCATCCGTCGCTGATCTGCTGACCGCGGGACTCGCCTACGAGGGAAGCGTGTCGAGCGGGTGGTCTGTGAGGGAGTACAGGTGCCTGGACGGGGTCAGCAGGCCCTGGCACCTGTACATGCCGGCGACTTATTCCGCCGCGCGGAAATGCCCGGTCTTTTTCTTCCTCCACGGCGGTGTGAGCAGGCCCGAGGTGATTCCTCCGGACGACTTCGCGGGGATGCGCGGGACGTTCGAGGACGTGATGGAACGCGGGGAGTTCATCCACGTCCTTCCGGAAACGAGCCATGGAGCCGAATGGTGGACGGATTCCGGCGCGGGCTACCTCCTCGGGATAATCGAGGCGCTCAAGGCGGAATTCAACGTCGATGAGAACCGGATTTTCGTCTCCGGCTTCTCGGACGGCGGCTCGGGCGCGTTCTATCTCGCTCTCTTCCACAACACGCCGTTCGCAGGGTTCATACCGCTCAACGGGCACATAGCAGTCGCAGACATGGCAGGCGGGAAGCAGGTGTACCTGCCGAACCTGTCGAACAAGCCGCTGCGCGTGGTCAACACCGACCTCGACCAGCTCTATCCGGCCGCACAGGTCACGCCATTCGTGGAGAAGATGAAGGAGGCTGGGGCCAGGGTCGATTATAAAATCTACGAGAACGTTCGCCACGAGTTCTCATACGCCCGCGAAGAGATACCGGTAATGGTGAATTTCATGAAGAACAATCCGCGCGTCCCGCACCCGAGGAGGGTGTGCATCGAGAGCGCCGCTGCCGGCCCGGCTGCACGCTGCCATTGGGCGAGAATCGAGGAGCTTGGCGATCCCGCGGGCGGTTTCCCGTTCCCGGACTTCAACGTGGTCATGACGCAGACGCGGGTCATGCTCGGGGTGACCATAGACCAGCAGTACCAGGGCGAAGGGGTCAAGATCATGCAGGTCATGGAGGAGTCGCCCGCCGAGAAGATGGGGATGAAAGCCGGCGACCTGATTATCGAGGCAGACGGAACCGAGGTCAATGACTTCACCGGCCTGCGGTCAGTCCTGGGCCCCAAGAAATTCGGCGACAAGATACGCGTGAAGGTCATGCGCGGTTCCGAGGCAATCGAGATGTCCGGCGAGTTCAGGCAGCCAAAGCCGAGGGCGGCGTTCTCAAGGGCCAGGCCGGCCGGGAGGCTCGACGCGTCGGCGGAAGGGAACAAAGTGGACGTGAGGACCAGGGGAGTGAGGCGCTACACGCTCTTCCTGAGCAGGGAGCTTTTCGACCTCGGCTCGGATATCGAAATCCTCACGAACGGCGAGAGGAGTTTCAGGGACAAGGTCCGGCCGAGCCTCAAGGCCATGCTGGAGGCTGCCGCCGAGGACAAGGACCGTTCCATGGTCTACTGGGCGAAAATCGAGATTGAAGTGCCGCCGGAAAACGCCGAATCGGGAGACTTCTAATCCTGCTGCGCTGAAGTCAGGGGACAAGCAGCAGGAACATCCCGATGTACAAATCACAGCAACGTCTCTGCGCTGTCGTTTTCTTCACATTCCGTAATTGACATCCGCTGAATGGATGTCAAGCTGCATGGTTTCGTTTTCGGGTAGGAGGATGGGTTCCGGAGATTTTGCGGGTCAATCGGTTTTTTGGAGAAGGCATATGAGGATCGCATGGTTTTCCGCGTGGTTCATGGTTCTTCCTGCGGTTCTGTCTCTCCTTGCCGGGTGCGGAAGCGACGAGACCGTGAACAACTACTACCAGACACCGCAGCTCGTGCAGATAAGGACTTCCTATCTGCCCCCGGCGGTGGTCAGCCAGGCATACTCCGTGACGCTGGCCGCCGCAGGCGGCGGCGGGACTTACGCCTGGAGCATAGAGACCGGCGGCATCAACGATGCATGGCTGACCATCGGCGCCACGACCGGCGTGCTCAGCGGGACGCCGGCGGCGGAGGGCGGCTTCGTGGTGATAATCCGCTGCGCGGATTCCGGGAATGCGGCGAACTTCGACATCGTCCGTTACGAGCAGTTCTCGCACACGGTCCTGATAAAGACCTCGTTCGTCCCCGACGCCGTTCTCGGAGCCTCGTATTCCGTCGCGCTCGAGGCGGCGGGCGGATCCGGATCGTACGACTGGACAATCGAGACCGGCGGCGAGAACGATTCATGGCTCACGCTCAACCAGTCGACGGGCGTCCTCAGCGGCACACCCCTTACCCTCATGGACGTGGTCGTGAACGTCCGCGTGGAGGACACTGCCAGCGCCGACTTCGACACCGCGCAGATTGAATTCAGCGTCGTGCATGCGGTATTCCCCGGATCGACCGTTGAGGAGAACAACCACGACGGCGACTGCTTCAAGGCGGGCGTCATGCCTGCCCCGATGAACCAGGCTCCGGGCATCATGACCTTCTCGAATCATGCCGACGGAACTGCCATCTGCTTCGCGAAGGCCAGGGAGCTCATGCCCGGCCTTCACAACGCAGTCGATCTGACCTTCCTAGCCACCGGCTGGATAGACGGCGAGCCCGTGGTGGATCTGTGGAACGGCGCGCGCGGATTTGTGAGAAGCGGCGGCGGAACAAACACAATCGAGGTGGAAATCGAAAGCGGCACTTTCTTTAACACCGACACTGTGGTGGGCAGGCTTTCGGGCACATCTGACAGCATTCAATCCACCGTTCCTAGCATTAACCAGTACCCAATCTACAGGTATTCAATCTGGGCGAGCTACTTCAACGGCTCGGCGTTCACGCCGTGGGTCGAAGTAAGAGGGCCGTACGATACGAGTTACTCCGGCCAGTGCATGGCCATGTACAGCCTCAGGGTGGCTTATTTGAACACCCAGGGCAACTCTGCCGCGCAGGGCGGGAACAGGGTCGGCGACGCGGTCATATTGTTCTCGTCAATCGAGAACGACGCGGTCGCGGATGTGCGGCTATTCGGCTCCTACTTCGACGCCACACATGCCGCGGTTCCCGTGCTCGCGTCAAATCCGTCAGTGAAATACGGCTTCAACACCGAGGCATACGCGATTAACAACAACAGCGATACAACCGACGTGAAAGCGGTGGGATTCATGACGGACGGGCTTTACATGATGACTCCCGAATTCGGGGAATCCTTCGATTTCTTCATGAACGGCAACCACGTGACTTTCCTGGGAGCCGTGTGGACCGAGGAATCAAGGGTGCCTAATCTCGAGGGCTTCCTGTTCTCGGCGAATTTCGACCTCTCGGACTCCAACACGGCCAACGAGTTCAGCGCGCCCGCGCAGTTCACCCCGGCCACGACGATGGACTCCGACGACAGGTTCGAGAGCAAACTTGTCGTGACGGGCGACGTCATCTTCTACCAGGTCATGCTCGAATACGAGGCGGGCATGCTGAATCACAGGATTCTCGAAGCCGCAGACTGGGACAAGACAAACGGAGTCCTCAGGCATGCGACCAGGCTCACCCGCACAGATCCCACGACCACAGTCTATGGCAACATAGACGAACTCCATGCGTTCGGGTCGGCATATGGGCTGTCAAAGACCTACGCCGTTGGGTTCGAGGAAGGATACGACGAGGGCGGATACAACATCGACGCGGACGTGATGCTCTACATCTTCGATCCTGCGACGGGTGCGGCCCAGGTTGCAGAGATTGACAGGAACACGACCAACGCGAACGACTGCGAGGCTTATAACCTTATCGCGGATGTCAACAGGACCTCTGAGGTGATTTTCGTGGGATGGATGCAGTACTTCGACTCCGCCAACCAATCCGACTGCTTCTTCATGCAGGCGGTCCAGACCACGGGGGCAGGCAGGACGCTCGCTAACTCCATTCTTGCGTCCCCCCTGCGCATGAACAACGACTACCAGTCGGCCTCATCCTACGCTGACGTGCGAAACTTCAGCTTCTCCGGAGATATGATGGGTGTCCTTACGTTCACATCGGACTACCTGAGGCTGAATACTATATTCCTCCAGGAGCCCGACACCGCGGACTCTGACAACGTGTCGCTGCATACCTCTTATATCAAGGTGACGCTCGGGGGCACGGTCTCCACGCCTCCGACAGCGACCGGCGGCCCTACCGGCGACAAGACCATCTGGACCAACGACACCGATGATTCCGTCTGGTCTTCGCTCGACATGAGGAACTTCGCCTGCTTGGACAGCGGCACGAACGGCGAACCCATCGTCTATTTCATAGGCGACGGGGACGGGACGCCGCTCGACGAGGACCCCGGTGATCCCTCGGAGAGCAGGCTGTTCGTCTGGGACGGAAGGATGACCACTCCTGTCGCCGTCGAGATCAGCGGGGACTGCACGGATTGCGGCATCAGCACGTTCGGGTTTTCCAATTCCCGCCAGGTCCGGGCTTTCAGGGTCCAGCCGACGGCCTTCTCTGCCTATACCGGTGCAGGCACGGAGAACAACCCGCCCGATTACCACCATGTCATCATCATCGAGGAGAGGGACATGCCCGGGTCGTGGGCTGCCTTGCGCCACAGGTGCTTCGACTTGAATTCGACGGCCCCGCAGATCCAGCAGAAGTTCTTCCCTGCCCTGACGCAGCAGCCGTTCACAATTGACTGCGACTCGCCGGCGGAAAGCAGGATGCTGAACCTATGGCTCCAGGGTCCACCCCTCAACCTGCGCGACAACACCCTTGGCGTGTATTTCCTCCAGGACGGCCATATCTACTACAACGAATACACGCCCGGCGCCGCGACGACGTGGTATCTGGAGAACGGAGCCACCGCTCCACGCATGGTCGACGACGAATCGGACGGGGACGTTGTCTGGAGTGCAGTGTATTTGGTGCCTCCCTTCGAGATAGGGACCTGGGACATCTTGAGCGGATCGGCGGTCTTCTACGTCAAGACGATAGGATCCGAGGATATGCTCTTCGTAAGGGTGCGCGACTGATTCGGCGAAGACGAAAAAGCGCGGTTCAGCCACGGCGAACCGCGCTTTTTTTTTCAGACGCGCGTCAGCCGTGCGGAAAACGCGCAGGTCTGCCGGTCACTGGCAATTCGCACTTGAAGGTATATTATGCGTATGCCGCCGGGCGGGAGGCGGAAATAGGGGAAACGACATGGCGGAATCCCTCAGTCCGCGGATGGAATCCAATCCGGGACCGGCGGTCGCGCCGGTCTTCGGGAGCGCGGCGGCCGGAATCGCTTCCGCGGCCGCAGCGACCGCCCTCGGACTGGCCGCATGCTCCATCATAATCGCCGCGACGGGCGGCAATCCGCTTCGCGCGTACATGGCCATGATCACCGGGACCTTCGGGTCGGGCTACGGCCTGGGCCAGGTGCTGTTCAAGGCCACGCCGCTCATTTTCACCGGCCTTTCCGCCGCGTTCGCTTTCAAGGCGGGGCTGTTCAACGTGGGGGCTGAGGGCCAGATGTACGTCGCCGGGTTAGCCGCCGCGATGGCCGGGGCGTATCTTCCAGCGGGCCTGCCCTGCAGATCGTCCAGGCGCCGCCGTTCTTCCTCACCATGGCAGCTCTGGCCGGGTTCGTACGAAAATCGAGGCCGCCGGCGGCGCTGGGAAAAGGGGAGTAGGGGAGCAGTCGCTTGGGAAGAAGATTTTTGAAGAAATTGAAAAGAAATGCGGTAAGGGACGCGCGAAGCGCGTGATATGACCCGGACGAGCCTCATTTCGCATCCCTGTTGGTTCCTGCTCGTCCGGGTCATACGGTGAACAGGAACGAGGCCACGCCGAAGCAGGCGGCGGAGATCATGGATGCGAAAAGGATATAGATTGCGAAGGCCTTGAAAACGCCAACGCCGTGGCTTTCCGCAAGGGCCTTCGGGAACACGACGAAGGAGGAGAGCACCCCGATGGGCCATCCAGCGAAGGGAATCACGAAGAGGAAGTGATAGCCCGACGACAGGCAGAACAGCCTGAACGTCTTGTTGGCCGATTCGGTGCTGCCCATGATTCGGGCCAGGAAATGCACCGGAATCCAGGCGGTCAGGGCTATGAGCATCCCGGACGTCAGGCCGCCGAACAGGAGCGGCTTCAACATGTTGTCCATCAGAACGTCGAGGTCGAATGGATCCGGCCTGAATCCGGCGAACCACATGACGAACAGCGCGTGGATGCTGCCGACGCACCATGCGAGCATGGAGAACAGGAAAGGCTGCACGACTCTCCCCGAGGAGGGCAAGTTCCTGAAGTAGACGGCCGTGCCGAAAATCGGCTCCCTGATGGTGTCGAAGAACGATCCGGAAAAGCCGCTGTATTTCCCGGACGGCTGGGTCTTGAGCATCTGCGAGGAGCGCCCGAAGCATTCGGGGCAATAGACCAGCTCGGCCCTCTTCCTCGTGCACATGGCGCACACGGGCTTCTTGCAGCGCGAGCAGCGGTCTCGGGTGGAGCGGTCAGGGTGCTTGTAGCATTTGGGCCAGAGGAGCGTCGTGGATGAGGGGGCCTTGCCCGTGCGTTCCTCGTAGTTCTTGATGTACGTTATGTGGTGAAGGTAGGTGTCCTTCGTGTCCCTGTCCCTGTCGATTTCCCGCCCGGACGCGGGCGCGGTCCTGTCCTTGATTTGTTTGAGCTTGACCGCCGTCTTCTCGAGGAGCTTTGGCTTCTTTTCGAGGCAGGTCTCGCACACGTAACCTGAGCCGAAATCGACGAGGTCCTTGACCGGAAAAACGCCCTTGCACACGTCGCACTTGGACATCCGCTTTTCGAAGCCGGGCTCGGCCTGGGCGCGCGCGTGCGTATCCGATCCCGCCTGGGGCGCTCCGGCTGCGTCTCCCGGGTCCTTTCCCGCGCCGGACCTGACTGCGGCCTGCGGAGTCTCATCGCGCGAGGGTTGGCGGGCGCCGGGGTCGGGTTCGCGCCTTGCCGGCTCGGGAGGGGGGGGGGGCGGGACAGGCGCAGGCCTGGCCTGCGGCGAGGTCGGGAAGGAGGCGGTTTTCATCCCTGTCCGGGCCTTGACTTCGCTGCTGCACTTCTCGCAGCGGTCAGCTCCGGCGGGATTCAGATTGCCGCAATAAGGACATTCCATGTGCGACTTCGGACATCCGCCGCATTCTCCGCCTCAAGGAGCGGATTACATGCAGGCGTAGATGGAATAACCCTCGATCTTCCTCTTTACGCGGGGCTTGGCCGCGACAGGTTCCGCGGGAGCCGCTTCGGCCTTCTCGGCGGCCGCCTTCTGCGCGGGCTTCTTCTTCCTCGGGGGCTTCGGCGTGAGCATGGCGCGCACCTTCAGCACCTTCGCGGACGACGTTGAGCCTTGAGGAATCCCGGGTATCTTGCCGAAACCCAGGCCCCTGAGCTCGACGACCGCGCCCGGGTCCTTATCGACGTGCACGGTCAGGGTCTTGCCTCTGCCGTTTCCTCTCCGCCTGCGCGAGAGGGACATGAGCCTCCCCTGCACCTCGGTCTCGGAGGGCCATGGTTTGAATGAAACCACGCCGCATCCGGCGCAAAGCAGGTATTTGCTGTCCAGGATTTCAACCTGGCGATAGTCCTTGTAAAGGTTCTTCCCGCAAATCCGGCACTGTCTCATGTCGTTTTCCCCCGAAGCTGCTGCAAGTCTCGGAAAAGCAAACCAGCATTATCTCCTGCAATATTGAAAAGTCAACAGAAAAGCCGACGGCTCCGGGCTAGTGGTTGTTTGCCGGCGTTTTTGATATGATGCAAACCTGGTTCGCCTGGAAAGCTCTGGCAGCGAAGGGCGAATCCGTTTTGCGCAGGCGTCGCGGCATCGAACGCCGGGCCCTGACCGGGGGGCTTGGCGCATGCGGGAAGGAACAGCTCCATGAACGGCGGATATGGGGGCCATCAGGTTCAGCGGCGCAACTTCTGGAACGACATCGGGAAGATTTTCTCATTCCCTTTTTCCAAGCAAGGCGCCGCAACGCTGGTAGTCGGCGGCGTCGTTTTCGGCATCGCGAGGTTCGTAGCGAGCCATGCGGGCTGTTTCGGCTGGGGCATCAGCGCGGCTATCTTCGCTTATCTGCTGACATATGAATTCAAAATCATAAACGGCGCCGCTCAGGGGACCGAGGAAGTTCCCATGTGGCCAGAACCGCAGGGCATGTTCGAATCCATCCCCCTCGTATTCGGCGTGTACATTGTCTGCTTCGGGCCTAGCATCCTTTGCATGATTCTCGCCTTTTTCGCCGGGCCGCTCGGCATCTTCCTGTTCCTCTTCGCGCTCCTGCTGTTTCTTATGGGCTGCTTTTACTACCCGATGGCGTACATGATGAACGCGCTGTTCATGTCGCCGCTGGCTTCTCTGAACATGGGATTCGGATTCAAGTCCATCGGGAAGATATTCCCCGAATACATCGTCGTCGTCATATTCTCGTTCCTTTTCTTGGTGGTCCCCATAGGCATCGGCGTTTTGCTTTCGTTTGCAGGCCTGATGTCGCCGGAAGCCGCGGTTTTTTCCTCCGTCTTCGGGGTCTTCGTCACTTCTTTCCTCGGGCTGTATCTCAAGCTCGCGAACGGATTCATGCTGGGCAGGCTCTACTACGCGACCGAAGAGCGGTTGGACTGGTTTCCCGGAACCGAACGCAAGCTCCTCGGGCCGCCCCCCCAGGTCCATGGCACCGGAGCGCGGCCCGCGCCTCCACACCAGGCTCCCGCACAATTCCCTGACCTCAAGCCCCGCCGGCCAGGGACCGGCGCGTTCCCGGCGCCTGCGCCGCTTCCGCAGGGATACAGGCCGCCCGATCCGCAGGGGGCGCCCCCTCAAGGCTTGGACGAGCCGCCGGAGCCGGTGCCCAGGAGACAGACCTCGGACTATGGCGCCTCCAAATGGGCGCCCGTGGAGGACCCCTTCACAAAGTTCCGGGACGAGAAGATTGCCGATGCTCCGAAGAAGGAGCCGGGCTGGCCGGAACTGTTCGACAAGGCCAAGAAATCCGGAGATAAGACCCCGCCGCCCGCCGCACCCGAAACGCCTGCCGAACGCCAGCCCGCGCCTGCCGCGCAGCCGCAGCAGGGAATGCTCCAGCGGAAGACTTCCTTCTTCCAGCAGATTATGCCTCAGGCGCCGGGCACGGCCAATGCGCAGCAACCTGCCCCCGGGGCCGCGGGCGGTCAGGCCGGCAATTACCAGACAGCCGCCAGGGCAAGACCGACCGGTGCCTATCCCCAGCAGCCGGGCATGCAGGCGCCGCAACCGGGGCCGGAAACCCAGCCCATGGGTTCCGGGAAGAGGCCGACGGGCTCCGTGCCCAGACAGGGCACGACTGCGAGGCCCACCGGCGCCTTCAAGCAGACGGGATTGCAGAATGCCCAGCAGCAGTCCTCCCCGCCACCTGCTCCGGCAGCCGCTCCCTCGCTGGACGACCACATGGGTCCCATCAAGTTCAGCCCGGAAGTCCAGGAACTGATTGACGGCGGCAAGTTCGATGAAGCCAGGAGGATCGTCACGCAGAGACGGGACGGAGCCAAGAACAGGGGCAACCTCGCCGAGATGTCCTTCTATCGCAAGCAGCTAGACATCATAGACGTGATGGAAAAGGTCTGACGAGCGCGCCTCGAATCCAGAATCCGACCGCATCCGCCGTTACCGGCGGGTTTTCCGCATCATGCCTGCCTTCATTCCGGCCGAATCCGGATTCAGGGGACCGACGCAGCGTGCAACTTTCCCGGGTTTATGGCGTTATAATCAGCATCATGACTACCGGAAACCTGTCCCAGTGCCCGAAATGCAGGATGGCCTTCATCGGCCCGCCGCCGGAGTCCTGCCCATCATGCAGGACGGCGATTTCCAGGCTAACCGAAGGCACGGCCTCGGATACCGACTCGATTGCCGTAAAACCCGCGATGATTCAGCACGCAACCGCCTCCGCGCCATTGAGATGCGAAGCCTGCGGCGTCTTCATTTTCGGCTCCAGCATCTGCCCGTCCTGCGGAGGAAAGGCGGTCTATCGGATTGAACCGCTTGAGGAAAGGCCGAATCCTTTCAGGAACGCCATGGAGTTCCCGGTCATCAGGCCCCAGGCGGAAGCGGTCCCCGGCGGCGGTCGCAAGGCCGCGTCCCGCTTTGGCCGAAGGGGATTGGCATCGTTCTCCGGACTTGCAGTCAAAGCGCAGAAAGCCGCTCTCAAGTCGCCTTTCCTGTTCTTCTCAATTGCGTTCCACGTCGCCCTTCTCGCGCTCATCGCGCAGCTCGTGTACATGAGGTACGAGAAGCGCGAAGCCCTTCCACTGTTCCTGAGCTTCAGGGACAGGATAACCGACCTTCCTGAAAAACCGGGCGACGGCGACGACGTGAAGGAGGAGGAGCCCAAGCCCGCGCCGGTTCCGCCCGCGGAGCCAAAAAAAGAGGAGAGCGCTCCCGAGAAGCCCCTTCAGGAGGAGGTGAAGCCGCCGGAGGCCGCGGTCGGTCTTACGCCCAGCTCGAAGGCTCCGATGGAGAAATCCGACGGCACGGCTCCGCCCACCGACTTCGGCTCGCGTTCCGGCAACGGCAAGGGGGATGCCCTCAGGAGATTCGGCGGATCGCACGGCTCGGAGGCCGCGGTGCTGGCGGGCCTGGACTGGCTCGCAAGGCACCAGGACGAAACCGGCAGATGGAGCACCGAGAACTTCTCCGACCATTGCACCGGCGAACGCCCCTGCGGCGGAGCCGGCAGGGGGTACTACGACGGCGGGCTCACGGGCCTCGCCCTCCTTTGCTTCCTCGGGGCCGGTTTCACGGGCGAGGACGGGCGCTACGCGGAGACCGTGTCCAGGGCGCTCTCTTACATCAGGCAGATACAGTTCGAGGACGGCTGCTACGGCGCGAAGCTCTCCAACCACATGTACAACCAAGCAATCTGCACGCTCGCGGTCGCCGAGGCTTTTGCGCTCCAGGGCGGCAAGGAGCTGAGGGACTCCGCCTCGCGCGGGATTGCCTTCCTCGTCTCGGCCCAGCAGGAAGGCGGGGGCTGGGACTACACGGAAATCAGGTCGAACCGGAACGACACCTCCATAACGGGATGGGCCGTAATGGCGCTCAAATCCGCCTATTCCGCGGGTCTGGAATTCCCGATGGAATCGTGGTCCAAGGCGAAGGGCTTCATCAACAGGGCGGCGCTCCGCGACGGCAGGGTGAGGTACGCGGACAGGGGATTCGTCGGATACGGCGAGCCCCGGTACGGCATCGGCATGACCGCGGTAGGGCTCCTCTGTCTTCTCTATTTCGGCGAGGATCCGGCCTCGGCGCGCTTGATGACGCTTGCCGACAAAATCAGCCTGAACCAGCCGGATCTCGGCAAGCTCAGGAACGACCTTCTGCACACCATGTATTACTGGTATTACGCCACCCTAGCGATGTTCCACATAGGCGGGGAGAGATGGAAGCAGTGGAACGACGGTATCAGGGACTTCCTCGTCAACCTGCAGGTCAAGGAAGGCTGCGCCAGGGGGAGCTTCGATCCGGACGACGGATGGCTCGGCCCCTATGCGGGAAGGCTGTATTCGACCGTGTTCTGCGTCCTGAACCTCGAAGTGTACTACAGGTACCTCCCGCTCTATTCCGGCAAGCATCCGGGCCGGGAGGTCACGAAGAAGGCCGAACCGGCTTTCGAAACGGAAGAGGCCATCCGCGTGGCCGGGAACAAATCGGCGAGTTCCAGGGACCGCCTCAAAGCCCTTTCGAACCTTGCCGCGAGGGAAGGCGAGGGCCCGCTCAAGGCGCTCTGCTCGGCCCTTTCCGATTCCGATCAGGTCATAAGGTGGAAGGCCGCGGAATCTCTGGGCAAACGAAAGGACGCGGGCGCGGTCCCTGCGCTTCTGGACGCCCTGGCATCGGACACGATGATCAGGACATGCTACATGGACGCGCTCGGCGAGATTGGCAGCGTTTCAGCGGTCCCGGCGCTCGTGAAGTTCCTTGGATGCGGCGACGACAGGGTCGAATCGAAGGCGGAGGCGGCGCTCAGGGAGATCACCGGGCTCGACCTCGGCCGCGAGCCGGGCCCCTGGGAGAAATGGCTTCAGGACCGGGGGGCGGAGCGCAAGTGATGAGTTGCGAAACCGGGCTTACGGCCCGGCTTCAGGGGGCCTCCCCTACTTCCCCCATCCCGCAATCTTCCATGCTCCGGCGATCCTTTTCATGAAGTACTTCACTCCTGATCCCGGGGATTCTACTTCGGCTGTGTCCTCGCCGGTCATCCTCTCCATGCACCGGTTCGCGGCAATCAGGAGGTAGTATTTCGGCGCGGTCCTGCCCTGTTCCAGCAGGCCTGCGAGTGTCTGCGCCTTCAGTCGCCCTGCGTCGGCATCGGACGGCTTGTCGCCCTTTTTCAGACCCGGCCCGGCGGCGGACGCGATGAATTCGTCCCAGGCAACGCAGTCCTCGAGCAGCTTTTCGTCCGGGCAAATCATCCCGAATACCAGGGCCTGCACCGCGCCTGAAGGAGTAGCCCGGGATTTCCAATCGTACGATTCCTGGGGACGAAACGCTCGATTCCCGCTGAAGCCTCCTCCTCGGATTCGAACGCCGTGGTGGTCACGGAATCCTCCGCAGCCGACACGAACCTGCCCTGAGGGGTGAAAACCAGCGTCTCTGTCCCCGCGGAGATTTCCACGCGATCCATCCTCGCGTCCGCAGGGCCGGCCTGCTTCCTGCCGCCAATCGACACGGGCAGGTAGCGCCGCAATCCCGGCCTGCCGTCAGCGATGTCGATGGCGGAAAACATGTAATGCCTGGCCTTGCCGCGCATCAGAAGCGGGATTATCTCCCTGAGCGGCGAAACAGGCGGTGAGCCGCAATCCAGCCTGATACGGTCGGTCTCCTTGCCGTCTCCAGCCCTGAGCGACACGGTCGCGCCCTCGGAATCCCATGCGAACTCCATGAGGACTGACGAGGAAAATCCCCCGAATCCCGCGATGACGCCGCGGGTCGCCCATGAGCCCGAGACCGGCCGGAACCTCAGGTCAGTGTCAAGCTTCGTGAAGATGAACGCCTTGCCCTGCGCGGTTTCTACGGTCATGACGGATTCGAAAGCCCACGCCCTGCCGCCCTTTCCCTCTGCCGCCCTGGACGCACTGACCTTCCCGAACCCCATCTTTTTCCCGCGGAAGGACTTAGAGAACCAATACTGGCTTGCGGGGCCTTCCATGCCCACCGCGGATTCGATGAATTTCTCGGCGTTCCATACCGGAGTCTCGGTCTTGCTCTCGGAACCGAAAACGGACACGGCATGCGCAAGAGCCATGAGGAACAGAAAGCCGCGCATATTCAGATTCCCAATACTCAAACCGGGCCGCGGAATCGAGACACAACCGGGCATTTGATCACGCCGTCTTCATGCCCGGCGGCGCCAGGAACAAAGACGATGGATTATAGGCAAGCGCCACGCTGGCCGCCATACGAAGAATCCCGTTCTCGAGAAGATAATGCCTTTTCCCCGGGATTTCATGAAAGATTGCCCTTCCGCTTGTCGATGCAAGCATGGGAGCCCGGATTCCGGGCGATTAACCCGGATAATTCACGAAGGAACGTGAATTATCCGGGGGCCGGGCGCGCAAA
>DYIT01000069.1 GCA_020723505.1 Candidatus Kuenenia stuttgartensis
GATGCTGAGAAGCGACATCGCGGCGCTCGCGGGCGAGGCGAAAAAAGCGGGGCTCAGGGTCAACCTCATCACGAACGGCACGCTCATCGACCTCGAGGCCGCGCGCATGCTCTCCGACGCGGGCCTCGACAGCGCGCAGGTCAGCGTCGAGGGGGACGGCCCGGAGATCCACGATTCCCTCACCGGCATGGACGGGTCTTTCGAACGCACGTGGATCGGCATCGAGAACCTGAGGAGATGCGGGATAGCCTGCCACACGAACACGACGATAAACAGGCTGAACGCGCGGTCCGCGGCTTCCATAGTGCGCCTCGCCGCAGCAAGGGGCATGGACCGGATTTCCATGAACATGGCAATCCCGTGCGGATCCATGCTGACCAGGGGCGCGGGGATCGAGGTGGCCTATTCCGAGATAGGGGACATCGTCCTTGCGGCCAGGGACGAGGCGAGAAGGGCGGGGATAACCTTCCTCTGGTATTCGCCCTCCCCCTATTGCATCTTCAACCCCGTGGCGGAGAGGCTCGGCGGCAAGTCCTGCGCGGCCTGCGACGGGCTTTTGAGCGTCGCCCCGGACGGATCAGTGCTCCCGTGCTCGAGCCTCATGGAACCCGTTGGCAACCTGCTCGAGAGACCGTTCAGGGAAATATGGAGCTCCGCGGCGGCGGGGTACTGGTCCGGCAAGAAATACGCGCAGGCGCCGTGCAGGGACTGCGGGGAGTTCACGGCCTGCGCGGGTGCCTGCCCGATATACTGGCGGGCTTTCGGCATGTCCGAAATTTCCGCGATTAAATGCCGGGAAGCAATCGCGGAAATTTAATCAGCAGCACAAGAAGGTGAGATGCAGATGCAATCCGAGACGCTTCTGAAGCCTGCGCAGGCCCCTGCGTTCTTCATAGGCGGCCTGGGCGGCCCGGCGAGGCTTGGTCTCGTCGGCTTTCTCCTGCTTGCCGGCGCGGCGGTCCAGGTGTTCGCGTTCGCTCCCGCGGGCGCGCTCCTGATACTCGCGGCAGTGGCGCTCGCCGTGCCCCGGGGCGTCACGAACAAGCCGGCCGCGATAAAAGACAGCGGAAGCTGGGAAAGGGTCACCGGGGAGGAGCTTTCCGCGGCGTTCCGGCTGGACGAGCAGGCCAGGAAGTGGAGCAGGTGCCCCTTCGGCGTCAATTCCATGCCCGGCTTCCTGCTGATGCTCCTCGCGTGCGCCGCGGCGGCCGCGGCAGTGATTGCCGTCGCCGCAATCCAGGGAGGACTCGACTTCGAGCATGTGCTGCTCGCCTGGAGCCCCGGATTCAGGGCGGAAATCCTCCTCGCGGACGCGGCGCTCTTCTTCATTCCGGTGTGGGTGTCCGGCCTGCGCGCGACATGGTCGCCGCCCGACCTCCTGGTCAAGCTGGCCGCGCTGCACAACGTGATTTCCAGAACCAGGGAATTCCCCGAGCCCGGCATGGAAGCGTGCCCGATGCTCAGAATCGGCCGCACCGACCGCGGGCTCGTGCCGCTGGACGCCCGGCTCATGCTCATGTGGCCCCAGGGCCCTCCGGAATTCATCGGCCTCCAGGTGCAGGTCTCGATCAACAAGGTCCAGAACGCGGCCTATCCCTATCTCTACGCAGTGGTCGTCGCGAGGAAGGGGAAGCTGGGGCTCGCCGGGGCGGGGATCGATTCGGTGAAGGACGTCTGCGAATTCGACGGCAACGATTCGGAAGCCGACGTGCTGGTAATCAGGCAGAGGACATCGAGGAACTCCGGCTACCACACGAAGGAAAAGGATCAGATAAGAGTGTTCGAGGTCGCCATGGCCACCGCGAAATCCGTCCTCAAGCCTTCGGCTTGACCAGGCGACTCTTCTCCGTTGTATCGGGGGGGTTTTGGCGCAGGACATGGAAAAGAGGAAGAAAAAAATGCTGGTACCGACGCTGATAATGGCGGCGATAGCCGCGGCGATGCTCCTTCTCGCAATCAGGAAGGGCGACGGATCGCACGTCGAGGGGACGAAAGAGGGCATGAGGATGCTGCTCGAAATCGCCCCGATGTTCCTGCTCGCAATGCTGGTGGCGGGGATGGCCCAGGTGCTGATTCCCAAGGACGTGATCGCGGGCTGGATTGGACCCGAGTCCGGCATGAGGGGGATTCTAATCGGCTCTTTCGCTGGAGCGCTGGTCCCGAGCGGGCCGGTGGTGAGCTTCCCCATAGTCGCCGGGCTCATGAACGCCGGCGCCGGGCTCGGAACGCTGGTAGCTCTCATCACAGGCTGGTCGCTCTGGTCGGTGTCCAGGCTTCCGATGGAAGTCGGAATCCTGGGCTGGAAGTTCACGGCCGTGCGGCTGATGTCGGTACTTCTCTTTCCTCCGCTAGCCGGACTCATCGCGCACGCGATTTCGAAGCGGCTGCCCGCGGGGTTGGATTGAGCGGGGCTGAGAGCAGCAGGGAAGAGGGAAGGATCCAAGGCCGATAGCCGCGGTTCACGACCCGTCCTCGGACTGGTTCTCCTTTTCCGGGAAGAAGCGCTCGAGGTTCCTGGGCTCGTCGATGCTGAGCCCTTTGGCCATGCCCACGTACGCCGCCAGGAGCTGCACGGGCAGGGCGGTGAGGAGCGGGGACAGGACCTCTGCGCAGCGAGGCACGAACACGCAGACGTCCGCGAGCTCGGGCAGGTTGGAGTCGCCTTCCGTGCCGATGGCGACAATCCTGCTGCCGTGCCTCTTCACCTCGCGCATGCCTTCAATCATGGGTTCGTATCCCCTTCCCTGGATTGCGAGCGCGACGAGGGGCCGGTCCTTGCCGAGCAGCATGAGCGCCTGGTGCTTCAGTTCCCCGACGGAGATTCCCTCTGCATGCACTGCGCCGAACTGTTTCATCTTGAGCGCGCCCTCGAGCGCCGTCGGGTAGTTGAAGCCGATGCCCGCGAAGAACATGGATTTCGCCTTCTTGAGGAACTTCGCCGCCTCCTCCACCTCCCTCTGCTTCTGGAGGAATCCCGCGATCTGGTCCGGTATCCTCTTTATTCCCCAGAGGATTTCCCTCTCAGGCACCCTGTTCAGCGTCCTGAGCGACCTCCCGAGGAATACCGAGAGCAGGATGAGGGCGGCGATTTGGTTCGTGAACCCCTTGGTCGTGGCTATGCCGATTTCAGGCCCGGCCATGATGTCGAGCCTCGCGTCCGAGATGTCCCAGAGCGGGCTCTTCATGGCGTTGCACACGGCAATGGACCTGCCGCCCATCCTCTTCCATGTCTTCACGGCCCGGACCGTGTCCCGGGTGAACCCCGACCTCGAGACCGCGGCCAGTATGGTGTTCTCGCCGACCACGGTGTCGAATCCCATCATGCCCGAGGCGGCGGTGGCCGACGCCGGAATCCTGGCCACTTCCTCGATCATGGTCTTTCCGGCCAGCGCCGCGTGATAGGAGGACCCGGATCCGATGAGCTTTATGTGCTTCACGGACTCGATTTCCTCCCTGGGGATTCCGAAATTCGCGAACCTGACGCCCGATGGTCCAATCCTGTTCGAGAACGCCCTGCGCACGGCGTAGGGCTGCTCGTTGATTTCCTTGAGCGTGAAGGACGGGAATCCCTGCCGTTGGGCCTCGGCGAGGGTCCAGGTCAGGGGCTTGGCGGTCGCCGATACCGGGTCGCCCGTGTGGGAGAAGATCTCCGCCTTTCCCGCGAACACCCTCACGACCTGTCCGGACTCGATTCTGAGGATTTCGCGCGTGTGCGCGATGATGGGCGTGTATTCGGACGAGACGATGTGGAAGTCCCGCCCCACTCCCACGTACAACGAGCATTCCCTGCAAGCGCCGATGATTGCATCGCCGGCCTTGGCGTCGAGAGCGAGGAAGGAGAAGCTGCCGGAAAGCTGGTTGAGCACCTCGATGAACGCTTCCATGAAGCCGTTTTCAGACCCGGCCTCGAGCAGATGGGCGATGACCTCGGTGTCAGTCTGGGACTTGAACTTGTGGCCCTCAGCGGAGAGGCGCCTCTTCACCCTTTCGTGGTCCTCGATCATGCCCGTGTGCACCACCGCGACGTCGCCGCGGCAGCCGACCTGGGGATGGGCGTTGATCTTGCTGACATCCCCCATGGTCGCGTAACGGAGCCCGGCAATCCCGGCCTTCCCCTTCATGCCCAGGCGCTCGATGCGCGAGGCGAGAAGCCTGACCGAACCCACCAGCTTCTCGGTGACGATGCCGTTCCTGTCCAACACCGACGCGCCCACGGAGTCGTAGCCCAGGAATTCCATCCTGGCCAGCCCCTGGAGCAGGACGCCGGGAATGTCCTTGTTTCCGATGCAGCCTACGATGCCGGACATTCAAACCACCTCGGGCGATTCGGCGCCGCGATTAGGCGCCCGCCGGTGCCACGGGTCCGGCCCCGTCCGCGGCCTCGCCCCCGGCCGGAACGTCCGCCTTAGGCTTCTCGTCCGCCTTCGGCTCCTCCGGCTTCCCCTCCGCCTCTCCCGGCCCTGAAACCTGATCCTCCTCCTTGCTCTCGAGGGAAAGCCCGATCTTCCTCTCCGTCGCGTCCACCCTCAGTATTCGCACATCCACGGTCTCCCCGACCTTCACGACCTCCTCGGGGTTCTTGACCTTCTTGTCGGAAAGCTCCGAGATGTGCAGCAGGCCCTCGAGGTCGCCCTCGAGCTCGACGAAAGCCCCGAAGTTCGTGAGTTTCGTCACCTTGCCGTTGACCACGTCCCCGGAATGGTACTTGAGCGGTATCGCCTCCTCCCACGGGTCGGGCTTGATCTGCTTGAGCCCCAGCGCCACGCGTTTGCGGTTCTGGTCCACCGAGAGCACGACGGTCTCCAGCGAGTCGCCCTTCTTGACCATCTCCGAGGGGTGGCTGATCTTCTTGGTCCACGACATGTCGGACACGTGCAGAAGCCCGTCTATGCCCTCCTCTATCTCGATGAACGCGCCGTAGTTCGTGAGGTTCCGGACCTTGCCCTCGACCCTCGTCCCGGCGGGGTAGTTCTGCTCGACCAGCGACCAGGGGTTGATTTCGGTCTGCTTCATGCCCAGCGAAATCTCCTGCTTCTCCTGGTTGATGTCGAGCACCACCACGTCCACAGTGTCGCCGATGTTCACGATTTCCGAAGGATGGTTCACGCGTTTCGTCCACGACATCTCGGAGATGTGCACCAGGCCCTCAATCCCCTCCTCGAGCTTCACGAACGCGCCGTACGACATGACGTTGACCACCGTACCCCTCGCCCTCGTGCCAATCGGGAACTTCACGTCGATGTCCTTCCACGGGGATTCGCTCTTCTGCTTGAGCCCCAGCGCAATCCTCTCCCGGTCCTTGTCCACCTTGAGTATCCGCACCTCTATCTCGTCGTCTATGTTCAGCATCTCGGACGGATGGTTAATCCTGCCCCACGACATGTCGGTGATGTGCAGGAGCCCGTCTATGCCGCCGAGGTCGATGAACGCCCCGAAGTCCGCGATGTTCTTCACCACGCCCTTGCGGGTCTCCCCTTCCTTAATCTCGTCGAGCAGCTTCTTCTTCTGCTCCTCCCTCGCGCGCTCGATGAGCCTGCGGCGCGACACGACGATGTTCATCCTCTGCTTGTCAATCTTGATTATCTCGCACTCGACGTCCTTGCCGATGTACTCCGATATGTCGCCAGTGCGCCGTATGCTGACCTGCGAGGCCGGCAGGAACACAGGCACCCCGATGTCGACCAGCAGGCCGCCCTTGATCTTCCTGATTACCTTGCCCGACACGGTGTCGCCCTCGGCCTTCTCGGTGATGATCCTCTCCCACCCGCGTATGCGGTCCGCCTTGCGCTTGGAAAGCTTGAGGAGCCCCGCCTCGTCCTCGACCTCCTCGAGCAGCACCTCGATGGCGTCGCCCGGGTCTATCTCGTCCGGGTCGTCGAACTCGTTCTTCGGAATCACGCCCTCGGACTTGTAACCCACGTCGACAATCACCTCGTCCCCGATGACGTTCACGATCTTGCCCTTGAGGATGCAGTCGACCTCGAAGTTCTGGATTGAGCTTTCGTAGAGGACCTTGAGGTCGTCCTCGGTCTTCCCGGCCAGGGCCTCGAGGATAATCTTCTCGATTTCCTCCTCCTTGAGCCCCGTGTAGTCAAGAATGTCCTTTTCAAGCATCTCAACGCTCCGACCGGATTCCCGGAATCAAAAAAGAGAAAGAACGCCTGCCCCCGGGACCGCCCCGGAGACCCGGCGCCCGAAACCGCGAACTTGCCCGCCGTCGCGCCGCCGGGCGCGCTCGACGCTAGCTGGAAACGCGCCTGAGCATGCCCATCAGCCCGACCATGCTCTCCTTCACCGCATCCCTGACCTCCAGGCCCTTTCCCGGGACCAGGGGCCTGCCGAAGGCCACCTTTATTCCCCGGAACGCGGAGAAGAGCTTCCTGTGCCTCGGCCAAGCCCTGAACGCCCCTTCTATCACGACCGGGATTATGGGCGCCCCGGCCCGCCGGGCCATGAGGAAGATGCCGGGCATCAGGTCGCCGATCTCCCCGTCGGAAGTCCTCGTCCCCTCGGGGAAAACGACCAGCAGCCCGCCCGACCTGAGCACTTCTATGCCCTTTCCCAGGGCCTCCTTGTCCCCCTTGCCCCGTTCTATGGGTATGCTGCCGAGGGACCTTATCAGCCGCGCGAAGACCGGGTTCCTGAACAGGGTGCTCCTCGCGAGCTGGTTTATCCTGCGGTTCAAAAGAAGGCCTATGAGGACCGGGTCGAAGAAGGACTGGTGGTTCGATGCCAGCAAGGCCCCCCCCCTCGAAGGAACGTTTTCCCTGCCGAAAGCCCTGTAGCGGAAAAAGACCACGAAGAAGACGATGGTCAGGAACTGGCAGAAGCCGTACCAGGCGAACCCCTTTTCCCCGAACAACCTCCCCAAAAGCGTTTTCATATTCTGAACCGACAAAGATTTGCAAGTATATCACCTGCCAATCCGGAATCAAGAAAAAACACCTGGTGACTTTGGCCCTTGAAAAAAATATGATTCAAGCATCCTGGCGGGCAGCAGCTTGAATCAAAGCCTGGTTCCGGCCTGGACAGGTGTTGGAGGAGACGCAATGGCTTTAAACGCATGGAGATGTGCACTGGCATTTGCCGTCATTTCTGCCGCCCTGGGCGCCGGCCACGCGGCTTTCGGCCAGAGCAACGAGCCCATCGCCAGCATCGACGGGGACCTGAAACCGCTTCCCGATCACGTCATCATGCTCAAGAAGCTCGTGAAAATGGCTGTGTTCCTGGCCGCCGGGATTCTGGCAATAATCGCAGGCGTCAAGGCCTCGGAGCTCGCGCTTCCCTTGAACCTGAGAAGGGACGTCGCCGAAGGGAAGAACGCAGCGGCCGGATTGGTGTTTGCGGGACTTGCGGTCGCGATTGGGATTGCAGTGTTCGCCGCCCTGAGCGCCGTGTGAAGGAGGTTGCCATGCCCAGAGACGGATGGTTCGACGGAAAAGGCCTCGACATCGTGAACTGCACCCGGGAAGCCCTCAGGGAAAAATGGGACCTGTTCCTCGAAGACGGCGCGGTCCTCACGGACGAGATGGTCAAGCTCAGGCAGGAGATCTATACGGAGTTGAAGAAGATTGAGAACCTGCTCGACGACGGGATGCACCTCGCGCTGTCCCGCATCCTGGTCAAGTACGAGATGCTCGTGGAGCTCCACATGCTGAAGGGCAGGCGATGAACGGCACGTCGCGCCTCGCCGGATGCGCAAGGGCCGCGGTGGAGGGGCTTTGCAGACGCGCCGGCCGCGTGGAGCGCGCGCGGATTTCCGGCAACGTCTTCGGCCACGAATGCCTCGACGCGGTACACAGCGACTTCGCGTCGAAAGGGGCCAGGGTCTCCTCGTCATACTGGTCGGACACGCAGCTCCTGGGCATGCTCATGTCCGAGGGGCCGCAGAGGACCGCGGACCGGTTCATACCAAGGGCGGCGGGGAAGCGCCTCGCCTTCGTTGGAGGAAGCGCGCCCGAGAGGATGGACGTCGCGGTGGTCCTGTTCTCCTCGCCGCACACCCGCTCGATTGAAAGCCTTGCCGGGATTCTGGGGGATTTCCGCAAGGAGGCCGCCCTGCTCCAGGAATTCTCAGTGAAATCCTCCTCCAACCTCCACGGCCTGCGCGAATCCGGCATAAAGATCATCCTTCTCGACCTCCCTTCCGAGGCCAAAGCGGGCGAGCTCGGGCTCGATTTCGACGAGGTGGCCGCGACATACGAATCCGCAATCAGCGCGTCCACTGCCAACATAGCGCAAAGGAACAGGGAAGCGGCGCGATTCTTCAAGGGGAAGACACGGGTGAGGGTCACCTGCAAGAGGGGCACCGACATGTCTTTTAATTTCGGCGGGTACTCCTTCAGGTTCGAGGACCTCGACTTCCGGAAGGACTGGATGGCGCAGGTCCCCGGAGGGGAGGCGTTCGTCCCGCCAGCGAGGGGATCCGGGGAGGGCACTGTGATTACAGGCCCCCTGTTCGGGAAGCTGTACAGGCTAAGTTTCGGACACGGGCGGATTCTTTTCCTCGAGTCTCTCGAGTCCGGGAAATGGAGGAAGAAGAGCAACCTGCTTGTGGAGAAAAAACAGGAGCTCGCGGAATTCGGCATCGGCACCAACCTGTTCGCAAGGCCTTACTACACGGGCCCGATTTTCGAGAAGACCCTGGGCACAGTGCATTTCGGCGTGGGCGGGAACGCGTTCTTCGGCGGACCCATAAAGAGCAGGATGCACAGGGATTTCCTGGTGAAAAAGCCGACAGTGGAATCCGACGGCGAAATCTTCATGAAAGCCGGGAAATGGACGAGCATGATCGCCGGTAATCGGCGGCTTCCCCGGTCCGAACGACTGGCTGGTCAGTAGCCGTCTTCCTCGAAATCGCTATCGGTCGCAGCGAGAATACCCCTGCGTGTCAACTTTGTTGACAGATATGCTGAGAATTGTAAACTCCGTTGGCAATTACTATGAGCAGTTGTGCTTCGCAGAACGCGCCGAGTGTGACAACGATGTTTGCCAGGATATAACATCAATAATTTGAATAAGTTATACTGACTCAAGAGCGCATGAAATTGGATGGGAAAATCTTGGCAGGGCATTGGTTTTGCTTTAAGACGCATATGCAAACTGCATTTCGAGTGGCAAACAGCGGGAATCGAGCGAGAACAATGCCTACCTGGAGGCTGCAATGAATAGAAGAAAGCTAGAGAACGGGGTTGCTCTCATCCTGGTCATCGTCGTCCTGATGGCGCTCGTGATTATTGCGACTCCGTTCGCGGTCTCGATGCAGCTTCAGGAGAAGACGAGCAGGTCGTTCGTGCATGAAACGCAGGCGCGGATGCTTGCGGAGGGGGCGAGGAACTACGCGGTTTCCCAGCTCATGCAATCTCACGAGAGCTGCGAGAAGACCGGCAAGTACGACGCGCCCTACAACACGCCGGACTGGGACACGATCGACGAGTTCTCCCTCAAGGTCGATCTGCCCGTCATTGCAGGCAGGAAGGGCTTGAGCTTCCTCAACCCCAAGGGGCTGATGTGGTCCGTTTCCGCCTCCGACGAGCAGGCGAAAATCAACATCAACGCCTCGACGCCGTGGCTCATCGGGAACCTGATGGGCGCGGCTGTGCTCGCCGAGCCCTTGTCGGCCGAGACCGCGACGGTCATCGTGGACGATGCGCGCGGGTTCTACACGGACGGGGACTCGGACACGATTGACGGGTATCTCTGGATAGACGGCGAGGTCATTTCCTACAAGAGCGTTTCGGGCAACACTTTTTCCGGATGCGAGCGGGGGTGCTTCACGGACAACCCGGAATTCGCCAAGCCTGCGAAGCACAAGGAGAAGAACCTCGTAATCGACTTCCGGGCCTACAAGCTTTCCGGGCATCCGGTCAGGGCGGAGCAGGGCAGGTTCGCGCCGTTCGACAACCTCTCGTCAATCAAGGATCTTTCCGCATACGGGAACAGCGGGAAAATCGGCGAGGGCGCGATTGCGCTGACGCCGTCCGAGATTGACTACATCAAGCCCTACCTGACCGTCTATTCGAGGCCGGAAGTGGCGGGGCAGTGGACTGCGCCGGTCCGCATATTCAAGGTCATCGGCCAGGACCAGACCGAGGTCTGCGACGCGCTCGAGGTATCCACTGGCCGGAACCTTTCTCCGGGCACTTTCGTGCGGGTCATCAGGGAGAAGACCGATAGCGACCCCGAGGTGGAGTACGCAAGGGTGCTCAAGGTCAAGCGCGGCCAGAACCTGTGGATAGCCGTGCTGGACCGCAAGCTTGCGACGAAGTTCGAGGAGGACGACGAGGGCTACGTGCAGACGCAGGTCAGGCCGCCGGTCAACGTGAACACGGCTTCGAGGGCCGTGCTGCTCTCCCTCTTCACGGGCGTCAAGTTCGTCTGGGACGAGGGCATGGACAATCCCGAGACCGGCGAGGAGCAGAAACCGAGCAGGTGCGTGACCCGCGAGGAAGCGGTCGCGGTGGTTTCGAGGATCTTCGCCCGTTCGGATTCCGGCCAGCCGCTGAGATGCCACGAGGATTTCGTATCGTTGCTGAACGAGTGCTTCAGCGCCGGCGAACTCCAGGAGAACTCGCTTCGCGCCCTCGAGCAGAACGCGCTCAATCCGCACCATCACAACTTCTCGGTTTCCACGGCACCGCTGTGCTACAAGTCCTCGGACACCTACACAATCGAAGCCACGGGCATAGTCAACCTCGAATCCGGAAGGCAGGCGGCCATCCACAGAATCGAGGAGGTTATCGAGCTTTCGCCGCCGACCGAGGCATCGCTCTCGCTCGAGAGCCAGTACGATTTCCAGAAGCAGATATCGTCCCCCCAGGGGCGGCTCATATCCGCCTGGCCCAATCCCGTCGGGGTCAGGGACGTGTATCCCTCCTACAGCCGCACGATCGAGGAGAAAGGCGACGTGAGGCTCCAGTCGTCGAGGATGTACGAGGTCTGGAGCCAGGTGCAGCAGGTGCTCAAGTCGAGCGGCGGGAGCGGGATGGAGGTGAAGATAACCATGGCCGGCGGGGAGGGCGCCATGGGCTACGTCGAGCATTTCGACCGGCAGCTCATCGAGGGCTTCAAGCTGACGCCCGACGGGCCGGACCTCGACGGCAAGGCCATAACCTTCGGGGACGACAAGACGAAGTTCGTGCCGGACACCGGCAACGACAGCAAGGACTACATGGCTGGCAGCGTCGAGTTCTGGTACATGCCCAAGTGGCCGAATCTCGATGACAACCACGTGCTCTTCGACACGGCCGAGGTCCCCGGGAGGGTCTTCCGCAACCGCATCATGATCTTCTTCGACTCCGACATGTCCGAACTCGTGCTGCACGTCGCGGACGGCACGGAGGAGGAGACCGCCTCGCAGGTCCGCTGGATCGTGGACAAGAAGACCTTGAAGAAGGACACCTGGTATCACATCGCGGCTTCGTGGAAGGGAACGCGGGTCGGCGAGCTCGGCCTCCTGGTGGACGGCAAGCCGGTGGGGCGGTTCGTGCACAGGACGTCGGGGGGCGACGAGAGGTTCACTACCCTTTCGTCCGACATCGATCCCATGTCGCTCGAGATACCGGTGGAATCGACGCAGGGGTTCCCTGACAGGGGCGTGCTCGTCATCGGCAAGGAGGCGATAACCTACACCTCCAAGACGGCCACGAGCTTCGTATACCAGCCTTATCCCGAGTTCGTGCCGCCCGACACGGCATCCGGAGGATCGTCGGGGTCCTCCTCGTCATCCGGCAACTCGATTCACGGCCCGGTCAGGGCCGACCGCCAGGACCCGGGTTCGGACCCTGCCGTCCTGCCGACTTCGGGCACGTACGACGTGAAGACCAACAGGGGCAAGCGCGGGACCAAGTGGAACACGCACCCCTCGGGATCGGCGGTCACAATCTACGGATACACTTCCATGCTCGAGACCCGGCTGCCGATCGGCGGCGGCACTTTCGCGAACGAGTCCATGGGGCCCGACACAACCACGAGGCTCGTATTCCCTGGCGAGGAGCAGGGCGACGGATCGGGCAGCGGGAGCGGCGGCGGCAGCAGCAGCAACTCCTCCCCGAAATCCTCCTCGGACGGGTTCTTCCAGGGCCCCCCCGGGGGGAGCATCACCATCGTGATGCTGGCGGCGGACGCCGATGAGATTAAGCTCAAGAACGGGACCGATTTCCCGGACCATGGATTCGTGCTCATAGCGACGAGGAAGCAGGCGGCGACCGGAACGGGGTCGGGGTCCGGGTCCGGCGGGTCGAGCGGCGGCGGGTCGGGCGGCGGCGGGGACGGCATCCATGCTCCCGGGGGCACTGGCAGCTGGCAGGCTGGCTCGACCGACACGGGAACGGGCGGGGAAATCCAGTACGAGTTCGCATATTACGCGAAGAAGGACGAGCACGACCTGAAGGACGTGAAGAGGGGCCAGCTCGGGTCCACGGCGCAGGAATTCGCGTACGAGATAACCCTCGGGACCACGACGGAGGTGTACGCAATCGAGGTCTGGCTGGTTTCGGTGGCGGCGACCGCCACGGACAACTACCTAGACAAGGGAAGGCTGCAGATTGACAACGAGTGGTTCATCTACGACTCGAAGACGGAGATGGACGGGAAGAAATACTTCGTCAGGAACGAAATCATCGAGGACCTGAACAAGAACATCGACAAGTTCCGCAACTCCAAGGTGGACGAGAAGACGGGCGCGATAACGCCGCCGGACGAATCCGAGGAGACGCCGGAAATCACGTTCCGCGAGGCGCACAGGACAATCGGGGCGAGCCACGCGACGAGCGCGAAGATTATCCCGGTCTTCGAGGTGAAGGACATTTTCGCGGGGCGCTTCGACGACGTCACGTTCCTGTCGAGCATCTCCGGCGCGCAGATGACGGCGACCGGCATGGTCAACTGGGCGGACGGCAAGTACGTGGCCCTCGCAGACAACGTGGGGTCCGAGATATTGCCGCTAATCACCAGGGTCCTCAAGTTCCCGTCCGGCGAGCTCCCCTCCAAGCTGGGCAAGACTTCATACCTGGGCGGCAGCACGCCCGGCGGCTCCGGCGCGTCCTCGGTGGCGACCAGGGGGCGCGTGGACGAGGCGAGGTTCACGACCGCGTCCAGGGGCATCTTCCAGCTCTCGGCCGACATCGACAAGACCGCGACCGAGCTGGTCGTGGAAGTGCATCCCCTGCCCGGCAAGGACGACCCGGGCGACCTTCCGCTCAACATCCCCTCGGACGGGGGAATCATAAAAATCGCCAACGAATACGTCGGCTACACGGAGCTCGACGGGTACACGCTCAAGGGGCTCAAGCGCGGCATGCTCGGGTCGGAAGCAGCGATCCATTCCAACGGCGCGTACATCATGCACATGGCGTTCATGACAGTGACGTCGCTCACCGAGGAGGCGGGGTCGGAATCGAACCTCCTCCGCGTCAAATCCGCCGCCGGGTTCCCCAACGAAGGTTACGTCCTCATCGACAAGGAGCTCGTCGGATATACGCACGCCAAACAGAACGCCGACCTGCTCGCAATCGCGTCCAGGACCGCGGATTCGCCCGGCGCCTTCAGGGGCGCCTTCGGCACGCAGCCTGCCACGCACCCGTCGGGGGACCTGCTGGTGCTCATCCCCCACAGGTATCACGACCGGTACAGGCCGGAGACGGACCTGCCCGAATCGGCGTTCTTCCAGGCGTCGTTCTCCGCCAGGGACGCGATATGGCAGGAAATCCTCTGGGAGGAGGAAATCGAGGACCCGCTCGTCCAGGACGTGGTGTTCCTGGTCAGGGTCGACGGCATGGGCAGGTGGGACGACAAGCCGGCGAACACGGCCGGGGGCATTTACAGGTTCGACAGCCCGGAGCTGGCCAATATAATCGCGGTCCAGGGCGACTTCATCGAGGTCCGCGCCTGCTTCGAGTACAAGAAGGGGGCTTTCGAGGGCAGCGGATGGAAGGGGACGCCGAAGGTATGGAACCTCAGGGTGAAGTACACGCAGCCCATGAAGGTTCTCCATCACAAGGAGCTGGGAGGAAGATGACGAGGATCGTCGCTAGGAGCGCGGGATTCACGCTGGCCGAGATGCTCGTGGCAATGTCCGTGTTCACCATGATTGGCGGGATGCTGCTCATGGCCTTGAGGTCGGGCGTGGACACGTGGTCGAGGACCGAGGAGCAGCGGATGATTCACGAGGACGCCCAGGCGCTACTCAAGCTCATCCGCGAGGACCTGACCTCCATGGTTTCGACCGGCGGGTCCGGCGGCGACCCGGGGATTCTCCTGGTTTGCGACTACGACCGCAACAGGCGGCAGAGGATACGCTTCATACGCACAATCAAGGCCGAGGACTCCCGTACGCCCCTGCGCCTTTCCGGCACCGGGTCGCCGGAGGAGGGGTACACCGAATACATGACCGACAAGGGCGACTCGTCCAAGAAGCTCCTGCCTCTCGGCGGTCTCATGGAGGTCGCGTACGCGTTCGACCCGGGCGACCCCCTTTCGCCGGCGCTGTACCGCGGGGTAAGGGCGCCAATCGGCGGCCCGGATTCGCTGTTCATCGACGGGAACATCGACTCGTCGGAGAAGGTGAAGAAGGCGATGAGCGCGATTTCCGGGAACGTCCTCTTCCTCGGGTTCGCGTTCTGGTCGCAGTACACGACCACGTGGGACTCGCAGGCCGGGCAGGGCAGGACCCTTACCGGGGGCTGCGGCCCGTCCGACACGTGGGACTCGACGCGGGGCATCCTTCCGAAGGAGTCCTCGCAGGCGAAGAAGGGCGACGCCAACGTGTTCTTCATGGCCGCCAACCAGGCGTCGAGGCAGGTGACGGCCGACGACATATTCCCCCGGCAGGTCCAGGTGACGCTTGCGGTGCTGAGCAGGACGGGGCGCAGCCTCTCGACCGTCCTTGCGGACGACCTGTCCCCGGGCGAGAAGACCATCAGGGTCGAGGACGCCAGGGGTTTTCCGGACGAGACGGACCCGATGGTGATGCGGCACGTGAAGGTCGGGGCGGAGTGGATGCGGATAAAGGGGCGCACGGGCGAGGAAATCGAGATAGACAGGCGCGGCGCGAGGGGGACGTCGGCGCAGGGGCACAAGAAGGGCGGAACGGTGCTGTGCGGCCGGACCTTCGTGGTGACGGCGTCGGTGCCGTCGTACAGGGAATTCTGGTTCGGGGAGAACCCGGGCGCGGCGTCGAAGTAACGCCGGGTTGGAGGACGGGATGAGAAGCAGGGAGGGACGCGGCGGATTTTCGCTGCTCGAGATACTCGTGGCGCTGAGCGTGATGGTCGTGGGGATGACGAGCATCCTCGTGCTCTTCGCCGTCGGCGTGACCACGCACAAGAGGAGCGTGGACCAGATGAACGCCGCGCTGGCCGCGGAATCCATCTTCTCGGAAATCGAGGCGAACTACACGGTCCTCAGGATAAGCCAGTGGAAGAAGACCGAGGCCCAGAAGAGCCGCAAGAAGGGATGGAAGGGCCGCTCCGTCGACGAGAAGAACTACCTGAAGGACGTCCCGGAGAAGGGCGCCGACGAGCCGAAGGTCCCCGACTTCCCAGGGTACAGGTACAGGATGGCGTATTCGAGGCTTGATCCGGACGGGAACGCGGTCCTTGCGGAACTCACGATTGTGTGGCAGAAGGGCGGCGATCCGGTGTCCGAGTCCTATGCGAAGGTGATTTTCAAGAAACCGTTTTGAAGCCGCCGCTCCTTGCGGCCGGCCCGGAGGTGGAAGATGTCGAGGTTCGCGGTTACTGCGCTCATTCTTGCGTTCGCCCTTGTCACGGCCGGACGGACGGCCTCTGCCGAAATCCTGAGGCTCAAGGACGGGTCCTTCCTCCAGGGGAGGATCATGGACTCGGACAAGAACTTCGTGAAGATTCAGCGCTTCGACACGGGCGGGGTCGTGAGGCTGTCGTGGATGCAGCTCACGGACGAGGACCGGCTCAGGCTCGGGAGGCTGCTCGGCCTCATCGTGACCGAGGACGCCAGGGCGGTCAAGGTGGACGGCATGAGGTATTACCTGAAGACCGGCGAGGTGCTCGAGGGCGTCCTCGTGTCCGAGCAGGCGAGCGCGCAGGAATTCGTAATCAGGACCGGGCCCGGAGGGGTGTTCAAGTATCCGACGTCGATAATCGCCCGGGAGGAACCGGTCAAGATCGACATCCTGAGGATATACACCGAGGACGAGGCGTACGCGGCCAAGCTCAAGGCCGACGGGGCCCCCGGCGACTTCTCCTCCAACATGGCGTTCGCGGACTGGTGCCAGAGAATCGGCTACTACGAGAAGGAGAAGGAGCACCTCGACAAGGCGCTTTCCTTCGGCGCGCCGGACAAGTCGCAGGAGGAGTTCATAAAGAACCGCACGGGCATGCTGGTCGACCTCATCAAGGACAGGGAGGTGCTCAAGAAGATAAAGGACATCTTCAAGCTGATTGCGAACAAGAAGTTCGGGGAGGCGGAGGAGTCGTGGAAATCGGTGCAGGCCGAGTTCCCCGAGAGCAAGACCGTCCTCGAGGACCGCGAGAAGGTGGCGGAGAAGATAGTGCGCGAGAAGGAGACCTACCTGAGGGCGGTGGTGGTGACGGGCTGGTTCAACCACATGCGCTCTTTCATCCAGACCAAGGTGCGCGAGAAGGACCTGAAAATCGCGGACGCGAAGAAATGGGCGCAGGTGGAGCTGTCGAAGGAAATCCTCGCCAAGCTCGGGACCTTGCACAAGATAGCGGAGTCGGAAATCAAGGACACGTTCGACGCGCGCAAGAGCTACGTGTACAGGAAGGCCATGTACGGCAGCGGGACCTTCATCGTCCAGAAGAGCAACCAGTCCGGGTCGTCCGGATCGAGCATCGTGGACCAGCTCGGCGAGAGCGTGGGGCTGAGCTCCGAGGCGCGGGAGAAGATCAAGGAGGCGTTCGGGCTGACGCAGAGCAAGGACACGAAGGCCAAGAAGGCCCTGACCGAGGACGAGTGGTGGGAGGCGGCGAATTCCACGACGCGCGCGTCGTGGCTCACGGCTTACTACGCCGAGAACTCGGGCGACATCGAGGTGGTCCGCATAGACGCCCAGCCGTGCACGGAATGCGGCGGCAAGGGGTACAAGACGGTCATCGAAGCCGGAAGCGACAAGGGCGGGACGAAGTACGAGGCCTGCCTGCGCTGCCACGGGCTCGGAAACTCGAGGGTCGTGGTGTACAAGTGAGCGTGCCGAGGGGTTGAGTGTCCAAAGTTTCTCATGCCTGGTCGCGCCCGGGTCCCGGACGCGAGCGGAGGATGAACGTCGCCGGGCCGGAATTGACGAGCTCGACCTCCATCATGGCCTGGAAGACGCCGGTCCTGACAGGGACGCCCGACGCGCGCACTCCGGCCACGAAGGCCTCGAAGAGGGGCAGGGCCGCCTCCGGAGGCGCCGCGTTGTCGAACGAGGGTCGGCGGCCCCTGGCGCAGTCGGCGGCCAGGGTGAACTGCGACACGGCCAGAATCCCGCCTTGGACGTCCGAGACCGAAAGGTTCATCCTGCCGGATTGATCGTCGAACATCCTCAGCCCTGCTGCTTTCCGGGCCAGGAACTCCGCGTCTGCGGGGGTGTCCCCCCTTTCGACACCCACGAGAACGAGCATGCCCGGGCCGATGCGCGCCTTCTCCTCGCCGCCGACCGAAACCGCCGCCTTGCCGACTCTCTGGACGACCGCAATCATCGGAGATATGCGAAGAAGAGGATTGCGAAGACTGCGAGGTAGATTAACGAGGATACCGCGTAGGCGAAAACCGGCCTGGTCGCGAAGGACCCCGCCTTCTCGGAACCCGTTCCGCGGCCGGATTCCGGAGGAACGCACTTCTCCTTGCCGCCCGGATGGCTCATTTCAGGAACTTGACAAGCGTGAGCTGGTTCTCGAATCCCTTCTTGTACGCGTAGGACATCTCGTCCACTATCTGCCTGATGAGGAAAATCCCCATCTCGTATTTCCTCGCCTTGATTAGCGTCTCGGTCAGCATCGATTCGGTCACGTCGCAGGAATCCGGGTCTATTCCGGTGTCCTCGATGACGACCTTCATGCGGACGTCGTCGATATCGACCGAGACCTTGGTCGTCCCGTCGCGCCTGGTCTCCACGGAGAAGAGGATGTTGCTGGTGACCGCCTCGTCGATTGCGAGCACCAGGAGATGCCTGTTCCTCTCGTCGAAGGACGTCTTGCCGAGCATGGAGATTATGAATCCGCGGACCTTCTCGAGGGAGGAGGTCCGGTTCGGAACCGAAATCGTGTCGGTCAGAACCTTGAGTCCCGGGTTTTTCATCGGAAACCGCCGCTGAAGTACAACTCGAACCCGTCATTATAGCAGGTCCATGGTCGGCCAGGAAGGAAAAAGCCGGGCGGGGTGCATTGAAAAAGCGAGTCCGAAACCGGTTGCTGCCTGCATCCGTCAAGGAAGTCAGACGGGATCGAATGCGGAAGTCATTCGTGGCGGCTGGGATACGTGCGGCGCAGAACGGCCGAAGACCGTAAGCAGTAAACCGTGGGCACGCGACCACCGAGAAGACACCGAAGAGAGAGGGAACGGCCGCAGGCCGCAGGGGCGACGCGACGAAGCCCGCCCCTCCTTCGCTCAGATGCTTCCGCAAGAGCGCATCGCTGTAGCCACGGCGCTCTGCCGCCGTGATCGTTCGGCGCGGCGCCTGCCCTGCCCGCCTTCGTCTCGAACGAAAAAGCCTGGACTTCGGCGGGTCTTCGAGATTCTACGCAGCGTTTGGTCGCGGCCCGTCCGGGTTTTGCGCCTACTGGTTCGCGGGTCCCTTCACCACCGTGTAGGCGAGCAGTGGATACTCTTCGCTTTCCAGGAATCCGTCGGTCGAGAGCCGCATCTTCTCGATTCCGTCCGCGAACCCGGCGAAAATCATCGAGTTCGCCGCCCTGCCTTCGTTCATCAGCATCTCGATGAGCCTGCGCTCCTTCCGCATGCCGCGACGGTCCAGCGATGCGACCAGGGATCCGAAACCCACCCCTTCGCCCGGCGCGAGCTTCACCACCCTCGCGTCGCCTGGTCCGATTGCCCCGAGCATATAGGCCTGCCCTCTCCTAAGGATGACGCAGTCGCGCAGCGCGAACACGAGCTCGCTCCTTACGGTCGCCCTCGGCGTCCCGTCATGCTCGATTCCGGCGGCTATCCTGCCGAGGCTGGTTTTCTCCTCGGAGTACCTGAAGCAGAACCTCATGCCGGGCCTGAGCCTGAGCCCCTCGACCGCCGTCCAGTTGTTCTCCGGGACGCACGTCATGCGCGTCGTCTTGAGCAGGTGGAGGTTGTACGCCAGGGGATAAAGAGGCTCCTGAGTGCGGGAGGTGAACCCGACCGGACCCTCGGCGAGGGCGGAGACGTGCACGGTCTTCTCCATCGTGCACCTCTCCTCCTTGTTCTCGAACTCGGCGGTGACGGACGCGTCCAGGACTGCCGTGCCCCTGTTCTCCCCGGCCTTCTGGATGCCGAAGGCGCCGGCGGCACCCGCGGCTACGGCGACGGCGAGGAAGACCGTCTTCCCGGGGATGAACAGGTAGAGGAACGCGCAGACGGCCAGCGCGGCCCCTGCGTAGATGCAGGCGCACAGCATGCTCTGCTCCATCGTGCCTGCCGGCCACTCGCCCGGGGCGAAGGCGGAAAACGCGGCCGGAACCACGCAGTCCGTCCCGCGCCTGCCCGTCCCCGGAGCCCCGGAGCCCAGAAGGATCTTCTCCCAAATCATCTGCTTCTTCTCGAAGCTCCACGCGGCCGACTCGGGCGAGTCCGGGTCCATGCAGAGGATCGTGATGTTCCCCCTCCCGCGGGCGAGCCTGACGAAGAGAAGGGCGTCCTCCTCTATGAAGAACGAGTCGCCCGGCTGCGCGCCGAGAATCTGCAGGGCTTCGGTCTCGTGGCTCCATCTCCCCCATGCGGCGAGAAGCTCTGATCCCGCCGGCCTGGGCACATCCCCGAACGAGGGGTACAGCGCCTTCATGAGCGGGGTGGGCCCGTCCCGGAACAGGAGGGCAGGAGCCGATACCACGATCCGCCCGCCGTTTTCGACCCACTTGAGGAGCGCGCCGATTTTCTGGCCGTCCACTCCGCTCCATTCCAGGCCGTGGAGGATGACGGCGTCGAAGTTGTCGTAGTCCTTCGGGGAGACGGGCAGGTCCGAGGCGGCGAGCCCGGCGCCGAGCACGCCGCGATGCTCGAGGTAGAGCTGCGGATTCAGGTCCGTGGACTGCGGGCCGGTCTCGGTGTAGCCGACCAGGACGTCGCCGGCCGAAAGCGGCCTGGGCTGGGGGAGCGGGGTTTCCGAGACCAGGCTTCCGTCCTCGCCGAGGAGCCTTGCCGCGAGGCCCGGGGCGAACGAGTGGACGAGGACCGGGATTGTGTGCTGCTGCCTCATGGGCGGGACGAAAACGCTCCTCTCGAACGAGGCGCCGCCGGATCCGCGGACGGAAATCTTCCCCTGGAATCCAGCGCCTGCGTTCACGGTCGTGATCACGAAGTGGACCCAGCCGCTCGGCCTGTAGAAGCCGCCGAACTTGGCTCTCGCCTCCATCGAGACCTGGCCCTGTGCCGCGCCCGGGCAGGCGAGGGCGAGGAACGCGGCCAGCAGCGCGGCAGCTCCGCGAACAAGGGAATCACGCTTCATTTTCCCGTCCGTTCTGCGTGAAGTTCATCGCGTCGTAGAAGCCCTGCGGGACACGGCCCAGCGCGAGAGGCAGCGATGCCAGGACGGCCGCGACACCCGCCCAGGCAGCGGCGAACAGCAGCATTCGGTCGAAAGGGAGGCCGTGCTCCCCTGAGGACGCGATAAGGAGGAAATGAAACGGGTTCATTCCCGCCGCAGGCCCGATCCCCTTGCCGAAGGCGTTCCTCAGCACGAAATCGAGGGCGGGCAGCCCGGCGCAGACCGACGCCGCCGAGGCGATGTAGATCCTCATTATCCGGATGTCGAAATAGAACTTGAGCCTAAAGAGCGCCGCAACCGCGGCGGCGAAAGCCAGGTAAGCCGGAGCGGCCCATAGCGTGTCGGCGGCATCCCGGCCCGAATATGCGCCTGCGACCGACATCAGGGGGAGCATGAGCGCGAACAGCGAAACGGCCGGGAAGAACGGTATGGCGAGAAAGAGGATTCTCCCGTACGGCCTTTTCGCGAGCTTCCTCGCGGCGAACGAGACGGCAAAGGGCCACGCCAGGACCAGGTAGGCGAGGAAGACGGCATGGCAGGTCGCGTATGCCGTTTCCGGGTTCAGGAACGGGACGACCTTTGCGAGCGCCGTCTCCTGCAGCAGCGAGAGGCATACCATTGCGGCCGCTGCGGCCAGGAACAGGAACGCCGGGAGGAAATAGCTGCCTGCGCGGATCATGACTCCGTGAATCCAAAATCCCTCGACGCGGCCCGGCGGCCTACCTGTAGCCGCGGAGCAGCCGGAGCAGGCCCTTGCGGTCGCGCGAGCGGCTCCAGAGGTCCTGCTCGACCGTCTCGAAGGCCTCCCTGTCGAAGACCAGCCTCTGAATGAGGGATCTCGCCGCTTCCCTCGCGAGATGGCCTTCCGTTTCGGCCGTGGAAATCTCCGCTGCGAGCTTGCCCCTGTGGTCCTGGAGCCTCCACACGATGTCCGCCGGGTCCTTCCTCGAGCCGTCAATCATGATGATGCAGGGATAGCCGCCCACGCCGATGTCGTGCCTGCACGCGGTGTTGAGCGCGTCGAGCATGGTGAGAACGCCGTCGACGGGATCTACGTCGCCGCGGCGCTGGGAAATCGTCCGCCTGTTGAGGTCCTCGGTGAACACAACAGTCGTCATGTCCCTGCCCGATCCGTCGGCGAGGAATATTTCCTGGACCGGTTCGACGTACGGGGTAATCATCGAGATGCCGAAAATCGCGAACCCCTCCGCCGGCTCGTACCCGGCCACTATGCCGGCGTTGAGGTGCAGGGCCTGGGGCGCGGACGAACGGCCCTTCCACGTGAGCAGCTCGTCCACGGCCTTGACCATCTCGGCTTCCTTTATGTCGATTTTCTCGCCGTTGCGCTCGTAGAAGCCCCGGACGAAGTCGGCCGTGTCGAAGCCGTACTTGCCCTTGAGCTCCCAGTCCACGTGGGCGTGCTTCATCCTCGTTATGACGTCGAACGCCTCGGAAGCCATGCGCTCCATGGTCATGAACTTCGCGGGCGGCTTGCCCGCCTTGTCCCTCTCCTTGCGGTACAGCTCGGAAATCCTGAGCTTGATGCCGGTCCTCAGCTCCTCGCCGACGGTCGACGTGCCGGTGTTTCCGTACACGGCCGCGGTGCGCTGCTCCGCGTGGATGGTCTCGTCGGTTATGAGGCGCATCTTCTCCGTGGTGAGGGAGACGAGGCCCTCGTCGTTCCATCCCCTCTCCTCATCGGACATGCATGCGCCCATGCAGCGGTTGAACTTCATTGCGTTGATGGAAGTCATGTATGTCAACCTCTCGCTTTAGGCCTGGACTTCCTGCCGGCAGGGCCCGGCAGGCCGAATCCCGCCTCGTTCCAGTCCTGGACCTTGTAGCCCCTCAGGAGGAATTCCAGCCTCTTCCCGTCCTTGGCGGCCTTGAAGAGCATGTCCTCGCACTGATCGGCGGAAGCCCCCTGGAACACGAGCCGATCGACGATTCCGAGCGCGTCCTTCCTCGCAATGAGGCCGGCCCCGAGCGCCCTCACGGTTTCCGAGGCGAGCTTCATCTCGTTGTCCGCCACGGTCCTGATTCTGTCCTCGCGCTTCTTCATGCTCCCGTCCACCAGGGTCATGTTCATCCCGCCCCCGGCCTCCTGGAAATACTCGTGCGCCGACAGCGTCGCCTTGATGAGCTCGACGACGCCGTCCACCGGGTCGATGCCCTCAATCCTCTCGGCGAGCGTCTTGTTGCCCAGGAAATGCGTCAGCACCATCGCCGAGGCGTACTTCCCCTTGCCGATGGACTCGAAGCGGCCGGAAACCAGCGAAAGGACGCAGTTCTCGGCTTTGACGTGGTACTGGCTGAGCCCGCGCTTCCGGTCGTACCCCATGATCATCGACACGTTGTCGTAGATGGTCTTAATCATGGGGCTCTTCTCGGTGTATTCGATGACCGCCTTCGCGTAGCCCTTCACCTTCTCCTGCTTTATATCGTGCTTCTTCCCGTCGGCGGTGAACGTCCCCTTGATGAAGTCGTCGGTCCCGAACCCGTAGTAGAACCTGAGCTTCTCGTCCACCCTCCTCCGGATGGTCTTCTGGATTGCCTCCACCACCTTGCGGCCTACCGCCTCGACGGTGTCGAAGGGAGGGGTCTTCTCGCCCTTCTCCTTCCATTCGGACCAGATTCTAGAGAGTTCCTTTCTCGCGGACTGGACGACCTCGCAGTGGAAGGAGGGGTAGCCCACGCCGCCGTACACGGCCTCCATCCCGAGCTCCTGCGCGGCTTCGTCGGGCATCAGCGCGTGGATGCTGTCCGCGAAGAAGCTCTTGCGCCTGCGGAGGAACCAGTATTCCTCGTCCGCGACGACCGCCCCGCTGTTCCTGTCGAACGCGAGGGAATTAATCACTGCCATCTGTAGACTCCAAATGCCTATGCCGGGAAAGCGGCTACTTATACCCCCGGCGCCGCTTCTTGTCAAACCCGCGGAATTGCGCGCCCGGCGCGGCCGGGCGCGCAATTTCATGAATCCCAGTCACCTGGTCGATGATTCCTGTAGAAATTGAAAAGAATTGCAGTAAGGCGCGCGCACAACGCGTGATATAACCCGGACGAGCCGCCCTTCCATCCCTGTTTGGCGCAGGCTCGTCCGGGCTATGGACTAGTACAGCGGCGAGGCCTTTTCCATCCTGCCTTCCTTGGTGATTTTGACGATTCTGAATCCGGACGTCACGCCGAAAGCCGTTCCGTCGGCGGCGAAGGCGAAGGACTCGAAATACTCCGGCCAGCCGGGCAGCGTGTCGGTCTCGAACTGGACCATCTTCATGCCCTCGACCGTGGTGTACGTCCCGTCGCGCATGCCGCCGGTCAGGATGAACTTCCGGTCGGCCGAGATTCCGCGCCCGTAGTTGTACGAGTTCTTGGTCTCGAAAAGGGCGACGGCCCCCTTCTCGTCGATTTTGGCGCAGACGTTGTAGTAGTTGATTACGTACACGAAGGACTTGTCGAGCAGGATGTCGGTGCTACCGAGCCCGCTGGTGGACGTGTACCAGAGGTCGAAGGACCCGAGCGGCTTTCCGGAGGGGACCTCGAAGAGGAGGAGCTTGCAGGTGTACCCGTCGTTCTTCTGGTCCCATTCGCTCGCGGCCAGGCCCTCGAGGTTTTCGGGCTTATCCTTGTCCTCCGCCTTCTTCTCGCCTTCCTCCTTGTACTCGGTCAGTACAGCGAGCTTCTTACCTTCCGCGTCGAGCGCGAAGGCCGCGGCCCTGCCCTTGAATTCCACGCTTCCCGCCGCGGCGAGCGTGGTCATGGATATGAAGTGAATCGTGGACTTCTCCCATTCGTCCTGGATCGCCGCCATCAGGTCCGCCGCGGGCGCGGTGCTCGTCCAGTCGGCCTTGTCCACCCTCCCGACCGGCTTCCAGGTCGAGGTGTCGTAGAGCCTCAGGCCGGGCTCGTCGGTCTCGAGCACGAGTCGCGTGCCGTCCTTGTTGAATGCCACGAATCCAATCCTAGCCTCGGTCCAGATGCGGTTCTTGACCTCCATCGTCGCGGCGTCGAGCACGTACAGCACCCTGCTCTGGCCTCCTGCCACGAGCATCTTGCCGTCCGGGCTCACCGCGATCGTGGACAGCCCGCCCCACTGCGGACCGCGCCCGAACGCGTCGGCTGCGGCAAGTACGAGAATCAGTGTGCCGAGAACAAGAACGGTCTTCTTCATGATGCGCTCCTTTACAAAACCAATCCAAGGGCCTTCAAGGCCGGGGAAATAGTATACATCTTTCCCCGGCGAAGACGCGCAAAATCCCCCTCGCCCGACGGGCGAGGAATTTCATTCCGCTTTGGTTTTTCTCTTGACCGCCACATGACTGATTTCTAGTCTGGTCGTGGTTGCGACACGGACATCATTGCTGAGCCTCGTCGAAGACTGGTCGCGGAAAGAGGGAGAGTGTGGTCGGGGGAGAAGGAAACCGCCCGAAGGCTGTCGGCAAATTCCCGATGATTGCCGTTTCCATCCTCATCGTGGGCGTCATAGTTTCCATTGCCGCCGTCCTGCTAATTGATTCCCGGAAAAACGAATACGTCCAATCCGGCATGACACTTGCGAGGGGGGTAAGCAGCCCCCGGCCCCGGGTAAAAATCCCCTCATAAGCCTCCAATCCCCGGACGAAAAAATCCAAATCTCGGCCGCCGAAGAAATCCTCTCCCAGCCCGATCTCTTCGCGGAAAAATCTCAGGATATCCGGGCGGCTCTGCAGAATTCCACGTTTCCACGCGTTCGCGTACTGCTTGTGAAAATCCTGGGCATCATGGCTTCGAAGCAGGATTCGCTCAGATCGGCTATCGCTGACGCCCT
Source organism: Candidatus Kuenenia stuttgartensis (assembly GCA_020723505.1). Classification (GTDB taxonomy): domain Bacteria; phylum Planctomycetota; class JAKEIC01; order JAKEIC01; family DYIT01; genus DYIT01. The sequence continues at coordinate 25,476 of DYIT01000069.1, forward strand.
CCGCATGGACCTGCATCATCTCGTGCGCCTCGAAGCCGCAAGGTCTCTGCACTGCCTGCAAATCAAGGCCGGGGATCCGGGATTCGATGAAGTCAAATCAGCTTTCCTCAAGGCAATCCACGACAGCGAAGACGACGTCTGCATCGAGGCCCTGCGCTTCGCATTCGACAATCCCTGCACAGAATGCACCGCCCCGATTCTGGAGTACCTCGGCCGGGAAGACGTGAGGTATCAATGCAAAGCCATCGAGGTCCTGGGACGCATCAAGGACCCAGCCGCGGCGCCGCGCCTTCTCGAACTGCTCGAGGACGAGACCTCCGCCCCGGATGTCAGATCCAGGGCCTGCGGGGTCCTTGCCCTCATGAAGAATGACGCCGCGGAGCCTGTAATCCGCCGCATTGCAGGGCAGAAATCCGGCTCTAAGCTCTGCGCCGTGGCCCAGGAGTGCCTTAAGTTGTACGGCGAAGGAATAAATAAGGAATAATTAAATTATATATAGGGAGAACACTCATGCTGCCGAAGATAGCGTATTCGTCACTGAACGCGAACAATCGACCTTTCGCAGGCCTCGGCCTGTGTGCCGCGATAGCGGCTTGTCTGGCCATGTTCGCCCTCCCC
>DYIT01000070.1 GCA_020723505.1 Candidatus Kuenenia stuttgartensis
ACCGCATGCCTTCGAGTATGCCCGCCGCGGCCCCGGAGTCCGCGCCTATGACCCCGGCGAGCCTCGACTCGTGCAGCGAGTCGACGCTCAGCACCAGGACGTCGGAAAGCCTTACCAGGTCCGGCCGGTCCCTGAGGCCGATTCCCTTGGTGTTGAGGACAGTGCGCATGCCCAGCGACCTCGCGTGCGCCAGCAAATCCTCGGCGTCTCCCCTTGCCATCGGCTCCCCGCCCGTGACGTCGAGCGTGTCCGTGGACCGGGAAAGGATGCCGATTAGCTCCCTGGCCCCGTCGAGGGGCAGCTCCGGAACCGGGTCCTCCCTGAACGGCCTGGCCTCCCCGTCCGAGCAGTAGGCGCAGTCCAGGGCGCACCTGTGCGTTATGAAGTACGAGACCAGAAGCGGTCTCACGGGCTGCTTCCCGAGCATGACCGACGCGAAGTTCCTGAGATAGTTCAGCACGAACCCCATCAGGCCCCCTCTCCCCTTGCACGCACCTTCCTCGCCGGCACGCCTGCCACGGTCTCCCACGGCCCGACGTCACGGTTCACGAAGCTGTGCATGCCGATTGTCGCGCCTTCGCCTACGGTGACGCCGGACCTGATTGTCGAATACGCCCCGATTACGGCCTTTCGACCGATCCTTATCCTCCCCAGCCTGAATCTGGTGGAAGTGTACTCGTGCGATATCATCCTGCATCCGATGCCCAGAAGGGCCTCGTCGCCTATCTCAATCAGGTTCGGGTACAGGGGATCGAGCAGCACTTTCGGCGATATGAAGACCCCCTTGCCGATTTTCATGCCCGCGAGCCTCGCGAACGCCGCCTTGAGCGTGGATCCCGGCGCGTTGTTCGACATCGCCATCAGCACGGCCCTCAGGATCATGGCCGCGTCGCCCGCGGACCTGGGCAGGGCGGATTCGCAGATGCAGTGCACTTCCTCGAGCGGCGCCTCGAACGGCTCCTTCCCGTCCCCGGCCTTCCAGGCCCGGAGCCGCGCCTGCGCATCCCCCTGTCTTCCGGCTTCTTCACCGCACGACATGGAACCTCTCGTCCTTCATCCTGTGGAAAAGGTTGTACGTGCATGCCGGGACCAGCTTCCCGGGCGAGGCAGGCACCAGGTCCGGGCAGAGCATGGCACGGGTGCAGTCGAAATTGTCCTCGTCCATGTGCGCGTGCACGTATACCGACCTGACCGACGACTCGGCCCTGCGCTGCCGACCGAACACCCCGAGGTCCCGCCCCTTGGGATACAAATCGTCCAGAAGGGCCCTGAACACACCGAGCTGCCGGGATTCGCCCCTCGCGTAGAGCCTGTTGATTGCGTCCCTGAAGAATTCACCGCTTTCCCCGAGCCTCATGAGATAGGAATCGGCCATGAGCATGGAGATCTCCTCCGGGGGCGCGAATCGGGCGAAAGGCAGGAGCTCGCGGCCGCTCTTCAGCATGTAGCACGTGAGGTAGCAGAGCGGATGCGCGGAGGGCCTTGGCAGGAAGTCCGTGAACGCGAGCTTGCCGTTCGACGAGGCGCAGACCATGCCGGCCGCCTCGTCCACCGGGATGCGCTTCCTCCCGGGCCACGACCCTCCTCCCTGTCCCGTGCAGGCGATGGTCTGCACCGTGACGTTCAGCACGCTGTCGTTGTTCTCCATGATGCCCATGGCGCCGCGGAGGTCGCCCTCGTTGATCCCCCTTGCGAGCACGAAAAGGATGGTCATCCTGGCCCCCGCGCGGGTCAGGTTGTCCATGGCGGCCAGCTTCGCGTCGACCACGTCCGCCCCGTGCATCGCAAGCGACGTCCCGCGGTCGAACGTGCTGAAAGACAGTATGACGTACACGTTCAGGTCCGCGAGCCTCCTGCACAGGTCGAAATCCCTGCCGAGCCGGAGCCCGTTCGAGTTCATCGTAATCCTGCCTATGCCGGGCCTTGCGCAGAGGCCGAGAAGGTCGATGAGCCGCGGATGCATCGTGGGCTCCCCGCCCGTGATGTTGACGAGGTCCACCGGCCCGGAAGATTCCGAAATCCAGTCGAGCGTCGCCTTCATCTCCTCCATGCTCATGTCGTAAGGCTTGTCGCGCCTGTTGTACGTGAAGCAGATGGGGCAGCGCAGCTCGCAGCGGTTCGTAATCGAGAACACCGGGAGCTGGCACATGCTCGCGTGCCACGTGCAGGGGCCGCAGTCGCGCGGGCATCCGAGCGAAGGCGGCCGCGACTTCGGGACCGGCGACCGGTCCGGGAACGCCGAGACCGCGTTCCGCATGTACCATGACTGGTCGGAGGCGATGAGGGCCGGCTCGTTCGCGCAGGAGGGGCACACCCCGCCGCCGCGGAAGAACACCCGCGCAGGCACGACCTCCCTGCACGACCTGCACATCCCCCGAACGGTCGTGAAGTACGTATCCTCGCGTTCTTCAAGCCTCGCCATGAATCTCCCGCCAGATTATCCTCGCGTCCTCCGCGTCCTGCATTTCCCCGAGCGGCGCGGCGGACATGGATATCACCCCATGCGCTATCTTCGCCCCGCCGCACTCGCCCGTGCACTCGAGCCTCAGTCCCCCCGTGGTTTTCCCGGCGACCCGCGCGGTCAGCATCGCCGTCTCGCCCCGGCCCGGGGCACGTTCGATTGCGAACCCCTCGATTCCATCCATCAGCGCCGAACCCTCGAATCCGCTGCTCGCCATGAAAAGCCAGCGACCGAGCTCGGCGAAGGCGCCTATCAGCATCGTCGCAGGGATCTCGCCCTCCGCCCCGAACCTCTCGAGTAGACTGTACTCCTCGAGCGAGACGGCCTTGCGCCCCGCGATTTCCTTCCACGGGTCTATCGAGTCCACCCTGTCCACGAGCCTCCAGCGCATCAGATCCCGCCGTCCACGAAATAGCTCCGGGCGTTCACGTACCCCGCCCTGTCGCTCATGAGAAAAGCCACCACCTCGGCCACCTCCTCGGGCTCGCCCGGCCTCCCGGCCGCGCAGTACCGCACGTACTCCTCGAGCTCCTTGGGCGGCACCATCGATCCCACCCCCCTGCTCAGAAGTCCGGGCACGACCTCGTTCACCCGGATGTTGTACCGCGCGAATTCCCTGGCCAGCGCCATCGTGAACCCCGTCACCCCAGCCTTGGCCGCCGCGTAGTGAACCGGCACGTCGAGGAGCCTGTGGCCCGCCAGCGACCCGATATTGACGATGACCCCGGAGCGGCGCTGAATCATGTGCCGCGCGGCTTCGCGCGTGGCCAGGAACATCGTCTTCAGGTTTGCCGCCATCACCTCGTCCCAGTCCTCCTCTTCGATGAGCGCGAAGGGCATGATCTGCGTGAGCCCCGCGTTGTTCACCAGCGCGTCCAGCCGCCCGAACCTCTCGAGGACGCCCGACACGGCAGCGGCGGCGTCCCCGGGCGACGTGAGATCCGCCCTGAAGCCGGCCGCCCCGGTCTCCTTTCCGAGCGCGTCCGCGGCCTCGCGCCCGTTCTTCCACGTGAACGCGACGCGCCATCCGTCCCCCGTAAGGCGCCTGACTATGGCTCCGCCGAGGGCCCCGCTGCCGCCCGTCACGAGCGCGACTTTATCCATGCTGCTCCTTGATGAGCCTTTTCACGAGGCTTGCGAAAGTGGAAACCCTGAACCTGTACGGGAGGTCCGCAGGCCTCAGACCCTCCGCCATCTCCGACGCGGGCGCCTCGGGCATGGCTTTGCGGAGAAGAGCGAGCGCTTCCGCAGTGTACTTCCCGTCGGCGGTCAGCGGCGCGCCCCCGAGCTCGCCCTGCACCCTGCGCTCGATGTCCCGCGTCTTGATCCTTATCCCGAAATGCTGCTCGAGCTGGAACACGAGATCGAGCAGGTCGAGCGAGTCCGCGCCGAGGTCGCCGATTATCCGCCGGTCGGCCGCGACCTCCGAGGGGTCCGCGTCCACGACCTTCGCCACGCATGCGCACACTCCTGCAAGGACGTCGTCGTCGTTCATGTGACCAGCCTCATCGTTTCGCTTAGCGGCTTGCGGGAGGGCGACGAAGGCGCCTCGTCCGCGTATCCAACCGCGACGAGGCAGACTATCTCCATCCTCTTGCCGATTTTAAGTATCTCGCACATCCTGTCCGACGCCGAGAGAAGGCCCGTGATGCAGCACGTGCCCAGCCCCATGGAATGCGCCGCGAGCATCAGGTTCTCCGCTGCCATCGCCGCAGACGCCCTCGCGCCGGAAACCACCGCCGCCTTGTCGCCGAACAGCGCCTCCATGAACGATCCCGGCTTCTTGCACGATATGGCGATGACCACGGGAGAGTTCGTGAACCAGTCGAAGTTGCCCGCGTAACCCGTGAGAACCTCGTCCAGCGCCCCGGAGCCGCTCCCCTCAATCACCTCGCCCCATTTCCTCGACGCCTCCTCGGCCAGCCGTTCCTTCACGCCCCGGTCCGCGGCCACCGCGAACTCCCAGTCCTGCCTGTTGCCGGCCGACGGCGCCCACGTCGCCGCCTCTACCGCCCTTTCAATCAGCTCCGGGTCCACAGGTTTGTCCAGAAAGCGACGCACGCTGCGCCTGGATTTGACGAGCTTCATGAAATCGTCGAATGTCATAGCCCGAGCCCTCCGTCCACCCTGATGACCTGCCCGTTGATGTATCCCGCATCGTCCGAGGCAAGGAACGCCACGGCCGAAGCGACCTCTTCGGGCTTCCCGTACCGCCTGAGCGGTATCGCCTTGAGGAGCTCCTCGCCGTGTTCCGCCCTTATCCGCTCCGACATCCCCGCGTCCATCACGCCGGGAGCCACGCAATTCGCCGTAACCCCCTTCCTGCCGAGTTCCAGCGCCAGAACCTCCGTCAGGCGCTCGAGCCCGGCCTTCGACGCGGCGTAATTCGCCTGGCCCCGGCCCCCTATGCGGGCCGACACCGACGATATGTTGATTATACGGCCCCAGCGGTTCAGAACCATGTACTTTGCAGCCTCCCTGCAGAACCTGAACGCCCCCTCGAGAATCACGCCGGCAACCTCGCGGAAGTCGCCGTCCTCCATGCCGAGCAGCGGCGACTCGCGGTTCACCGCCGCCGCGTTCACGATGATGTCGAGCCTGCCGCATTCCCCGTGCACGCGGCGGCAGGCCGATTCCACCCCGGACGCGTCGGTAAGGTCGAGGTGCAGCGCCTCCGCCGAACCGCCGGCGGACGTAACGGCACAAGCCTCCTCCTCCGCCGCGGAACGGCCGGTCCTGTACCCGATGAAGGCGCGGATGCCCCCGCCGCAGAGCCTCCGCGCCACGGCGCGGCCGATGGCCCCCGATCCGCCCGCTATGATTGCAACCCTAGCCGCCATCGCGCCTCCTCAGTATCAGCGCCGCGTTCTGCCCCCCGAATCCGAACGAGTTGCTGAGCGCGTACTCGCCGTCGAACCTTCGCCCGGGCTCCGTCACGTGCATGAGGTCGCACCCCTGCGCTATCCGGTCCAGGGATATGTTCGGCGGCAGCACCCCGAGCACGAGCGGGAGAAGGCAGGCCCCGAGCTCCACCGCGCCCGCCGCCCCGATTAGATGCCCCGTCATCGACTTGGTGGCGGCCACGGGAATGGATTCGAAGCCCGGGAAGACCGCCCGGATTGCCGCCGCCTCGATTTCGTCGTTCAGCCTCGTTCCCGTGCCGTGCGTGTTGATGTGCCCTATGGCCGAAGGGCCGATTCCCGCGTCCTCGAGCGCAGCCTTCATCGCCCTGATTGCCCCGTCCCCCCCGGGATCCGGCGCGCTAAGGCCATGGGCGTCGAGCGACGACCCGTATCCGCAAATCTCCGCCAGTATCTCCTTGCCGGCCGCCTCCGCCTTGTCGAGCGGCTCGAGCACGAAGCACGCGGCGCCCTCCCCGAGGACCGTCCCGCTGCGGTCCTCGTCGAAGGGCCTGCAGGCGTGCGCGCCCCTCTGGTTGTCCGTCGTCAGCGCGCCCAGGAGCTGGAAACCGCCGACCCCGAGCGGGTTGATCATGGAATCGAAGCCGCCGCAGACGGCCGCCTCCGCCCTGCCCTCCCGCACCTCGCGGAACCCGTGCCCGATCGCCTGCGCGCCCGCGGCGCATGCGGAGCAGTTCGTGTAGGCCCACGCAGGCTCCCCGAACGCGCCTCGTATAATCCGCGAAGCCGTGTCCAGCGGGATTTGGAACGGCCTGCCTGCCCCCCGCGGGCGCGACACCCCGGCAAGCCCGGCCTTGCCCCCCGCGACTATCTTAGCGAGGTCGAATATCTCGAGGCTCGTGCCGAGGTGAAGAATCGTCCCGCCTGATAGCCGCCTGATCCCCGCGGCCTTCATGGCCTCCTCGAACGCCGCGTACGCGAATCCGACCTTCGGGTCCTCCTCGGCCGCCGCGGCCGCATGCTCCGGGATCCGCGGCATGTCCTTCACCTCTCCGGCAAGCCGCACCTCGAGCGGGGAAGCGTCGAACCTCGATATCGGGGCGATGCCGGGCCTGCCCTCGGCCATGGCCCGGAAGAAGGACTCCCTCCCCGATCCGACGGGCGAGACCACTCCGAATCCGGTTATCGCCACCCTGTTCATGACGCTGCCTCGATGTCGACCATGACGGACAGGCCGTCGCAACCGGAAATCTCCGAGGCTTTCAGGCCCGCAAGGCAGGAGAGGGCGGCATAAATCGCGGGAGCGGAGGCGAACGTGCGCCCCATCCTGTCCGCGAGAGGGTCGCGCTGCTTCGCCCCACGGCCCAGCCTGATTTCCTTCACGATGCCGAGGCTCCGCGGCGCGCTTCCCTCGGGCTCGAGCACGAGATACGCGGCAGAGGACGCCGGGAACTCGCCGGGACCCAGCAATCCCGCCTGCCAGAGGTGGAGGAAGGCGGCGGGGTGCGCGGGCGTGTCGGATGCGCCCGCCACTGCGGCGTCCGCCTCGCCGGAAGCAACGGCCTTCACCGCCTCGGAAAGAGCCGCGCCGGTCTGCCCTTCCCAGGGAGTGAATATGTAGTTCGGCCCCTTCAGGCCCTCCATGATTGAAACCAGGCACGCGGGCATGTTGGCGAGGATGTGGAAGGAGATGAGCGGATTCGTGGATGCCAGGCCGTTCTCGCCGAACCGCCTCATCGAGAAGCTGCCGTTTTCGCCCGTGGATCCCTCGATGAGCCTGCGCACCTCCCCGATGTCAGCGGCCGCAAGCCCGGTTCCCGCGAAAAGACCTATCCGCTCCGCCCGGCAGCGGCTTTTCACCCCTGAGCTTTCCACCGCCTCCCGCGCGGCGATGCAGCCCAGAAGCGCGGATCCGGACATATACTTCAGCATCTTGCGGCTCTGGAGCCGCGCCGCAGGGTCGAACGGGGGGAGCACGGCCGCAGCCGAGGCTTCGAGCGGGGTTCCCTCGAGGTCGGAAAGCCGCGATTTCGCCGCGGCCCGGCCCGAGGCGAAGGACGAGGCCGTCTCCGCTGCCGTCGCGCCGAGCGGCGTCACCATGCCGATTCCTGTGACAACCACCCTACGCATCGGGGCAGCCCTTCAGCCAAAGCGCGAGAACCTCGCTCCTCTTGCGGTCGAGGCGGGGGTTGTCGATTTGATGGAATGTGAAGACAATCGCGCATTCCGCCACCAGCTCATCCCCGCACATGGCCTTGACTTCCGCCCTGCCGCCAAGCTCGTTCACGGACTTGACCTCCGTCCTGTAGATCAGGGTGTCCCCCGGCTTTGCGGGCTTCCGGAACCGCGCCTTCTCGACTATGCTCATAAGCGCCTTGACATCCCTGCCTTCCTCAATCCTCACACCTTCTTCGATGAGGATTCCGGAGAGCTGCGCCATGCCCTCCAGAATCAGCGCCCCGGGCATGATGGGCTTCAGCGGGAAATGATCGTCGAAGAAGTCCTCGCTCAACGCGATGTTCTTCACCGCCTCGGCCGACTTCCCCGGCTTCCAGCGCGTTATCCGGTCTATGAGGAAGAACCTCATGATCTGGGCGCCTCTCCGGAACCGGCAGGCCTGGCCCTGTCGACGTGCTTTATGCCGATGGCAGATAGAACGGCGCCGATTACCGCGCCGTTGAAGGTGGTGATCGCCCAAGCCCCTATTATGAACAGCTTCGCCTCCTCCGGATGGTTCGTCCCGATGAGGCTCGTCAGCGGCGGGAGGAGGGCAATCCCGAATCCCACGGCCGCTCCGATGGCCGCCCCGTCCAGGATTGTGGCCGGCCCGTCCGCCGAACGGTGCTTCACGAGCCACATCCTGACTCCGTATGCGTTCACGAACGCCGCCATCGCCCCTCCGGCCACCACCGCAAGCCCGAGGCGCAGCAGGTAGATTTCCCTGAACTCGACCAGCGCCATCATCGATGCGAACCACGACACCGATGGGATGATGCAGTACAGGGCTCCCACCGCCTTCGAATGATTGATGTATCCTTGCACCAGCGACTTCATGTCCCCTCCGCAAAACGCACATGCCTGGAAAGGCAGGAACTTCGAGGATTCGGCCCGTGGACGGGAATGCCGGACTCGGAAATTATACTTCAGGCCTCTGACATGCGCCATATTCAGCATGCAGGCCCTTCGGCATCGGAACTATCGGCGGGGGACTCATGATTGACGGCCCGGACATCCGCCTCCCAAAGGTGTGCCGGGCGGCACACTGGCACTTCGGTGTCTTCGGTTAACGGTTTACTGCTTACCGTTTACTGCTTACGGTTTACTGCTTACGGTTTACAGTTCACCCCCATCCCCCATCCCCCATCCCTTCCCTCTTCTCTCTTCGGTTTGCGGTCCACAGCACTCGGTCTCCGGTCGTTCAGCGCCGCACGCATACCACCCATCTCGCAGACACGATTAACCGCCTGCCGCTACTCGTCCGACTCCCTGTCGACCTCCGCGGGTTCCCTACCCGGGGCCTGGATGCCGCGCCGGACGAGAAGGGATCCCTCGAGGCGGTACAGATCCACCAGGGCCTTGAGCATGTATACGACCGTCCTCACCTCTGCTATGCGGCTGCTCACAGCGTCCCGCTCGGCCTGCGCAACGAGGAACGCAGTCGACTTGCCCACGCGGAACTTTTCTACCTCGGCCCTCAAAGCCTCCTCGCGGTGGCTGCGTGTGGCCTTGGTGGCCGCAATCTGCTCGCGCGTGCGGCGCACCTCGAGAATCGCCGTCCTCACGTCCACCTGCACTATCTGTTCGAGGTTCAGCAGCGCCTCCTCGGCCTGGGCGCGTCTTGCGACGGCGCGGTCGTGCGCAGCCCTCGCGCTCCGGTTGAAGATTGGATACTCGATGCTCAGACCCGCGGATACGTCGTAGGTCCCGCCTCCGATATGGGACACCGACGACGTGAACGAGTCCGCATACCCGGATTTGCCCAGGGTCAGGAATGCGTCCATCCTGGGAAGGAGCCCGTTCCGGGTCTTTGCGATTTCGAGATCGTTCCGCTGCGCCGAGAGCCGGGCTTCGTTCACCTCCGGGCGCATGCGGAGCGCAATCTTCACTCGCGACTCGGTCTCGTCCTCGAATTCCCCCGGGGCCGCGGGCTTCTCCTTGAGGACGATTTCCCTGTCCCAGAGCCCTTCGCCCGGGGGATTCAGCAGTCGCAGGAGCCTGAGCCGCGCCTTGGCGAGCGAGCTTCTGGCGTTTATCATGTCCTCGTTCCTGAGGGCCGCCTGGGCGCGCGCGGCAGCAAGCTCGGTCTCTGCGAGTTTCCCGATTTTCACCCGCTCCTCGGTCTCGCGAAGCTGCTGTTCCGCCACCTTGAGGGACTCGCTGAAAATCTCCATCTCGCTCTCGGCGAGCGAATAGTCCCAGTACGCCTTTTCCACCTCGGCCGTCAGCGCTTCCGCATAACCCCTCAGCTCGTACCGGGACGCCCTCGTGTCCAGTTCCGCCTGCCTCAATGCGGCCAGGTTGACCTCCATGCCGAATCCGCGGAGTATGGATTGCGTGACCGAAACGCCCAGCCTCGACGTCGCAAGGGGATCGCCGTACGAGGAGGAGTTGACCCGGTCGGTCTCGAATTCGAGGCCGAGGGAAGTCCCGGTCGGCAGGAACCAGCTCCCCCAGAGGTCTCCGGAAGCCGTCTCGGAAGAGGAGGACGCGAGTCCCGTCCCGGTGCTCGACTGGCGCCTCGAGACCGCCCTGGTCCAGGAAACCCCGCCTCCTGCTTCGGGATCGAATGCCGAGCGCGCCTGGCTCTCATAGGTGCTGTAGACCGCCGGGTTCAGTCTCGACACCTTGAACGCGCGGTTGTTCTCAAGGGAAATCAGCACGGCCTCGCCCGCGGAAATCCGCAGCGGACCCTTAATCCGGGCCTCCCGCACGGGCCCGGGCTGATCGCCGGCGCCGGGCCCGGCGCTCTCTCCTGCCTTTCGGGCGGGGCCGACGTAATCAGCGTCCGGCATGAGTGCGGTTGGCATGCATGACGCGAGCGACAGACAGAGTGCCGCGAAAAACGGCGTCATGCTTTCGAGGGCGGTTCGTGGAAAAGGCATGCGAAATGTCCAGAAAGAAGCCGTTTGACCAAACCTTGATTGTACTAAGATTGGGATTGATCACGAAATCCATAACCCGGACGAGCCGGCAATAGACAAGTGCAGTCACCGGCTAGTCCGGGTTGTGAGCAGTTGAGCAGTGGAACAGGAGAACAGTGTAAATAGGCACAACTGGGTGTGTGGATCAATAGATCATAACGCGGCAGAGACGCAACCGCTCGTAAGATGGCGTTTGGTTGCGGCTCGGCTGCGTTATGTACTTGGGTGGATGACTCGACCACGCAACTACGCTACTACTCAACTACGGCCTTCACCTCTGCCCTTCGGTGTTTTCGGTGTCTTCGGCGGTTAAAATTCCCGGTTTACAGTTTACGGTTACAGTCAGTCAACGGTTCACTCCCCCATCCCTTCCCTCTTCCCTCTTCTCTCTTCCCTCTTCTCTATTCTCTATTCTCTATTCGGTTTGTGGTCCACGATCTACGACCACTCCCGCCTTCCTGCCCGCCCTTAAGTGGAAGAGCGAGTAGATGACCGGAACGACGACGAGGGTGATCAGCGTGGAACTCAAAAGCCCCCCCACCACCGCCCGGGCCATGGGCGCCTGCGCTTCGCCGCCTTCACCGGCTCCGAGCGCCAGAGGCGTCAGCCCGAGTATCGTCGTCAGCGCGGTCATGAGTATGGGCCTGAGCCTGCGCCGGCCCGCCTCCGCGATGGCTGCATATAGGGGCATGCCGTCGCGCTGCCTGAGAAGGTTCGTGTGGTCCACGAGGAGAATCGCGTTGTTCACCACTATGCCGCCCAGCATTATGCAGCCGATGAACGACTGGATGTTGAAGGTCGTGCGGGTCAGGAAGAGCATGAGTATGACCCCGATCGCCGCAAGCGGGACGGTGAACATGACCACGAACGGGTCGCGCAGCGATTCGTACTGGCAGGCCATGACCATGTACACGAGAATCAGGGAGAGTCCGAGGCTAAGCAGGAGCTCTTTGAAGGATTTTTGCTGCTCCTCGTAGTCGCCACTGAATACCACGCTGAAATCGTCCGGAATCGGCACTGATTTGAGCCCTTCCCGCACGTCCCGGATTATCGATCCCATGTCCCTGCCGCTGATATTGGCGGATATGTTGACGAATCGCTCCTGGTTCTTCCTGGAGATGCGTTCCGGGCCTTTCTGAGGCTGCACGTCGGCGATGTTCCTGAGCGCCACCGTGTCGCCGTCCGCGTTGGTCACGGTCAGGTCCATGAGGTCGTGAAGGCCGAGTTTCTCCGATTCCTTCACCTGTACGAGGATTTTATATTCGTCCCCGCTCTCTCTGAATACGCCCGCCCCGGTCCCGCTGAGCACCGTCTGCACGAAGTTCGCGACCTGGGATACCGTCAGTTTCAGGTCAGCCGCCTTCTTGCGGTCGATGACAATCCATTCCTCCGGGCTCCCCGCTTCCCTGCTCACCGTCGTATAGGTCACCCCCTCGACGCCCTCGACGACCTTCTTCACGCTCTGCGTTATCCTGTCGGCAGTGGCGAAATCGTGTCCCCTAATCTCAATCTGCAGCCTGTCCGTCCCGCCCATGCCCATCCTCAGGATGAACATGCCCCCGCCCGCGCTCACGCGAATCTTCACGCCGGGAATGAAGGCGAGCTTCTTCTGCAGGTCCGCAGCGATTTCCTCGCTCGACCTCGCGCGTTCCGCCTTGGGCTTGAGAGTTATCCTCATGCTAGCGGAGTTCGCCCCCGATCCCATCCGGCCCCACCCCCCCCCGATGCTGCACACCGAGCTCTCCATCTCCGGAACGGAATTCCGCGCGATTTCCTCGACGGCCTTGAACTTCTCGTCTATCTTCTCCAGCCGCGAGCCGACTTCCATCTCGGCGTTGATTCTCACCTCCCCTTCGTCCGCGGTCGGCATCAGCTCTACTCCGATGAACGGGACCAGGAAGAAGCTCCCCCCAAGAACCAGGAGCGCGGCCGTCACGACCAGGATGCGGTGCCTGAGCGCGAACCCCAGCAGGTCGCCGTAGCCGTTCTCGATGGCTTTGAAGAAACGGCCCAGCAGCGAGAGCCTTGCCGTTCCGGCAGCGCCTTCCGAAGTCGTCCCCGGCCCCGATCCGCGGAGCAGCCTTGCGGAAAGGGCCGGCACCAGCGTGAGAGCCATGAGCAGGGAGCAGAGCAGGGAGAATCCGATCACGTAGGAGAGCTGGGTGAACATCACGCCGGCCATGCCGCGCACGAAAATCAGCGGGAGGAAGACCACGACAGTCGTGAGCGTGCTGGCGACTATCGCCGCGCCGACCTCCCCGCTGCCCGACTCTGCCGCTTCGAGAGCGGGTTTCCCGGAATCCCTGATGCGGTAGATGTTCTCGAGCACCACGATTGCGTTGTCCACGAGCATGCCGATGCCGAGCGCAAGCCCCCCCAGCGTCATTATATTGAGCGTGAAGCCGCTGAAATACATAAGCGCGAAAGTCGCGATGATGGACACCGGGATTGCCGTGGCGATGATGAACGTCGATCGCAGGCTGCGGAGGAAGATGAACAGGATGCCTACCGCCAGAAGCCCGCCGTACAGCGCCGAACTGCTCACGTTGCTTATCGAGTTCTTGATGTATTTCGAGCTGTCGACTATGGGCGCAATCTTAATCTGCGGGATGTCCTCGTTTATGCGCGCGATCTCCTCGAGCACCGCGCCGGCCACATCCACCGTGTTCGCTCCCGACTGCTTGTTGACCGACATCTGCACGCCAGGCTTTCCATTTATGCGCACAATCCTGTTCAGCCTCTGGTGCGAGTCCTCCACGTCCGCCACCTCGTGCAGCCTCACCGGCACCCCGCCGCGAAGAGAAAGGACCGTCTCCCCGAGCTCCCCGATGCTCGCGTACTGCCCACGGGTGCGGACCAGCACTTCGAGGTCGCCGCGCTCGATGACACCGCCCGGAACGTTGACGTTCTCCGCCCGGATGCGCCCAAGGACCGCGTCCAGAGACAGCCCCAGCGCCTTCACCTTGTCCTTGTAAATCCTCACGTGGATTTCCCGGTTCAGACCGCCGCGCACGTCCATGGCCGCCACCCCGGGGGTCCGCTCGATGCGGTACTTCACCTGGTCGTCCACAATCTTGCGCAGCTGCATCGGTTCCATGTCCGCCGACGCGCCCAGGATGAGCACGGGGAAGCTGGCCGCGCTGAACTTGCGCAGCATGGGCCGCGTAGCCTCCTCGGGAAGCCTCGCAATCACCCGGTCCATTCGGTCCCGGATGTCGTTCGCTGCCGCGTCCAGGTCCGTGCCCCACGCGAACATGACCTCGACCTCGCTCTGGCCTTCGGTCGAATTCGACGAGAACTCCTGCACGCCCGGCACGGCCGACACCGCCTCCTCGAGCGGCCGCGTCACGAGCTCCTCCATCTCCTCCGGGCTCGCGTTGCCGTACGAGACCGACACGCTGATTGTCGGGTAGCTTATGTCCGGCATCAGGTCGATCGACAGCCGCATGAAGGAAATCCCGCCCAGGATGATCACAATCAGCACGACCATAATCGTGAACACCGGCCTGTGGATTGACGCGCGCGAGAGGTTCATCTCCCGCCTCCCCCGCCCCCGCGCGGTCCGCGTCCGGGCGGGCCCCCTCCCCCGGGACCGGGCTTCCTGTCGCCGGAGTCCTTTCCGTTCCTTCCCGGCAGCATGATTGTCGATCCGTCCCTGAGAAGGTGCTGCCCGAGCACTACGACCATCCCGGAAACCGGCGGGCTCAGGACCTCCACCACGTCCTGCTGCCTGATTCCGAGGTTGAGAGCCACGAAGGCCGCCTTCTTGTTCTCCATGTCGGCGAGGAACACGCCCTCCTTGCCGTCGCGCCTGACTACGGATGCCACGGGCACGACCGTGGCGTTTTCACGGGAGGCAATCTCCACCTCGGCCCGGACGAACATCCCGGGCTTGAGCAGCAGATCGGGATTCGGTATCTCGAGCTCCACGCGGGCCTTGCGCGTGTTCTCCTGCAGGACCGGGGAGACCCTGGCGACCTTGCCCTCGAACGGCCTGCCCGGGAACGCGTCAGTGTAGACCGTTGTCTTCAGCCCGGGCTTGAACAGCGGGTAGTTGCGTTCCGCGGCGAAGACGACCGCGAGTATGATCCGGATGTCGATAATCGAAACAAGGGGGGAGTTGGGCACAATCATCGCGCCCTCGTGGATGAACCGCTCGCCCACCACGCGGAGGCCGTCGTCGCCGCTCTCCCAGATGGACTTTATTTTCGTGTCCGAGAGCCTCACGCGCTCCGCGTCCAGGGCCGCCTTCCTCTGCGTCACCTGGGCGCGCGCGACCTTGTCCTTCGCGGCCCTCGCCTTGTATTGCGCCGACGCGGCGTCGAGCTCGGATTCCGAGGCTATCTTCTTGGCCTGGAGGGCCTCAATCCGCTCGAACTCGCGCCGCGCGGTGTCCAGCGCGCTCGAAGATTCGTCTACGTTCGCTTGCGCGACCTCCAGCTCTGCCTCCGCCTGCGCGACCCTGAGGAGGTACTCCTCGTCGTCTATCTCTGCAATCAGCTTGCCGTTTTCCACCTGCATGCCGATGTCCGCATGGAGCTTCTTGAGCCTCCCGCCCACCTTCGGGCTTACGGTGAACCTCGACCTCGCCTCCAGCGTTCCCGTGAACTCCATGACGTCCCGGACGGCCGCCGTGCGTACGGGAGCCAGCTCGACGGCCACGGTCTCCCCGCCGCCGCGCCTCTGGGACGGGTCCTTCTTCTCCTCCGTGAGCCTCACGTAGACCTGCCAGGCTACCACTCCCGATACGGCCAGGAACACCATGGCAAAAAGCAGCTTCTTCATGCAGGATCCTCGAATCGCCGCAACCGGTATTTTCGTTGTTCGCAGGCTTCCGCGCAATGGAATGATGGTCGAATATCGTTCACATTGGTTACAAGTTGCAAGTTACAGGTTTCAGGTTGCAGGTTTCAAGTTGCAAGCCTGCCCTTGACGCCTCATCCACGCTCCACTGGTGTCAAGGGTCGCAGGTTTCAGGTCGCAAGTCATTCACGCGGGTTCCAATTTCAATCTCGTTCATCTCCGTGTCTCCGTGCCTCCGTGAGAGCTCCATTCCATGAATCGACCATTATCCATCCGCTGCGGCGACCGGGTGGAAAAACCGTTTTCATCGTTTCAGGGTGCCGCGTCGCGGCATGAAGGACTGTGGTGAACAGACTTCATATCCTTCCGGAGCGCTTGTTTATGCAACATTAGGGTTCACTCCGCCGACGGGATGGCGCTCACGCGGAGCAGGGTGAGCCCGCGGGCAATCGTTCAGCCGTCATTCCGGCGAAAGCCGGAATCCAGGCAAATCCCGCGGTCGTTCATCCCTCCCCGGATCGCTCGGCTCTGTAAGAAGAAATAGGGTCGAGGGGCGTGGGTTAGGGAGGAAGGAAGTCAGGAACTTAAGAAGTGAAAAGCGAGGAATTCCCAAAATCAGTTTCCGTTCTTATGCCTCTCCCCCTGACATCTTGACTTCTCAACTCCGCCTCGGTGTCATCGGCGTCTTCGGTGGTGAATCTAATCCTCGGCGTCTCTTTTTCTGGGCACCGGAAGTCCTGGTTCTATTCATCCATCAACCTCCCAACCTACCCGCTTCCCGACTTCCTCCATTGACAACCCTCAGCGGCTGTGCAAAAATAGAATCAATAACTCTAAAAAGGCAGCTGAAATGGAATCAATAACTCGAAAATTCCAGGCTCCTCGGGGCAACTTCTTCCTCTTCGGGCCCCGGGGCACGGGCAAGTCCACGTGGCTCAGGCAGGCGTACCCCGGTGCGCTTTTCGTGGATCTCCTCGATCCTGCGACGCATCGGGCCTTGCTGGCGCGTCCCGAGCTCCTGCGCGAGCTCGTGGACGGGAATCCACGGGCCCGCGTGGTCGTCATCGACGAGGTGCAGAAAGCCCCTGCGCTTCTTGACGTCGTTCACCAGCTGGCCGAGTCCGGGACTCGCAGGACAGTACGCTTCGTCCTGACGGGTTCGAGCGCACGCAAACTTAAAAGGACCGGCGTGAATCTGCTTGCGGGACGCCTTGCGCGCAAGACCATGCACCCCTTCCTCGCATCGGAACTCGGAGAGCGTTTCGACATGACGGCAGCGATGCGGCGTGGGCTGATTCCGCTGGTGGTCTTCTCGGCGGACCCGCGCGAGGCGCTTGCGGCATACGTTTCGCTCTACCTCAAAGAAGAGGTCCAGGCCGAAGGGCTCGTCCGGAATCTGGGGAGCTTCGCCCGGTTTCTCGAAGCAGCGGCATTCTCGCACGGCGCGCTCCTGAACGTCTCGGCGGTGGCGAGGGAATGCGGAATCGGACAGAAGACGGTGGAGGGATTTTTCGGAATTCTGGAGGACCTGCTTCTGGCGTACCGTGTGCCGCC
The DNA here is from genome assembly GCA_020723505.1 of Candidatus Kuenenia stuttgartensis. Taxonomy (GTDB): domain Bacteria; phylum Planctomycetota; class JAKEIC01; order JAKEIC01; family DYIT01; genus DYIT01. The sequence continues at coordinate 16,821 of DYIT01000070.1, forward strand.
GTTCACCCGCCGTGCCCGCAGGCGGATGGCGCATCATCCGAAGTTCTACTTCTTCGACGCCGGCGTCTACAGCTCCCTGCGGCCGCGCGGACCGCTGGACCGCCCGGAGGAAATCGGCGGGGCTTCGCTCGAAGGCCTGGTCGCCCAACACCTCCGCGCCTGGATCGCATACGGTTCTTCGCCCCTCAACATGTTCTACTGGAGAACCAAGTCAGGTCTGGAAGTGGACTTCGTGCTCTATGGCGAGGATGCATTCACGGCTATCGAGGTGAAGGCATCGAGGTCGGTCTTTCCGCGGGATCTCAGGGCTCTCAATGCGTTCCTGGAAGACTACCCGAAATCCAGGGCATGCTTGCTTTATGGCGGCGACCGGCGCTTGAAAGTCATGGGCATCCCCTGCGTCCCATGCGATGAATTCCTCCGGGCGCTCGTGCCCGGTAAACCGCTTCCGGCGTGAGACCGTGGGCTTGAAACCGTCAAACGTGAACAGTAGACCGTGATTGGCGGCAACGCAAGCGGTGAGAAGGCTGTAGCCACGGCACTCAGTGCCGTGACTGGTCAACTGTTAACGGTAGAGTAAGGGCTGTGGGAGGCATTGAATCGGCCTTTGGCTTCCCGCCGATTCAGTGGCGACCGCGCTTGATTGAACCGAAGCTCTCTCATTCGAACTGCTCGAAATACTTCGATGGAAATCGCGGGACGCAAAACTGTTGTACAGCTACCGGAGAAGAGTCGCTCATCAAACCGGATGGTTTGTGCGGAAGGGGAGAGTCGAACTCCCAAGGCCTTATAATCGGCCACTAGATCCTGAGTCTAGCGCGTCTGCCAATTCCGCCACTTCCGCAACTTCGCGCGGGTTTCTGCGCCGGGAAGAAGCCCGCGTGGAAGTAACCATACTATATCAGCTTTTTCTGGAAAGGCAAGAGGGCAGGTACGTGTTCGCCGCCGAGGGCGGCGCTCCCCTGAACAAGGACATGGAGAGAAGATGGCTCGAGGACGCTGCCAGCCAGCCCAGGAGCGGGACTACTTTGGCGTCTTCTTATAGAATCCATTTCCCCATAGCCCGAACGAATGCTTAGATTTCAGATTCCCTAGTCCGCGCGCAGCGGCTCGTAGGTGAGGCTTGTCAGGCTTGAAGCCAGGTCCGAAACGAAACCGATCCTGGATTTTTCGTCCTCGGGGACGGGAATATACACGTCGAAAGCCCTGGCCATCCTCTTTTCAATGGGGTCCCACAATCCTCCGAATGCGTTCCACGCATCTACAAGTCCAAAGAACATCTTCGCCTTGTCCAAGTGCACGATTGACAGGTACCTGACCTTCGGGGAAACATTGACGCCCATCCTCGCGTTGAATTCTCCAATCAGTCCCTTGAAGTCATCTAACAAGCCGTCAAGAATCTTGATGTCCCGCGAACGCTCGTCGCCTTCGGGGTATTTCCACCTTCCGCTGCGGGCGAGCCATATGAAGTTGCCGCAAAGGCTGTGATTGTTAGGCATACGGCTGCTGACCTGGTCCGGAATCACCGGGTCCAGCAGCATGAACCTGCCCTTGGCCTTCAGAGCTTCTGCGAGAAGCGTTCCATGGAAGGCGGTGTACATATCTTCAGACGCCCCTATGTGAAGGACTACCGGCAGAATGATAATACTCTCGTTCTCAGCAATCCTGAGCCTGCCGCCTCCCTTGACGTCGTCCTTGTCCTCGTTGCATTCCGGATTCCTGTGATAGCTGCGCTCACCCCTCTTGAAATAGTCGCAGACAAACCATACCGTTCCATCCTTGCGCATGAGGAACGACCTGGTATTCCTGACTCCCTTTGACTCCTTGGTCTCGACTTGGGCTTCAATCCTGACGATTTCGCCGCGACCAACCTCAGCCGTTATCTCGAAGGATACTGGAGGGTCGATATTTTCGCAGTTTCCAGGCAAATAGACGCGGTCCTCTTTCAGGAAGACCGCGTTGATGTCCGCCATATTCTTCCTCCTGAGCGCGTCTGCGAGGAACTCCACCGCTCCCCGGGGAGTACTCATCTTTTCCGCAACGGTCTTGGAGTCCGTCGGGCCTTGTGTTTCGCTTGGCGGCTGCTTCCCGTTCGGCGCAGTCGTCACGACTCCCATCAGCCGGTTGAGAATGATTATTTCATTCACACGCCTGTAGTCGTAGAAAGCCTCATCGGAGTCCCGCAAAAGGATTCGCTCTCTCAGCTTCTTCAATTCAGTCTCAGCGTCCAACGTACTGCAGTTCAGGAGAACACGCCAGTTCCCGGTCCTGCCGAATGACTTCCAAAGACCGGAGTACGTCTTCCTGAAGGCTTCGGCGTCCGGTTTCTTCATGCTCTTCAACATCTTCAGCGACAGCTCAACCGCCGCAAGCCTTCGAATGGATTCCCGCGCGTACTTGACTTCCCCGGTCTCCTTGCTTTCCGAAACCACCTTCTTGAAGAATGCCTTCATCTCCCCGATGTCCGTCGATGTGTACTCTACTCCTGCGAGAAAGGACATCCGAACGTCAGCGTCCTTCTCGGCAGAGAACATGATACGGAATGACTCCGAGGCTTCCGGTGCAGCAAGCCATTCGCCCAGCACCATGGCGGCGTTGTATCGTATATTGCGGTCCTCGTCCTTGAGCTTTCCTATGAGGAAAGGAACGCATGCGTCCCCCATCTTCCCGAAGACGAACATCTGGTGCCAGTAGTACTCCTTCCAGTTTTCCTTGAGTATCTCGATCATCTTGGGAAGCGCAGGGACGTACTTGATGCATGCGAGGCGATTGAAGATTGCGAATCTCTCATCACTGTCGGAAGTGCTATCCAGGAGTCCGGTCAGATATTCCCCGGCCTTGTCCCCGCCGATGCGGGACAGCGCTTCGGCGGCTTTCCTCAGGAGGTCCTTGGACTTGATGGACTTGATTGTCTCCAGTATCGCCTCCGCCCCGCGGGGATCGTGCGTCCATCCAAGGGCCCAGAAATACACAGCCAGCGCTTTCTCGTTTCCTCCCGCCGTCTTCATCCTGGCGAGGATGATGTCACAGGAGCCAGCGGGATTCCCCTCGATGATTTCCGCGGTCTCTGTTGCCAACTTCAAGTCCGCCTTCTCAGCCTCGTTAATCAGTCTGTCGAGGTATTGGGGCAGGTCGGCTTTTTCCTCACCTACTGCCGCTGGAACCGAAAGGAACAGAATGCAGAAGAGAGAGACGGTGAATGATAATCGTGATTTGACAACCAGTGCGTCTATGACCATGGTTTGCCTCGCATTTCTTTTATTTCATGCTTGTCCAGCCATGCCAATCCGTTCAGGACTGCAATACTGCCTTTTGAGGAATCATCCGATTTGAGTTCATCGATCGCCTTCAGGGAGTTCATCGCTACCCAAGAGTCCATTCTACCGCTCTGGTCGGGAAAAAAGCAATGGATCGTACTCAATCTTGATTCAGCCTTGAGTTGGTATAGATTGAAAACCTGATGACCTTGTAATCCTTGTTTTCAAATGCGATAAACACCTGTATTCCCGAGCTGAAACATCCGCCGATACTGACCCCGACTGTCCATGGTATTCCCCAGGAGGAATAACGATTATCCAGATCAATAGGGCCGATCATGTTCCAGTCAAACGGAATTATCGCCTCGAATGAATCCCGAATCTGGTCTACTGTGTGACCTTGCTGATAACGTATAGTTGTCATTGAGTATGCTTTGCCGTAATCCCGTGACGCCAAAGCCTCCGCAAAAATCAGCGCCAAATCCATACACTTCACCCGGTCAAGGTCTTTTTGATATATCTTGGGAACATGCAAATCTGATTTGTTTAATTTAAAAAGGCTGAGAATGAGGCCCAGTGACAGAATCGCAATAACAAGGATAAGAAGACGCTTAATCTCCCATGCGGACCTTAAGACATTGATGAACAGCCCGGGGATGCTTACCTTTTCGTACTGGCGGGCATAATCCTCGACCGCTTCCCCTTGCTCTGGTTCATCTTCCTCGTCCCACTGCCTGTCGATTTCTTCACGTGCTTCAATTTGCCCGCCTTCGATACCCGCTATGATTTGCTTTACCTTCTCGACGTCCTTTGCTGGTACGTAGATGGCGGGGGACATGGAAACAATCGATGAGATACCGTATGTCAGGCTCTGGATGTGTTCATTGTCGAGGAATACATCTATATGACTGCCTTCGAGCGCGGCCTTGATAACAAGAGCCTGCCTCAGATTGACCGCCCTGTATACTTCGACCATGCCGGTCGGTGACGGATCCTGATTTCCCGTATTGCACCTCTGCCTGGTGGTATATCACCACGAAATTGATTTCACTTCCTTCCGCCTGATATCTTTTTCCAGGCCGCCTCCGCGGATTTCCGGAGATCATCGGGAGTCATTCCGCAGAATTCGACCAATCTTTCCGCAGGTAGAGCTCGCGAATTGTCCAGGCCTGCTCCCTGTTCCGATTTTGATGACTGTTCGAGGAGCAGGGTGACAAGCCTCTCGGCAGCCTTGCGCTCGCTGGAACCTTCTTGTGAGGATAGAAGGGACGCTTCCGCCGCGAGGCAGGCAATCGGGCGCTTCGCATGGACGATGAGAGCCAGAACCCAGCGCACCCGCGCGTCTACCGGATCCTTCCTCGATTTCCCCTGGGTGTCTTGAAGCCTAATCTGTTCCATCAGGTCGGAATCATCCAGCAGGAACTCGACACAGGAATCGCGAAAGGCGGAGGATGCCTCCTTACGGGACCGGTCCTTGCTGCATTCGTTGTACAGGTCGCGCCAGGCGGAAAAGGAGAGTTTCGTGATTGAACCATCGAGATCCTTGAGCATCGCAAGCGCAGGTTCGCTTTCGATTCTGTCGCGATTGAAATCCACACCGTTGTCCCTCAGGAACTCGAGCCTTTTCCAGATTCCCAGAGCCCTGCCCCTGTGGATTTCAGCAAGGTGGTAGACCATCTTGCGGTCGCTCGTGAATGACGGGGTTTTCTCAAGCGCGTCCTTCGGGTACCTGACGAGGAGCCTGCCCAGGATTGTCGACTCGGTTTTGACCGGGTTTCCCCAAATCCGCAGCGGCTCGTCACTTTCCAGGTCCATCAGTTCACCTGCGATGCAGTTTAAGTGCACCCTGCCCTTGTCCTCGGTCTCCCATAATAGAACGTGGAAACCACCCTTTTCCAGCGCTGCGTTGAGGCGCTGGTTGAGCCGGAAGAGGCCGTCGAGGGAGTACCTCGACCATGCAAGGCCGCGCACGGATTTGTCGCCGGTGAAAATCGACTGTATTTTCCTTATTGACTTGAGCGGGTCCGGCCAGTCCGCTCCTCCCGTCACCGCGGAGTTCGGTATCGCACCCTCGAGGAACTCTTTGGCCCTGACGTCTTGTACGTCCTCCCCGTATCCTGCGAAGAACTCCGCCAGTTTCCCCACCTGCTCCTCGCATCTCTTGCGATCGTCGTCGGAGGCTTTCCGGATTCCCAGACGTCCCTGCTTTCGGGCGGGATTACCGGATCCGCCCTCTTCGCCAGATGCGCAAGGGGCAATTGCAATCAGACTCGTCCAGAACAGCACGAACGCTGCAAGGAAGATTGAAGCGATGAGCTTTGCCGTACAGACCTTAAACCTCAACCAGGATTTCCCATATGCCCCTTCCATGTCGCCTGCCTTCACCAACCAGGAGTCCATTCTACCGCTATAGCCGGGAAAAAGCAACGGCACCTGGTTCGCTAGCGCACAAACACCTGGAAATGGGCGAAAACTGCAGATTCCCGGCTAAGTACTTCACGCAGGGGCGCATGGTAATGTGTCTATCGCGTTGCATTCAAGGCTTCCTCGAGGTCCGGTAGAATCCATACAGGCCTACTTCGTATTCAATCGCCGGATTACTTCATCAGTGTATTCCATCTTGCTGTCCCATGCGATAACCTGGCGGGAATTGATTTTGTAGGTCAATTCCACATGCGTATCACCTTCAATTTCACCAGGCACAACAGTCATCAACATCATCAATCCGTTATCTTCCCGGCATTCTTCGCAACACTTTAGTATATCCTTGTAGATTGCCTTGGTGGCATCCTTAAGCTGCCGAACGATGTTCTTTTTTAAGTTACTCTCTTCATTTATAATTCGCTTGTTCAACTCCTCCAAGGCGCTCTGCACCTCTGTGTATTCATTGTGGTCAGGTGGCAGGCTCTGAAGCTTGGAAGCAAGCTCGCTTTTCTCCTTTTTCAATCTGTCAATATGTTCCTGGCATTCACCCTGGTATTTTTCAATTTTCTTTTCCATTTCCTGGGACAGCTTGTATTTCTCAAAGACACGTTTCAAATTGACGAACCCTACCCGCACGTCTGCTGAACCGGTCTGAGCCTCGCTCTTGAAGGATGGATTCGTGATTAGAAGAACAGCGACTGCAGGAAGAATTGGAATCAATGCATATTTCATAGGTGGTTCCTTATTAACGCGATTTGCCTTTCGGCCCTTTGTCATCCGTCGCATTCACGTCGGCAACGGCCTTCAGAAGATGCTCCGCCATACTGACTTCCACGTCCATGGCGGCGTAGTGAAGAGCACGTAGACTAATTCCTTCACTTGCATCCGGTTTTGCGGCGGAATCAATAATCCTCCTCAACACCCTTACCGATTTCGTACTTCCCGGTCTCCCTGTTGAAGAAGAGCTTGTCGCCGTTCTCCTCGAACCAGTTCTGTAGTTCCCTGTTGGAGAACTGGACAGGCACGAGTCGCAGCACGAATGGCCGCAGGTCCTGTGTGCCGTCAAAGGCAGAGGCTTTCTTCTCGTTCAGTTTGAGGATGCAGTACTCGAGCGCGTCAATGCACCCGATTTTGGCCGCAGCCTTCGCCACGGCAACCTTTCCGAATTCCATGCAGGGGGGCGAATCCGCCGAATCGGAATTCCGCTTTTTCCATAGGTCCTTCACGGCCTTCTCGAAATCCTTGCGGGGAAAATCCGGGATGCTCTCTATAGCCTCAATCGTCATGTGCGGATTGGGGCCGTCGACCAGGAACCTGAGAAGCCTGGCGTAGGTCGATGGGTTCCTGAGATTCGCGACCGCCGTTATCCACTCGCAGGGCAAGAACGAGCTGGTGTCATCGAGCTCGCGCACGAGCACGTCCTCCACCTTCTTCTCCCACCCTCTGGCAATCACTATGGCTACGATTCCCCTCTTGTACGGCAGAAGTTTCCTGATTAGAGGTATATCGTCTTCTGAGGCAAGCTGCTTCAGCGCTTCCAGCACGTGGTAGTCAGCCAGCCCGCGGTTCTCCCTTCCGATGGCTTCAAAGAGGACGTCCCTGTGCTCCCCGGGTATCGCCATAAGAAGCTCGATTTGGGGATCATTGGTGGAGAACATCCTCTGGCCCCTGGAGGCATCCATGATTTTCCGTACGTACTCCCTGACCTGCTCCTTTGTGGGCTTCTCGGGCAACGTGATGCCTTTGAATTTCTCCTGGTCCCCGCGGCGGAATCCACGCGGCAAGAACGGCGGCTCGGTCGGGGATCGTCCCTCCGAATCCTCCAGCCGCTTCTCGATTTCCGAAAGGCGCTTCTCGAGCGCCTCCACCGCCTTTTTGAGCGCCTGGACCTCCTCCAGAATCCTCTTCTCACCGGGGGAATAGGATTCCTCATCCCCCGATACCGCCATTGCCTGTCCGGGTAGAACAGCAATTAAAAAAAGCAGGAAGATTGATCGATGCATGGGAAACCCTCCAATTTGCCTGTCCCGGTTCCGGGAATCGCTCATGAGAGCGGAAGCTCCCGCAGTATCCTCGGCATTACCCCGAATTTATCACGCTTGCCGAAAGGACACGAATATCCGATACAAAGGTTTAGGATCGTAACTATCTACTCAATTTATCATCTTTGGCAATATCTATTCCAAACCAACCTAGTACAAAATCGATAAATTCCGCAATGTTGAAACCTACTCGCACTTGAACGAATAAGCTGGCTGTAGCTTGGATCCAGAATGCATCTGTCCAGCTAACCCAAAGTCTACGTTCCTTAGCGATATATTTTGATTTCAACAGCACAAGTAAACATTCTTCTGCGGATGTATAAGTACCATTACCTTCTTCATAATTACTGATTATTCTGCATTGTTCAGCGTATGATGACCGGAAAACATTCCCTTCGCTAAATGGCCCAGATTCACTTATAATAGAAATTAGAGGTATTCCTGCATCTTCCTCTCGCCATATTCCTAATTCACTCTTCCTATTTAAACCAATAGAATAACCCCACCAATATCCAGTCCCAATTTTCGCCATTAATATTTGAGCCTCGACATGCGCTCCAAAACCTGCTCCTACAGATAATTTAAAGCAATCACCAAAATCTCTAGCGCGTTCCTCGATATAACCGCATCCCGATATTAATATTGCAAGGATAACAAGGATAAAAGGACAGGATTTCCCGTATGACCCTTCCATGTTGCCTGTCTCTACAATACAGGAGTCCATTCTACCGCTCAGGCCGGGAAAAAGCAATGGACAGAGGCAACGAACTCCGAGCTTAAGCGTGCTCATGGGATCGGCAAGCTCCGCGTCC